>DUGT01000208.1:73985-82523 GCA_013331275.1 Methanosarcina sp. | reverse complement strand
TTGAGCTTTTCAAAGTCTCAATCATATCCTTTCCGACGAAAGATAACTCTCTTACCTCAACTTTTCCGGCAGCTTTCTCGTTAATGTTCTGCATAAGTTTTTCAAGGTCTGTGCTTCGCTTTACAGGGGACTTTGCTTCTACTACAAAAGGCCTGCCGCTTCCCATCATAAGAGCATCGATATCTTCCCTGCCCGAGCCGTGAAAGGCCGTATCAATGGCCTGGAAGGCTTCAATTACAGGCCCTTTTATAAGCTCGTCTACTGATTCCTGATACTGTTTCCCTGTAAAATTACAGCGCTCACATCCTTTACCCTTGCATTTTCTACAAGGCCAGCGTGTCTGGGGAATTCCCCTGATAAGTTTTCGGTAGCGTCCCAGGATATATACCGAGCGAAGCTGGAGATCAAACTTGTTTTTTGCTAGGTCAAGAGTAATTGTAATATCAGGATTTTCGAAATCCACATCTTTCTGGACCTTTTCAGCTATCCGTTTGCCAACTTCCCTATTAAGTTCGGTCTTAAGCTGCTCGGCGTATGCAGTTCCTGCCTCAGCCCAGAGCATTTCCTCGTTTTCACTCAGAAGTCCACTGACCTTTGTACCAACAAGAAAGGTAGAATATTCAAGCCCTTCAAGAGCTTTTACCGCTTCATCGGCCCATTCATCCAGCTTTTTAAACTGGTCAAGGCAGACCCAGCACTGTTCATCTTCACTCTCCGTTCCGAGAGCCTTTCTCGCAAATGCACTACAAGGAGCAAGTTCTTTAAGAAGGGAATCATCTTTTTCGGCTTTATAGATCCGGTCCCCTTCCAGGACAAGGGCAAGTTTCAAGGACTGCCCGCGTTCTCTATTGCTCAAACCTGTGGATAACTTTGCAAACTGACGGCCCAGACAGTTGTCACATATCGGGCCTTCATGGAGAATTTTTTTTGAAATATCGAGTACATCCATTTTCGTTCACTTTCTTTAAGCTCTTTGTTCTGGAACTTGACCGCAAGCCTTTTAAAAAAACTGCTTGACCGCAAGCCTTTTCAAAAAAGGCTTGAGCGAAAACCACTGCTAAATCTAAAACGTTATGACGGCGTGATCACAAGCCTTTTCAAAAAAGGCTTGACCGAAAACTGTAACCTTTGGATTTGAAAACCTTATCCCAAACCCTATAGGCGTGATCAACCGGCGCAACGGTTGCGGATCAACGGTTGCGCCACTCAATCTTCAACTCTGCTGCTGTCAGTTTCTCCGGGTAACTCTCCTCTTTCAGCTTCAGCTCTATCCAGTTCATTGTGGATGAGGGTTATGCAGTGATTAGAATGGAGAGAAAGAGGACCTATCGAGATAATTTTCGCCCCTGCCTTAAGAAGCTGTGCTTCCTCTTCTTCGGTAACTCCTAAATGGTCTCCAAGGATGAAGACCGGATCGCGGATTTCATTTGCAATTGCCCTGATATCCTCTCCGTCTTCTCTCAAGTAGAGCAGGGTGCGGCCTTCAAATCCCGAGAGCAGAGAATCAAGGTTTCCTCTGCGAACCCAGACGCCTGGAGTGGAACGAACATCCTGTTCGGTTGCGCCCTTTTGAAGGGCTTTCTGGATAAGTGAACCGCTGCTCCGCTCGTCCGGGTTAAGGTATCTGAGATGGAGTCCTTCAAACCTGATGATTTTTCCTGGATCAGGTTCTCCCAGAAGGAGCAGGTGTACATTTACGTCCCTGCGCATTCCGAAAGAAAGAAAAAGGGCAGAACTCACGCAGCGGCAAAGGATATCCATTCTTCCTGCAGAACCTGGAAGATCATTTAAGGTAAAGTCGCCGCTTGTGTTTGCTTTGTGCCCTATAACAACAATATCGCGCATGGGCACTATATTTACACAAGGGATATAAAAGATGTACGTAAAACCTTTTGGAAAAAAGTTTATCAAAAAACCTTTTTAGGAAAAAAACTTACCAAGAATATATAGCAAGATCTTTTGAATAGTTATGAATAATAAGATCTTTACAAATATGAGTAATAATACTCTTACTGACAGTTATGAATAACAGGACCTGATAAGGATGAAAATACTCGCTATTACTGACCCCCATGGGGATTATTCGAAGATAAAGGAAATGATTGAAAAGGCAGGGGATTTTGACCTTGTAGCCATTGTCGGAGACATTACCAATTTCGGGCCCGATGAAAAGGTTGAAGAATTGATGGAAATATTTGACAAACCTGTATTTGCGATCCCTGGTAATTGCGATCAGAGGAGTATTTTAAAAGCCCTTGACGCTTCTAGGGCTACTAACCTGCACGGAAAAAACGAACAGATCGGAAACATCAGGTTTATAGGGCTAGGCGGCTCAAATCCTACTCCATTTAATACTCCCTTTGAGCTGTCCGAAGAAGAAATTGAAAAGGTCCTCGAAGGAATGGTCTGCTCTGCCGAAAATGACAAAGACTGCGGCACTATAGTGCTTCTGACGCATGCCCCGCCTTACGGTGCAAGAGATGAACTTCCTTTCGGTCACGTGGGCAGTAAGGCGATCCAGAAATTCCTTGACCGGGTTGACCTGATCGTCTGCGGGCACATCCATGAGGCAAAAGGCCTGGAGCAGGTCGGAAAGACCGTAATAGTAAACCCTGGAGAAGCATGTAAAGGTTCTTGTACTTTAATAACTCTCGGAGAAAAGGAAGAAAACAAACCTATTGAGGTTGAATTTATAGAAGTGTAAAATAGCAAATTAATAACAGCCAAATCTCAACTTCTAATCAGTTTCAGTCAGGCTTGGGATTTTCCCAGGTATATGAAAGTATAGAATATTTAAAGGACATTAAAAAGGCTCTAAATACACTCTGAGTCTTTTTCGTTTTTTAGGGGCTAAATTCATTACCTGGAAAATTCGTACTATCTAATTATATTTTATACGCTCACCTTACTCACTTTATTATCTATTTCACCTTAAAGAAAAACTCATTCTATTATCCACAATTATGCGTAAGTCCTATAAATAAAAGGAGAAAAATGATAGATGTCGGAGCAAATGGGCAGACAGATAATTAAATAAGTCTAGTAGAAATATTGATTAGAGATGATGGAAACATTAAACAGAGGTTTCTTGGAACTTGACTCTGGACTTCATAGACCGAAAAATAATAGAGGTTAAGCTACGGACATCGTTAAAGAATTTGGTTTCGATCCGGTTTTTCTGGATTTCATGACAAAACTTGCCATAGCCTTTTTGATAGGGATAATGGTAGGTATAGAAAGGGAGCATAGAGGCATTGAGCATGAAATCTTTGCCGGGGTGAGAACCTACAGCATAACCTGTATAACAGGTATGTTAACTGCTTTTGTAAGCGAGGCAACAGGACCGGGTTTTGTTTACGTAGCTGCGCTCTTTTTCGGAGCAATCTGTTGTATAATCACCTATGCCAAGATATTTCTGTTTAACCGGATAGGAGTTACCAGCCCTATTAGCCTCTTCTTCATTTTTGTTATAGGAATACTGGTTGGCTATGATTACGGCCTGTTTGCTATTATCTCTTCAATAGTTGTGGCTTTTCTTCTGATACAAAAAAAGCCTCTTCACCAGTTTGCAGGAAACCTGACAAAAGAGGAACTCTACAATGCCGTACAGTTTCTGGCCGTGGCTTTCATACTTTATCCAGTGATGCCTGATATAGAATTTTATGGAGTCCTAAATTTAAGGTCTGCGATCCTTATTGTAATTCTTGTTTCGCTTATCAGTTTTTTAAGTTATGTGCTCCTGAGGAAGTTCGGCACAAAGCGCGGGATCTGTTATTCCGGTTTTTTAGGCGGCTTTGTGAACAGTGAAGCAACAGCAGCTGCACTTGCAGGTCTCTCAAAACGAGTAGAGGAAATGGCCGATCCTGTTCTTACCGGAATTCTGTTATGTAATATTTCCATGCTCATCCGAAACCTTGTGTTAGCCCTGATTGTTGACCCAACTGGTCAGACAACCCTGCTTATGCTTCCTCCTCAGATATTAATCATTCTTGCTTCTGTAGCAACAGCTCTCAAATATGATAAGAAATTTTGCCCTATAGATGGAGAAGAACTTAAAATTGAATCTCCTTTTTCGCTTGGACAAGCATTTAAATTCGGTTTTGCATTTACCGTAATTCTCATAGTAGGAAGCTTTGCCTATAAAATTGCAGGAACTGCCGGAATTTACGTCACTGCCCTCGGTGCTCTTGTTAGCAGTTCGGGAGTGATTGTTTCGGTAACCTTACTTGCAGTAAGTGGAAATATTTCCTATGCAACTGCAGCGAATACTGCGGTGCTTGCAAGTCTGATCAGCACGATTAACAAGATCTTGCTTTCGAAAATATCCGGTTCTCCCAGCCTTTACGCTCTTACAAAGAAGACTTTCGGGATAATTACAGTTTTCGGAATCCTTGCTTTACTTTTGTGGAACTTCGTGTGGAACGGAATCTGATACGAATTCTTGCTTATGTAACGGATATGTTATTGTCTCATAGGTTTAGTAATAGCAGTCATAGGTTTAGTAATAGCAGTCGATAAGGACTCGGCTCATACTATTCCACACATGAACTGAGAAACGAAAAAGATTGTCGAAAAGTATTGAAGTTAAAAACAAGTCAATTATTTAGAATAATTCCATAATATTGATATATCTTCCTCATATATTCTGACTTTTGTTCATTAACCATAAATTTATATGCTTATTCTGATATTTTTGCAACATAAAGTTTCAAAATGTATTAAAAAATAAATGGAGTATTGAAGATTTATTAAAAAATAAGAAAAGTGATAAAAAGTGAAAAAATATACGAAAATATATTAAAATATCAAGAACCAAAAATATATAGTAGGTAAGAAATACATTTATAAGTGCAGACTACCTTAAAAAGAATAACAAGATTCGAAATTCCCTTAAAGATAAAACTGTAATAAGAAGTACTGAACTCTCAAACGGTCAATAAAGGTAAATTAAGATCAATTAAAAACCAATAGAGGTTAATATAAGTCAATAAAATCTAAATGGTTAAGCTTCAAATTGAATACTTACTTGCTTACTTGTACAAAATTTTTATTTGATTTGATGATTTTCTAAATTTCACAATCGCAAGATGTGAGGAATAAGATGAAAACAAAAATAATTGTGCTACTTCTTATATTTGGCGCCGTTTTATTTTCAGGATGCACAGGGAATGAACAGCCCTCAACAGAGAAAAATGCAACCCCTGAAGAAACCGTAACTCCTGTGGAAAATACAACTGTAGTAGGAACACCGGAAGAAAATGTAACTCCTGTGGAAAATACAACTGTAGTAGGAACACCGGAAGAAAATGTAACCTCGGAAGAAAATGTAACCTCGGAAGAAAATGTAACTTCTGGAGAGAACGGAAGACTCAATATCTCAACTTCCGAAATTAAGAAAACCCCCTATCTGTTAAGACTGATCAACAACAGAGTAAGTTCCTCAAGTCTTGAAATAAAAAAGGGAGAATCAGTCTCCTGGATAAATATGGAAGATAACCCAAAAAGGGTCCTTACCCTGGTGAGTGAAGAAAAGCTCTTTGAGAACACAAATCTTGCGTACAGACGTGCTTTTACATATACCTTCAACGAGACCGGAGACTATCACTTCAGTATTGTCGGCCAGCCAAGGATGAATGTCACTGTTGGTGTAGCTGAACCTTGATAAATAGCTTATGAAGAAGGTTAAAGAGCCAAAAGTTCAGGGAAATCGGGTTTGATGAATATTCTAACTGTTTGCAGGAAAGCAAATACATTTTTTGCCGATAAAGTTTCCTGGCAATCTATTTTTTAAATATTTAAACTAGGGTTTCTCTGGACAGTACAGCTTAACTTGCTTCTCCTTAAGTACGTATAGTCTTTTCTAAGGCCTTTAGAGATATTTTCCTAAACAGCATGCGAAGTAACACTAAAATTAGTCCCTTACTGTATGATCCGGATCAATGCTTATCACCCAAAATTAACGCCTTCGCTTCAAAAATAACTCTAGCTTACTGACTGTTCTAAGAAAGCATTATTATTTATAAAAGGCTTATATTAAAATGGGAATACAAAAGATAGAGTAATAACAAGGGGGAGGGGATTGGAAACAAAAAAAACAATTTTAATCCTGATAGCCCTGTCAGTAATAATTTCAGGCTGCCTGAACTCGGAAGACGAGGGGGAGAATGGGAAAGAAGAACGGGAGGCCAGCGGCAGTTCTGGAGGCTCGCAAAGGCAAAGAGAAGTGAGAACACCCGAGGGAATGCAAGAAGAAATGTGGACATCGGAAAAGACGGAAACTGAAGAGGAAATGTGGACACCGAAAGAAACAGAAGCAATGGAAGAAGCGACAGCACAGGAAGAGCTTGAAGCATCTGTAGAAACGGGAACACAAGTAGAACTGGACACACCGGAAGAAACGAAAACTTCTAACGTGCCGGATGAGCCTGAGATGGAGCAAACAGAAGTCAGGAAATGGGAACAGGAAAGGACCGGAGCCATTCAGCCTGGCGGAACGCCACCGACATCACACTTTGTAAGACTTAAGAATTATCTTATGATCCCTTCAAGCCTGGAAATCAATGCCGGAGATACGGTTATATGGAAGAACTACCAGGAGTCAAGTGTGCTTACTCTGACCAGCAGGGAACACCTTTTCGAGGATAGAAAGCTTGCATATGGAAGTACCCTGGAGTATACGTTCAATGAGCCCGGAAGCTACAGTTTCAGTGTAAAAGGATATCCTAAAATGCAAGCAACCATTACTGTAAAATAAGATCCCAAAGTATAGCAGTCTCAAATGACATCTAAAACTATAGTCGAAGGCACAACAAAGGTTTCAGTTCCGGTGCCGCCTCCGGATGCAACCTTCCCTCCCTCGGCAGCTCCGGTTTTTTACAATCCGGAGATGGAGCTTAATCGCGATATTAATGTCGCAGCTACGGCTGTATTTGTGGAAAGGCTTCTTTCGAGAAAAGAACTTCTCAGAGAAGAAGTCCGTTATGTGGACGCGTTTTCAGCGTCAGGGATAAGGGGGCTTCGGATTGCAGGCGAAGTAGGTATCCACGCTACAATGAATGACTGGAGTCCTGAAGCATTTGAACTTATAAAGGAAAATATTAAAATTAACGGGCTTGAAGAACAAACTCAGGCTACCCGCAAGAGTGCAAATGTGCTGCTACACGAACAAAAATTTCATATCGTGGACATTGATCCTTTTGGCACTCCTGCACCCTTCCTGGACGCAGCATCGGCTTCGGTTAGAAGTATGCTGTCGGTCACAGCAACGGATACGGCTCCCTTATGTGGGGCCCATCTGAAAGCCGGAATACGAAAATACGCAGCCGTACCTCTTAACACGGAATATCACAGCGAAATGGGGCTTAGAATTCTCTTGGGAGCCTGTGCCAGAGAGTTTGCAAAGCATGAAAAAGGAATGTTGCCCCTGCTTTCCCATGTGACGCGTCATTATGTTCGCACATACCTCGAGGTTCTCCCTGGAACAAAACAGACTGACCGAACTCTAAAATCAATGGGCTTCAGCATTCATTGTCCAAAATGCGGTTTTCGAGGGCCTGTATACGGACTTGCAGTACATATCGAAAAAGAATGCCCTGTTTGCGGGGCTCTCACACAAATTGCAGGTCCTTTGTGGCTTGGGCCATTCAGGGAACAGGCGTTCTGTGACGAGGTTATTTCCGAACTTGAAGTACATCCTCTAAACACAAAGGATAAAGCAAAAAAGTTAATTACTTTATGCAGGGACGAACTCGATATCCCGATGTTCTATGACCAGCACGTGATCTGTAAAGAACTTGGGGCTTCTGCAACCGGAATAGAAATCCTGATTGAAGCCCTTAAAGCCCAGGGATTTGAAGCATCAAGGACTCATTTCAGCGGCACTTCATTCCGAACTGATGCGCCTATTACAGAAATAAAGGAAATAATCAGAATGCTTTCAGAGTGAGTTCTTCAGATAAAAATGCAGATGTAAAAGTAAAGTAAGAACTGTCCCGGCTGTACAAACTACTGAAAAGTTCCCAGTTTGTATAAACCACCGAAAAGTTCCTATTATTATAAATCACCGAAAAGTCCGTATTATATAAACCATTGAAGAATACTTAAAGTGCTTTGACTCAGATCAGAAGTAACCCGCTAGAGAAATTCCAATGTGATATTATGTCCGATGAAAATCCAGAAAAGTTATTTTTACAGGAAAAACCCACTCGTGCGCTACTGTTTATAGGCTCTATGGGGAAGACATATGCGTCTGTTATTTCTAAAGAGATAGATTCCACCTTTGCCCATACAACAAGGATCCTAGCGAAAATGGAACAGTGCGGACTTATAAGATTCACATTTGAGGGGCGGATAAAGTTTGTCGAACTTACCGAGTACGGAAGAGAAGTCGAAGCCGCCCTTAAAGGGTTCAGGGACTTAATTGAAGAGGAGCCTTTGAAAGATAAGAAAGAGGAGTCCCGGGACATAAGTCCTGAAATGGAAGAAGCTGCAGAAAAGGAAGGTGAGAAAGAACCTGAACAGGCAGAAGAGCTTGACCCT
>DUGT01000208.1:66248-73931 GCA_013331275.1 Methanosarcina sp. | reverse complement strand
ATAAGTCCTGAAATGGAAGAAGCTGCAGAAAAGGAAGGTGAGAAAGAACCTGAACAGGCAGAAGAGCTTGACCCTCTTAATGCTGAGATTTTCGAGAAGATTAAGAAACTCAGGAACAAAATCGAAAGTATTCATAGGGATGCAATAGAGCATGGAGATAGTAAGGACACAATTTCCCGCAAACTTGGTCCTTACAGTCGGGACATTAAAAAACTCCAGAACCAGATTGAAAGAGCAGAAAGTTCCATTAGTGAGACTGTAATCTCAGCTCTGGAAGAAAGTGAAGAACTTCTGGAAGCTTACCTCAGGAGCGAGGAGTAACTCAGTTCCCGGTAAAAACAAAGCAGAAGAGAGAATTGGTAGGAAAAAATATGATAAAAGTTGTAACCCTCCAGCATATTTACGGAAAGAACCGGGAAAGAATGGCTGGACTTTTGAAAACTCTGGTTGAGAATGAATTGAAAGACCTTGAAGTAAATGTTGAGATTTCTATTACTCCTGAAAACTGGGCTGAGTTCACCCTTGAAGGCGAGGATGAGGAAGTATCTGCGAATTTGCTGACCTCCAGATATGGGACACCTGCGAAAAAAGCTGAACCCGAAAAGGTATACATTGGTTTTCTCCAGGCTTTTCTAGAGGATGCTTTTCTGGTTAATATTGGAGTGCCTGTAAGAGTTGAAACCGAGGAACTGACAGCTCTGGGCAGCGGAAAGCCAAAACAGCTTGCCTCCAGGTTCGGCCTTATCCCTCATTTACCGGTTGAAATCGGGGTTATTGAAGCGAATAAGAATTTAAAAGCTCGCTTTACTAAAAAACAGCTAGATATCTGGTGGAACTGGAAAAAGGCAGCTACTGATAGAGTAACTGTTAATGGGGCAACCCGTTCGGAAATCAAAAGTGCAATTAAAAAAACAGGTCACGGAAGGGATATTTATGAAATCGAACGTCTGGGGTTGCTGGAACATGCAATCGTCTGCCGGGAAAATACCGATGGCCCCGGTATAGTTGCAGCAATTGGGCCCCGCCTGAAATCCGAAATGGGAGTTATAATCGGAGATGCTAACTGACAACTGATACCTGACAAAAAACAGCTAGAAGCCTGAAAAAAGAGCCGGTTCGGAAAAATTTTATAAGCTAGTTAGTTTTGAGAATAAAGTGCCGCTTAAAATCTGGAGTTATTAATAATAATTAAAATGCGGCACTGCCAGTGCGAAAAATAAGTTTATATTGTTATCTTAAAAAGGCAGTGTTCATGCCCTGACCCGTAACACTCGGTCTCGGTAACTTTGTACTCCTTCTCGAACTTTCCTTTAAGAATTCCTTCAATAATGCCTTCTCTTAAGGTGCAGAAGGGCTTTCCTATTACCGGTATTGATCTGGCTTTGAAATCGTCTTCGATCTGAAGAGCAGGGACATTTATAAGTGTAGTAACCCGGCATTTACCCTGGAACTCAAGAAAATTCCCGATTTCTCTCAGGAGTTCCTCAAAGGTTTCGGATTCAAAAATAGGTGAAATAGACTTTCCAAGATCGCTTCCTATCGTTTTTACAATTGGGGCATTGTCAATTCCGTATGCCTCAAAGCCAAAGTAAAGAGCATGGAGTAGGATTTCTGCAAAGCAGAACCTGTCATTTCCGTATGCAGGGGCTTTTTCCAGTAAACTCCTGTAACGTTCTATTAAAGGTTCCTGAGAGCAACCCATGTAGCGGGAAGTAAGGGAATAAACCTTTCGGCGACGGTCTTCTGGATCAATATTTTCTTCCACAAGCTCACATGACCTTAGATTATTGAGATGTACGGAAATAGTTGATTTGGCTTTTGCTGTAAACTTTACGATTTCATCAAACGACCTGGGTTCTTCCCTGAGCAAGTTAAGAATCTGGAGTTTAACAGGACTGCCTATTGCTACCAGCCCGTTATCATTATAAAAGAATTCAGTTTTACTCTCAGGTTTTGTCATAATATCTTTAGATAAGTTGCACTTAGAATATATAAATCGTTCGCATGCCCACGAATAACCATTTATTATATATATTCATAAACTTATAAAGCACTTTAATTTTCTATAAACAAATCCGAAAAAAGAAATATCTCATTTGGGGAAAGGAATACTTGATTTGGGGAGAAATATACCTTATTCAAGAAATAGAAATATTTGATTATGGAGAATAATTTATAGATAGAAACATAGATAAACTAATTATATTACTATGAAAACAAATAGACAGCAAGGATACCAGAAATGCCGGATGAGGTGCCGGAAAGGATTTGTCAGGAAAAAAAGCATTCAGCCTCAGACCTATTCGGCTTGAGGTCTTTAAAAAATCAAAGGGGAAAGTACATGGGATTATTCAAAAGGATGGAAACAGTATTTAAATCGAAGATGAACACAGTTCTCAACAGGATGGAAGACCCGCGGGAAACACTGGACTATTCATATGAGAGGCAGCTTGAACTGCTTCAGAACGTGAAGAGAGGAGTTGCAGAAGTTACAAGCTCAAAAAAACGCCTCGAGCTTCAGCGTGTAAAACTGGTTCAAAACACTGATAAGCTTGAAAAGCAGGCAAAAGACGCAGTTACCGCTGGTAGGGAGGATCTTGCAAGGCTAGCTCTTGAGAGAAAAGCAGCCCTTGCACAGCAGGTCGAAGGAATAGATCGGGAAGTTGCAGAGCTTGAAAAGCAGCAAGAAAAATTAATAGCTTCGGAAAAACGCCTTTCAACGAAAGTGGAGATTTTCAGAACTCGGAAAGAGTCAATTAAAGCCCAGTACTCAGCTGCCGAGGCCCAGGTTAAAGTAAACGAATCTGTTACCGGCATCAGTGAAGAAATGGCAGATGTAGGCCTTGCGCTCGAAAGGGCCGAAAATAAAACCGAAGAGATGAAAGCGCGGGCTGAGGCAATTGATGAACTTATGGAGGCTGGCACACTCGAAGATCTAACAGGCGGCAAGGACGATATTGATCGGGAACTTGCAAAAATTAGTGCCCAGAGCAATGTAGAATCCGAACTCGCCAGACTTAAGGCCGAAGCCGGAAAAGGGTCTGAAAAAGCAAAAACCGGAGAAGAAGGCACAGAAGAACGAAAGGAGGTCTGAAGATTGATAATCAGGATTATGGGTGAAGGACAGTACAGGGCACCTGAAGCTCTCTGTGACGAGTTGAACCAGATTGATAACAGGATTGTAGATCTGGTTAATGAGGGAAAGGTTGAAGAATTCCGAAGCGAACTTGCCAGACTGGTCTCCCAAATAAAGGAAAGAGGGGAGCCGATTAAAGCGGAGGAGATTCTTGAGTCCGATATTATCGTACCCCCTGAGGACCTGAGCTTTGAGGAAGCAAAAAACGTGTTTAAAGGCTCAGGAATCTTTGAGGATTGAAGCTGTAACTTAAGAAGATTAAGAACAAATCCAAGAACAAATAGGCTCTTCGCTGCTTCGAGTAGGTAACTTATATATCTCTCTTAAATATCAGAGTAACATATATAGACAGAAACATTTGTGGTTGAAAATGACATTCAAGCTTGATGTTTCTCTTTTTGTCTGGTTACTTTGTAACTGGACAATTATTTTCAACCTATATAAAACAGCAAAGAGCCACTAAATCTAGAACAAGCCTTAAAATCTAGAACAAGCCTTAAAATCTAGAACAAGCCCTAAAACAAGTTTAAAAATAAATTGAAGAATAAATTTTGAAAACAACATTTTCGGCACCGAAAATAAGAATTAGCAGACCCCTAATGTATGCATTCACCGAATAACCATTACTGGAACCCTTGAATGCCTTACTACTTTTTCTGCAATACTGCCAATCAGGAATTTTTTGATACCTGTAAGACCATGTGTTCCCACTACTATAAGGTCAATATTGTTTTCCTGGGCATATTCAAGGATCTTATCAGCAGGAATGCCTTTCAGGAACACAGACTTAACTTTAACCCCGGCTTTTTCTCCCATTTTTTCCACGTTGCCAATTGCAATTCTCCCTTTGTCCTTAAGATATTCTTCCAGTCCTTCACTCCAGCTCTTAACCGTTCGCGTGGTTACTGCATGCTGAGTTGAAATTACATAAAGGACATGCACTTCAGCACAAGCTACCTTTGCGAGATACATTCCATAAGAAGCCGCTTTTTCCGCATTCTCCGAGCCATCGGTTGCAATTAGAACTCTTTTGAAATGACTTCCTTCCGTTCCATCCACTCCTTTTATGATATAATAAAGGCATATCTTCTATTCTTGCTTTAAAATTCATCTATCCTTATTCTAAAATATACCATTTTGTTCATTAATCAAAAAACGATTTTTGTATTGAACTTGCAATATCAAGAGTCATAGCTTGATAAGGAATATATATCATGTGTAGGATGTAAAAACTCTGTAAAAAGCCCTGTATACAATTCTGTAAAACCCGGTATACAATTCTATAAAACCCCTCCATACGATTCCATAAAACCCGGCATACGATTCTGTAAAACCCTGTAAAAACCCATATACAGGTTACTGTGGACCACACTTATTCAATATACTCTAAACTATATATTTAAAATTTAAATCAGAGGTTTTATTAAACAGTAAATAATATTTGTTCAATGTACTCTAAAGTATGGTCTGAAATTTAAACGAATGATATTTAAAGAAGTGAATAGTTCTGAATATTTTAATTGAAATCCGCGAATTAAGGTGGTAGATTTTGTCAAAAAAACGAGTTTTAGTTATCCTGTTCATTCTTGCAGCATTTCTCAGCTTTGGTTGCATCGGCAAAGATGGAATGAAATTATCAGTTTCAAATAATGAGACTGAAATAAATGTCAGTTTTCCTGAGTCAGATAATGGCAGCTGGTACCCTGTAGGTTCTCAGCTTCAAGTTACAGATCCGGCTACCGGGAAAAGCCTGAACTTAACAATTACAGGAACTGAAAAATTTGAAAACGAAACTCTCTGTAAAGCTTGTGTAGAAACCGGTACTGAAGGAAACACTTCCAGATTCGAGTACATGTGGTCTGAAGATAAGAATACCACAGTCTGGACAAAATATGACAAGGATGGAAATATCTCAATGAGATTCATCAATGTGAATGGAAAAAAGACAATCGTTGACGGAACCGGAAGGACGCTTGAATTTGGAAACTCTGGAGAGGTTTCACCAAGCTTATTATAAAAACTGTCAAAGTTTTTCTTTTTTCTTGTTTCCATACAAAAGAATTGACTAGGTCTCCACTTTTTCCTTTTTATGCTCCTGTTTTTATTTCAGATTTTAAAACTGCTTATTAAACAATATCTGTAAGACTACTATAACTGGCAAATATATGCACTCTTGAGAATCGATGGTTTTTCAGGATGCCATAGTGGCGTGCAGTCTGCCAGTATGTAGTATACTAACATATCACATAGGTATATATATTCCAAAGATCTATTAATATCGTGTAAAAGCGAACAAACTGCACATCTCAAAATGGATTTCAAAACCGGCAATCCTAACCTGTGGATGCCGGTTTATATTGAAGAACCGAAGATCGGTTTCCTTCACTACTTCACGGAAGGAGAGAGGTTCTACGACCCTTTCCTCATTCCTTCCTACTTTCTTCATTTCCTGCTTTTTTATCTTATGGTCTTTTTATAGTCCTTTGTCCTGATTCGTGGTAACTCCTGGCAAGCTCACAGATCTGTTCTGCAACATCGAGCGGGTCTTTTCCTATAAGAATACTCACCGGCTCTTTTCCAACTGCACCTGTCTCGTAAAAGACCCTGGGCATTTTGCCTCCTGCAGCCCGAATAGCCTCTTCGACCATCCAGGAGATGGCCTCACCTTCTGCATCCTTCATATTCTCAGGCTCAAAGCGTCGGTCTACAACCGAAAAGTCCCATCCCTTTTCTTTACAGTAGGTTTGCAAAAACTCGGCAATCTGCGGGTTATTTGCAAAATCTATAATAGACCTTATCTCAGAATCTTTTTTTCGGATTTCCAGCACAAGGTGTGCCATATAGCTAGAAGCCCCGAATTTTATTCTCCCCGTAGCTTTCGGAAACCCATCAACTATGGAAATCCTCCCATCGACAGCAACAACATCTTCAGGAGTGGCTGATTCTTTTGAGGCATAAACAAAATTTGTTCGAACTTCGGGAATCAAAGCTGAAAATTCCTCACAGTCTTCTATTTGTTCAAGCCCAAGATATAAACGCCCTATCATGTCTGTCTTTTCGTTAAGATCCATAACATCGCGGCTCCCCAATCAGTTTTTTACAGATATATTCCCTACATTTACAGGTTTGACCTGCAGTCAGCAGGGCAATAGCATGTAAAGCAAATTACAGGAAATTAGCAATTGTGATTTTATTTTTATTTAATATATATTTACTCAACCTATACTTAATCAGGAAGATGTAAGGAAACTTAAAAATGAGAATACAAACAACCTGGAGTTTTATAACCAGCTCGGTTATAAACCGAAAAACTAGCTGCAAAAAGAAGTTGCAAAAGTAGGTATCAAAAGACCAAAGATTTTAAAAGCTAATCTGAGATACTCAAAATAGGCTTTATACATAAAATAGGGAGTATTTATTTACTAAGACTTTGAATTATTTCCAGCTCATTTCAGTTTACTCAACTCAGTTTACTCAATTCAGTTTACTCAACTCAGTTTACTCAACTCAGTTTACTCAACTCAGTTTACTCAACTCAGTTTACTCAACTCAGTTTACTCAATTCAGTTTATACGGTTTAACTCCTGTTTCTTCTTGCCTTCATATAAATATAAAATTCAGAAAAATCGTTAGGGATCGAAAATGTCTGGTCACTACAACCTCATTTCCTGGAACGTAAACGGTCTTCGGGCTGCAATGAAAAAAGGTTTTCTTGAGCTTTTACTGGAACAGAAATTCGATATTGTCTGCATTCAGGAAACTAAAGTTTCTCCTGATAAACTACCGAGAGAAGCAAAGAACATTCCAGGCTACTATAATTATTTTGTCTCAGCAGAACAAAATGGCTACAGCGGGGTTGGCCTCTTCTCCAGGAAAAAACCACTGAAACTAGAAACCAGCATGGGACTCGAAAAATTTGACAGGGAAGGCCGCTTCCTGCGGGCCGATTTTGAGGACTTTACCTTAATGAATATCTATTTCCCTAATGGCAAAGCCTCTCTGGAGCGCCTGGAATACAAATTGAGTTTTTATGAAGCTTTTTTAGACTATGCAAACACTCTCAAAGCCGAAGGCAAAAGACTTGTCATTTGCGGAGATGTCAATACCGCCCATAAAGAGCTCGACCTTGCCCGTCCCAAGCAAAACGAAACGATATCCGGTTTTCTTCCTGAAGAGCGGGCATGGATGGATAAGTTCCTTGCTGCCGGCTATTTTGACACCTTCCGTATGTTCCATCCTGAAGGCGGAAACTACTCCTGGTGGTCAATGAGAACAGGTGCACGTAAAAGAAATGTCGGATGGCGTCTGGATTATTTTTTCGTAAGCGAAAAACTGCAGGACAATGTAAAGTCCTCCTCAATTTACAGTGAAATCACGGGCTCTGACCACTGTCCTGTAGGGCTTGAACTGGAATTTTAAGAAAAAGTGTTCACAATAGCGTTAAAACAAAAAACAATATCAAAACAAAATAACGTCAAAACAAAAAACAATGTCAAAACAACGTCAAAACAATAGACAATGCCAAAACGAAAAACAACGTTGAAACG
>DUGT01000208.1:65790-66029 GCA_013331275.1 Methanosarcina sp. | reverse complement strand
TTATGCTCCCCCAAGCATACTGACTCGAAGAAGGATTAGTGGCTCCCAGGCAACCTTTACACAGTAGATATCAATTTACCCCTCTACTCCGACTTCCCAACTCCAGAATATACTAATAATTAAAATTATTTTAAATTATTTATATCAAAAATTGATTCCAAACAAATAATATTTTAATTTAGACAATTTTAAGGTCATTATACTTTTTAATATTAGTTATCCCTTTTATAGATCTATAA
>DUGT01000208.1:65460-65599 GCA_013331275.1 Methanosarcina sp. | reverse complement strand
TTATCCCTTTTATAGATCTATAATTTTTAATGCGATTAAATTTTTTAGTTAAATATAATTATTTAAATATATTAAAATATAAATCCATAAGCAATCTTTCGTAACGGTTATGATATATATCTCCACCCCACTATAGTGG
>DUGT01000208.1:64436-65345 GCA_013331275.1 Methanosarcina sp. | reverse complement strand
GGATTGGGATTAAGAGTAATAGGGTTTCCTCTTAATCTTTGGGTTGGATCACAGGTAGGGATCTGAGAATAGGGACTCAGCCCCCTACTATCTACTTCTTAACTGATTTTCAGATAACTCATCTTAAAAATTATCGGGTAATTTTACAATTTTTAGGTGTTTATTTATATCTTATTATAATTTACCGTATGCCTTATACCTGATCTTAAAGACTCAAAAAGTCATTTTATAAACAGATTCCTTATTTACTCTTCTAAATCTTCCTAATTTTAAATTTTAACTCTATTAGACCTGCATTTTATGTTTATTTTATTAATATACTTGTTTTAATCTGCATGTACTGACAATTTCTCGTAACATCCAAAACACAAGTTTTCACAAGTTAACTGTACTGAGTAAATTCTACTACCTGATTTTCAAATCCTACTAACTTACTTTCAGTCCTAACTTCAATATAAAATTAGTTTTTGGACGATTTATTAATAAAGGATGCAAAGAATATAAAAATTAACCAGTGATAACATTATATCTATTTTTATTTTATATGTCATTTTACTATTTGTGGGAGGATAAAATGGGGCTTCTAAGTGAGTTTAAGGATTTCCTTTATGAATACAAGGTAATTCCACTTGCAATTGCCTTCATTATGGGTATCGTATCCACGGCTCTTATAAAATCGCTTGTGGATAATATCATAATGCCGATTATCACACCTTTCGTGCCTGGCGGAGCCTGGAAAACGGCAACCTTTGAAATTGGGCCAATAGTACTGGGTTGGGGAGCTTTTCTGGGAGAACTGGTAAACTTTATTATTATTGCATTCGTGGTCTTCATGATCGCAAAAAAGGTGCTAAAAGAGGAGAAAGTGGAAAAAAAGTAATTGAAGGTGGAAAAAAGTAAAATTGAAAG
>DUGT01000208.1:42498-64273 GCA_013331275.1 Methanosarcina sp. | reverse complement strand
TGGAAAAAAGTAAAATTGAAAGTATTAAAGGCAGAAAAAACTAAATCCGCTTTAAAATTGCAAAAATGAAGAATTCTGGTCTACGAAACCACATTTGCAATTTTGTTTACATGATGTCACTGTCCGCTCGTCTGGCAGCCTTTCAAAAAGTAATATATAAAAAAGAAGCTTAAATATCAGTAAGAAGAAAAAGGGTTTAAAAAAGTGGTTCTAGTTTAATATTTAATGATAGTTTTTGATAATATATTCTACATTATCGGTTATTGTAGAAAGGCCATACTTTTTCCCATGCTCCTGGAACCTCAAACAAAATGCTTGGGCAATAAGTAAAGGGTGCGGTAAATTTTTGGAATAACTTGTAGAGATAAATTTATTCAGATCTCCATAAACACAGTCAGGCAACGTTATCTGCTGCATATCTATAACACCTCAGTACTTGGACATCATAGACTTATCATAACCTTGCAGTATAACACTATTGATTTGTCATACAAGCTTTAGTCCCTTGAACTGAAATTCCCCACTTGCCTACTATTACAGGTGAGGAATTTACAGTCGCAAGTTAAATTAATAGATTTAGGAGGCTTTTCTTTGTCTTTAGAACAAAGGTATATATGATGTACTTCTATTTAATACTATTCTTTAAATTGATAATACCTAATGTTATTATAATATCTTAATGTAATACTTAGTAGAAGAGACACACGCATAAAAACATCACAATTTTCAGGTAATAAGCCTGGTCAAGTAACTTCTTCTTATTGGATGATCTACTATGGCATCCAGGATTCCTGACAACTTAAAAATCTGGTCAGTTTGTAGTTTCTAGATATTCTGAACTCGAAGAGCTGAAATTCCTGAATCTAATCTATTATCAAGCAGATTCTCCTTCTAACTTTTGAGCAATGATCCAGTAAATTTTTCTCAATTAAATTTCCGAATAGACAAAGGGAATATGACCGACATGGTTAATGTGAAATAACTTCTGGATAAAACATCCAAAACGAACAGTTACATAATATTTAGAAAACTCAAGCCCATTTTAATAAAAGTCAATCCGAAGATAATCTGCGCAATTCCTAAAGCACGGATAATAGAAAAGTAATATCTACTGTTTATAAAAGGTTTTGACTTTTCCACAATTAATGTAATTACTACTTTTGATCCGACAAGAAAGCTATAAAACCCTAATATGAACAGACCTGTAGCTGAAAGATTAGTATTGAGGCTCTTAAAAATTATCGGACCTCCTATGGAAAACCAGAAGACATATGGATGTGGGTTTCCAAAATTCACAATAACTCCTTTTTTAAGGGCATTTTCTTTTTCTACTTTTAATTCAATGCTGTCTTTTTTGATTTTCAATGATTCGATTCCCGAATATATGAGATACGAAGCCCCAAAAAATGCAATGACTCCGATGATAAAATCATAGTTTGTCAGATGCGACAGCACAAACAGTACGGATAAAACAATTGGCAGATCCGTAATTAAAGGAGACATTGCAACCTTTATTCCTTCCCACTTGCCATGCTGCAGAGTTTCAGAAATGGTCACTGCAAGCAGTGGGCCTGGAGATGTTCCTGCAGCAATGCCTAGAAATGAACCAAGAGCTAAAAATTCAATAAGACCTAGCACCTTTAATGCCTCATTACTATGTTTGAAAATGCCTCTTAATATGTCAGTTAGAAATGCCTCTTTTAATATGTCAATCAAAAGAACTACCTTAAATATTGAGTAGACGTGAATTTCAAACTCAGCTAATAAGATCTCAGTTAATAAGATCTCAGTTAATAAGATCTCAGTTAATAAAATGCTGATTTAAAGATATATAATAATTTAA
Source organism: Methanosarcina sp. (assembly GCA_013331275.1). Taxonomy (GTDB): domain Archaea; phylum Halobacteriota; class Methanosarcinia; order Methanosarcinales; family Methanosarcinaceae; genus Methanosarcina; species Methanosarcina sp11020u. The sequence goes on along the minus strand of DUGT01000208.1, from coordinate 62,430 downwards.
ATGTATCCAATAGTACTATAACGATACAAGAATAATCATTAGTGATTTATATAATACCTTAAGTTATACAGAACTCTGGACCGCAAACCTGTAAATTTTAAGAAAAAAGAGGCGTTTATGCCTCTATTTTTGAAAACAGAAATGCTCCTATCAAACAAACAAGAACAGAGAGTAAAGCCATTATTGCCAGGTCATTATAGATACCAAACACGCTCACTCCGGCAATGGCTCCTCTTAAGCCGTCTACCCCATAGGTAAGAGGATCGATCCTGCTCACAAAATAGATCGCCTGCGGTAAATTCTCAAGTGGAAAGAGAGCACCTGACAGGAAGAAGATAGGCATAATCAGGAAGTTCATGATCAACTGGAAACCCTGCATATCTTTCATTTTTGAGGCTATGGCAAGGCCGAGACCTGTAAAGAAGATAGCTATCAGGAACATAAAAACCAGCCCAACAGCAAGGCTTGCAAGGTTTGGAATCCTGAACCCAAGTACATAAGTCAGGCTCAGAACGATCAAGCCCTGAATTATGGCTATGGTTGCACCTCCAAAGGTTTTTCCGATCATGATTTCTGTCCTTGAGATAGGAGCTACCATAGTCTCTTTGAGAAAGCCGAACTGTCTATCCCATATGACCTCAAGCCCCGAAAATACAGCAGTAAACAGGATAGACATTGAAACAATTCCCGGTGCAAGAAAATCCAGGTAGTTTGCCCCTCCGCTTGCTCTTGTATACATTGGACCGAATCCGAATCCAAATGTTACCAGAAAAAGCAGGGGCTGTCCGAGAGAACCCAGCAACCTCGCTTTTGAGCGCCAGTAGTGTTTTAGCTGCCTGAGCCAGAGGATATAGATTACCTCGATCAATGCCTGGTCCTCCTCCTCATGCCTCTTATAGTTCGTACTTTATTCCCGGAATCGTTATCATCCCTGATGTCCCTACCTGTCAATTTCAAAAAAGCCTCTTCTAAAGATTCGGTTTCTGTCCGTTTCTTTATTTCTTCAACAGTGCCGGACTCTATAATTTTTCCATGGTCAATGATTGCAATCTGGTCCGCAACTGCTTCGGCTTCTTCCATGTAATGCGTGGTCAGAAAAATTGTCATATTTCTTTCTTCGTTCAACTTTTTGATATGGTTCCATATAGAGTTTCGAGTCTGGGGATCCAGGCCAACTGTGGGCTCATCGAGGAAAAGAATTTTCGGGTAATGGACAAGCGCCCGAGCGATCTCAAGCCTGCGCTTCATGCCGCCTGAATAATTTTTAACATAATCCTCCCGCCTGTTCCAGAGACCGACAATTTCCAGGGCTTTTCGGATTCTTTCGTCCCTCTCCTTTTTAGGTACTTTATAAATGACTGCATGGTAAACAATATTCTCATAAGCAGTCAGTTCTTCATCAAGGCTGGAGTCCTGAAAGACTATCCCGAAAGATGCACGGGCTTTGTCCTGTTCTTTAAGCGCATTGAAACCATTAATGCTTATTTCCCCTGATGTGGGCTTCAAAACCGTTGTGAGCATTTTGATAGTTGTTGACTTGCCTGCCCCGTTTGGACCGAGAAAAGCAAAGATCGAACCGGCTTCAACGTTGAAGCTTATCTCTTTTACAGCTGTAAAATCGTCAAATTTCTTTGTGAGAGATTGGACTGAGAGTATGTTTTGCATGGGCAAACCTGAAAAAGACTTTTTTAATAATGGAAGAACAAATAACAGAATTCTTTATTAAATCTCTTCTGTTAAATAATTCCGCTAGAGATTTCCAAACCTCAACTTACTTGGAGAAGTCCTGAGAAAGTTCGGATAAAAGAAGCATCTTTTTGGGAATCTTCTGTTATTCAAGATGTTGTAGCATTTATAAGCTTTATTATACACCAGTTATGAATTCTATGTAGCAGAATTTATAATCTTTATTATATAACACCACATATCTCATTACATAAATATGTGACTATTTATATAACTATGTGACTCTTTATATAATTCTGGTTTTTTACATGAACTTACGGTGTTTTTATGGAAATCACACTACAGTTATAAATAATCTGCTACTTTATATTTCCTATGTCGAAATGTATCACTGGCTTTTGAATATTTAGTGTTCTGTAAGATTTCTTTCTATTATCTCTATTAAAACATCTCAAATCACCATTTCTTCTTTTATATTTTTATATGAGAAAATCATACTTCTTATTTTACCCAAGTCTTCCATATTTCTTTTTGGTTTTTGTAATAGTACTGAGAGTTATAACTGTATTCTAGAATTCAATAAGGTAACGTAGTCGTACTCAATTTTCCTTTTTATTGTTAAAAAGCATTGCAAGGTATTGAAATTACTCAAATTCTTAGGATGCGTTATAAGTTAACAAACCAGAAACTTGAGTATGATAATTCCTACAAGTATGAACAGTAGGAATTATATAACAAATAAGAATGATGTAATAAATCATAATTGTATAACAAGTAATATCGGCAGGATAGTTAGGCATATTTGGAGGTTCAATTTTAGGTGGACAAGTAGCAGCCTATTGGGGTATTAGAGATGTGTTTTTTGTTACAAGTGCATTATTACTTATAAATGCAGTTTGGGTCTATTTTGAGGTATATAAAAGACTTGAAAAGGATAAAAATTTGGTTTTAAGCGTTTCGGTTACCGAAAGTAAAGCAGTTGTTCTTAAGTGAAACTTGAAGTTATTTTAACAGTTCTGTTGCTCAAAAGAAGTTCTGTTGCTCAAAAGAATAAGATCATAAACAGTGAAATGAATAGTAGAGACGAAAATGAATGAACTGGTAATCTTAACCGTTGAACATGTCCTAAATGATAATGAAAATGAAAAGGCATCAATTCACCCTGTCATATTGAAAGGTGCCAAAGAAATGGTTCTTGTTGGTTGTGGTTTTCCTGGTTTTTTTTCAAAGATTAAAGAATCAGCTATTGCACAAAACGTGAACATAGATAGCCTAACAAAAGTAGTTATCACACACCAGGATATAGATCACGTAGGCTCTTTAGCAGAATTAAAAAGTGAATATTCCAATATAAAAATTCTTGCTGATATTAAGAAAAGCCGTATATAAATGGAGAAAAAGAACCCATAAAAGCAAAGAGGCTCCGTGAAATGTATGATAGCTTGCCTGAAAGCCAAAAGGAAACAATGAATGCCATTCTACAGTTGTACAGAGCTTATGAGCCGATCAAAGTTGATGGAACTTTACATGAATGATATCTTTCCATGGTGTGGTAACGTAGAAATTATTTCAACTCCTGGACATACTGATGGTCACATCTGCTTGTACTTGCATGAATTTAAAATTATGAGCTAAAATCTTATAGTTCCCTGTTCATCCTCAATCTTACCTGTTTATGTTCTTCTTACTTATTCTCCGCCACTTTGATTTTTATAGTGAATTCAGTTCCAGAGGCCCTGTTCAAGTCAAGTTCTCCATCTAACTGGTCTACCAGGATAGTTACCAGTTGTATTCCAAGGGTATCGGAGTCTTCCAGACTGATGCTTTCAGATATACCTACTCCGTTATCTGAAACAATTAGTACATAACTGGTACCTTTACATGCTTCGTTACTGTCTTTGATTTCGCTATGCTCAAACTTTTCACTTATTACCCTGGACAGCTTTATCTGAATTTTTCCTGTTTTTCCACCTGGAAATGCATGTTTGAGGGAATTTGAAACCAGTTCATTGACAATCATTCCTAACGGAACTGCAGTGTCCATATCGAAGAAAATATTCTCCTCTATCTCCAGAACCATTTCAGTTCCTGAAGCTCCAACGTTGTAACATCTGAAGAGCTCTTCAGTCAGCTTTTGCAAGTAAGTTGCAAAATTAAGAATACTGACTTCTTTTGACCCATACAGTTCTTCATGGATTAAAGCCATAGAGATAACTCTGTTCTGACTGTCCCTGAAAGCTGCAAGCACTTTTGAAGTGTCATAAATCTCATTACCAGCAAATTTTTCAGCCTGCAGGTCGAGCAGAGACGAGATTACCTGCAGATTATTTTTGATTCTATGATGAATTTCCTTTTTACGGGCTTCTTCGGCTTTTTTACTCTCGGTTATATCTCTGGCAATGACTGAAATAGCTATAAGCTCTCCAGAGATATCGAAAATCGGAGAAAGAGTCATTGAGACATCAATAACCTTACCGTCTTTTTTTAACCTTGAAGTCTCATACTGGCGAACTTTTTCTCCCTGTTTTACCATCTCAGTTATTTTTTGTGTTTCGTTTCCCAATGAACACGGTATTAAGACTGTTGCAGGCTTCCCCAAAATCTCTTCAGCTGGATAGCCATAAATTTGCTCTGCCCCCAGGTTCCAGCTGGTAATAAAACCGTCAAGAGACCGGGTTATAATTGCATCATTTGAAGATTCCACTATATTCGCTAAGTTCTGAACTCTTTCCTCTGCTTTTTTACGCTCAATGGAGTACTGGATAGAACGTCTCAATAATCTGCCATCTACCTGCCCTTTGACCAGATAATCCTGAGCGCCTTTCTTTACAGACTCGACTCCTATTTTCTCATCATTCATTCCCGTTAGAATTATAATGGGAATTCGTGAGTTCCTTGCATGAATTTCAAGAAAAGTATCAATGCCATAACTATCTGGCAATCCAAGGTCGGATAATATTATATCAAATCGATTCTTTTTAAGAAGGCTCAAACCTTCATTCAGGGTCTGAACGGTTTTAAACTCGTATTGAAAGTCAGCGAACTCTTCGAGCATCTCTTCAATTAAACCTGCATCTCCAGGATTGTCCTCAAAAAGCAAGATTTTTACTTTTTCATCCATAGTCAAACCGTCCTATCCAGGTAACTCGGGTCTTACTTCGATGGTAACTTTACAATCTCAAGCCAGAAGTTTTCTATGGATCTAACTACGTCCAGAAACTGGTCAAAATCAACAGGTTTAGTAATATAGGCATTGGCATGAAGATTATAAGATCTCAGGATGTCCTCCTCAGCTTTCGAAGTGGTTAAAACCACAATAGGTATATTTTTAAGTTCATCGTCGCTTTTCACTTCTTCAAGGACCTCACGCCCGTCTTTTTTGGGTAAGTTTAAATCCAGAAGTATTATATCAGGGCGCGGAGAACCGGAAAACTGCCCTTCGCCACGTAAAAACGCGATTGCTTCTTCTCCATCCTCTACAGTATGAAGAATGTTCCCGATTTTTGCGTCTTCAAAAACTTCTTCTATTAGTCCAATGTCGCCTTTACTGTCTTCTACTACAAGAATCTCTACCGGTTTAAATGCTATTCGAGTTCTCATTTATATGACCATCCTGGTTATATTACAAAAATTTTGAGCTTTTCCGAAACTATTTGTCAAATATGAACCAGTTCATAAAGATCGAGTTTAGGGGTAGTCGTTATCAGGAGTTTACGGTAAAGTCAGTATCATGAAACTATGGAAAAGTTAGTATCATGAAACTATGGTAAAGTCAGCATTACCAAACTTATGGTAAAACCAGCGTTACGAAGTCTATATAAAGTTGTTGTCATGAAACGTTTATAGGAATTACTGGTAAAGTAAAGTAGAAAGTCGAACCTTTATCTGGCTCAGACTCTACCCAAATCTGCCCTCCATGTCTTTCTATAATCTTTTTACAAATTGAAAGTCCTATCCCTGTTCCTGGGTACTCTTCTCTTTTATGAAGTCTTTTAAAAACTTCGAAAATTCTCTCAGAGTACTTAGGATCAATTCCAATTCCATTATCTTTTACTGAAAATAACCATTGATCAGTCTCTTTTTTGGCAGAAATCTCGATTTTCGGAGTTTTTTCACTGCGGAATTTTATAGCGTTACTTATAAGATTTTGGAACAGCTGAGTAAACTGGACAGAATCTGCCAATACTACAGGTAAAGAACCATAAGATATACTGGCTTCATTTTCTGTAATAGATACATCTAAATCAAATAACACTCGATCCAGAACAGATTGTAAATCTGTAGGCTCGAATTCTCTGGCTTTTGTAGTTACTCTAGAAAATTCCAGGAGATCATTTATCAGGTTCTGCATACGGGAAGCTCCATCCACAGCAAAATAGATATACTTATCAGCCTTTTCGTCAAGTTTTCCTTGATATTTTCTTTGTAAAAGCTGTAAATAACTTGCTATCATTCTCAAGGGTTCCTGCAAGTCGTGGGAGGATACGTAGGCAAATTGTTCCAGCTCCGCATTTGAGCGAGCAAGCTCCTCTAATTTCAGTTTTAACAGTTTTTCTGCCTTTTTCCTTTCGGTGATATCACGGGCTGCTGCAAAAACTCCAATAACCTCACCAGTTTCGTCTTTATAAATTGAAGCATTATATAAAACAGGAGTCACGTGACCATTTCTGTGCTGAATTTCAAGTCCGTAGTCCAGTACCAAACCTTCCCTGAAGGCATGTTGATATCCTTCTCTGGCCTTCTCAGGCTCGGTGAAATAGTCTGAAAAATCAGTTCCAATTAACTCGCTTCTTGAATAACCTGTAACCAGTTCTGTAGCTTTATTTACATCGGTTATCTTCCCATCAGGGCCGATGGTAACCAGAGGATCCAGACTTGCTTCTATCAGACTACGATTATAAATGCTTGATAACCTCAGAGCCTCTTCTGCTTTTTTTCTCTCGGTAATGTCTCTTGCAATAATGGAGACAGCTATAAGTTGCCCAGAAACGTCCAAAACCGGAGAAAGAGTTACCGAAATATCTATTAATGTACGATCCTTTCTTAACCTTGATGTTTCATAGTGTTGAATTCTCTCTTCCTCTTGAATTTTCTTAACTAACTGCTTTATCTCTCCTTTACGGTTATCTGGTTCAAGTATTGAGATATTTTTTCCAAGAATTTCTTCGGCGAAATAGCCATAAATCTGCTCTGCTCCCTTATTCCAGCTTGTAATAATGCCATCAAGAGACTCAGTTACAATGGCATCATCCGATGACTCGACAGCACTCGCCAGTATCCGTATTTTTTCTTCAGCCTTTTTCTGCTCACTAATATCACGTGCAGCTGCAAAAACTCCAATAACTTCTCCAGTTTCATCCCTATAAACCGATGCATTATACAAAACAGGCGTTATCCGCCCGTTTTTATGTTTAACTTCCAGCGGATAATTTCTCAACAGCCCTTTCTGGAATACATGCTGATATCCTTCTCTGGCTTTCTCAGGCTCTGTGAAATAATCCGAAAAATCAGTCCCAATTAACTCCTTACGGGAATAACCCGTAACAAATTCGGTCGAATTATTTACATCAGTAATTTTACCATCCGGACCGATAGTTAAAAAGGGATCTATACTGGCTTCAATAAGACTGCGATTATACGCGTTAGCCAGCTCTAAGGCTTTTTCAGCCATTTTTTGCTCGGTAATATCCTGAACTGTTCCTCTCATATGGACAGGGATATTTTCCTCGTTAAAAATAACCTCAGCCTGTTCATGTACTATACGCTCTTCTCCACTGGCTAAGATAATCCTATGGTTAACACTGTAGTTTTTTCCGTTAAAAGCTTCTTTAACGGCCCGATTTACATAGTCTCTATCTTCTGGATGTATATATCCAAGAAAAGCATCGTAAGTTGTCCCGAACTCCTGAGGGCTGCGTCCGAAGATGCGATAAATTTCATCAGACCAGTATAACTCATTAGTCACAATGTTCCAGTTCCAGTTTCCAAGATGTGCCATCCTCTGAGCTTCAGAAAGACTTCTTTCGCTTTCCTTCAAAGAATTATAAGCGTTCTCAAGCTGCTCTCTACGCTTCTTTAGCTCCGCCTCAGCGCGTTTTTGCTCGGTGACGTCAATATCCATCTTGAGGATCATGGGTGAACCGTCAATGTCGGTGAACGGAAAGTCGTAGGAATCAATTATGCGTCCGTCCGGGGTGTTGCCTTCCCAATGATGGGGCTGACCGGTTTCAAGCACTTTATATATTTCGCAGAATTCACAGGGCCTGGTGCACTCATAACAATACTCATAACAGTGTAGGCCGCCTGACTCGCCAAACTTTTCACGGAAGCCACGGTTGGCAAAGGCGACGTGATAGTCAGGTGTCAGCAGGCATATCATCGCCGGAAGTGTTTCCAGTACGTCAAAAAGCCGCTGCCGCTCTGCTTGAGCCACCGCTTGCGCCTTTTTGATCTCGGTGATATCAATGCCCACCTCCATGATGAGTGTTGAACCGTCGGAGTCTTTAAACGGGTAGTCGTAGACATCGTAATTACGGCCGTCCGGACCGGTCCACTCCCAATGATGAGGCGCACCCGTTTTGAATACCTTGTAGGTTTCGCAGTTCTCACAGGGCTCGGTGCGCTGGAAGAGATATTCGTAGCAACGCCTGCCCTCAGATTTGCCGAAACGCTCCTCGAAGAAACGGTTTGCAAACGGAACGCGATAATCCGGTGAAAGCAGTATCACGTAAGCTGGCAACATGTCCAGCACGCTGTTCAATCGCTCTCGTTCAGCTTGCATGGTCTCGGCAACCTTCCGACGGGCTTCACTTTCGCGCAGCGTCCTCTCGGTCCGTTTACGCTCGATGGCCACCGACACCTGGTCAGCCACGACGCTCATGAGGGCAAGCTCGTCCTCCGTAAAGCCCTTTCTGCTCGTCGTGCCAAAAGAGAGTGTGCCCATTGTTTTCTCTCCTATATGGAGAGGCTGACAAGAGTACGCCTGAATCCCCATCGACCGCACAAGGTCAGCTCGCTTGTCTCCGTTATGCTGTACGTCTTCGGAAACGATACGGTAACCGTCACGGGCCACACAACCACATATAGCGGCTCCTTTATCCAGCCATTCGATCTCTTTAGCCGACTCTGCGCTTGTCCCACCATAAGCGTTGAGATGTAGCCTGCCCTCTGCCTCGTCAAAAACGTAGTTAAAGAACACATCACAGTTCAGGTGGCGCATTACCTTCTCGGCGATAATCTGAATCGTGGTTTCGGGCTCTTTGCTTGAAAGAAGGAGGGCATTCGCCTCGCTTAGGAGCTCGAAGCGTTTTTTGCTTTCGCTTAATGCTTCATAAGCTTCCTGAAGATCCTCGGTCTGAGCCTCTAATTCCTCCGACTGAACCTGGAGACTCTCGTATGCCTCAAGTAAAGCATCTTCTGCACGAGTTTTGGCAATAGCAATGGCAAGATATTCAGCCAAACGTTCCCATAATAAAATTGTTTCAGGAGAAAACTGCCCTTTACGTCTATCGTTCAACTGAAGAAGACCTAAACATTCGCCGCCCACTCGTAGAGCAATCAGAGCTACAGATTCATATCCTTCACTATTACACCTGTTACACGAGTTTACTTGATGGTCAGTATCAGTTGTGGTAACGAGAAGTTCAGTAGTGGAGTTTGTGCAGAAACTTCCCTTCTTTGTGAAGAACGACTTCGATGGATCAAACCTTCCGTGAATAACGTTTCCGCACATACATTCACGGATTGTATAGCCATTACTATCGCGAATAGGCCGTCCGATGACATCCCTTTTACAGAGGCTATTCTCTAACCTTACAAATTCCTCAGGGAAACCAGAAGTTTCAAAGTAAGGATAATCTTCACCTTCCTTGAGTCTAATGCCGACAGCCTCAAAGCCGGAGCGTTCCCTGAAGAATTTCACGGAAGAATGAACTAATTCTGATGTACTTCTACTTTCATTTACGAGACGTAAGAATTCCACAGTAATCTCACGCTCTAGTTCTGCACGTTTACGTTCGGTGATATTGCGGGCAACATGAATAGATCCAACAATTTTTTCATCAGAATCATGAATAGGAGATACACTTACTATGAAATCGCCACCCAGGCTGTCTTCGTGAACCTCTGTTATATGTTCACGTCCGTCTGCAAGCAATTGACGGTGAGGACAAAAAGAGGGTGGTTCATTCGTCCCATGAATAGCATGATAACATTTTAATCCTACGCACTCTTCTGGTGTCACTCCGAGCCTTTCAGCCATGGCTCTGTTTGCACGAACAACTCGATATTCCTCGTCGATTATAGCTATTAGGTCTGGTACAGAGTCAAATGTATGTTCCCAATTTTTTGTGGCTTGAATAGCTGTTTTTTCGGCTTCTTTGAGCCTGGAACTCTCAATTTGCACCCATTTCTCTTCTTTTTTAACCAGGGCAAACTGATGGTTGGTAACTACATCAATAATTTCGGTTGCACTGCACCTCGCGAGGCAATATGTGCACAGGGCTATCATGGAATAGTTGCCAATGATGCTATCTATCTCTTCTTCATAATCAACAAAACTGCTCCAGTTTGTTTTTTCCAGCCAGAAAGTATTTCCACTCAACCTTAAACCATTGTAACCGTCAGCAAGAGCTCTATTGAGTTTATCAATCCAACCATTAAGCACTCTCTGCGAATCGAAAATTCCCTCTTTGACATACCAATAAGTGTAAGGAATAATCTCAATCTGCCCTTTTTCCAGATAAACATCAATCCCAGGAATATCCTTTCTAAGAGCTTCTTTTGCCTCTTCCACTCCCAGAGGCTCTGATGTAACCCACATACAAAATTCATTATTTTCCAGCCCTGCTTTGAAATAGGGAACCAGTATATCAATCAAATCCTGTTTTGTCTGGTAGAATTGACAGAAGTGCGTTCCCCAGGACACCTCTCCAACAATGTCAATCCCAGATTTTCTCAAACTGTTTTCCATTTCAACCCTTTCCGAATGTAAAATTAATCCAAAAGTCCAAATTAATCGGATGCAATAATTGTTAACTATCGGAACTTGTTATAGTAAAGAAGAATAAATACATTGTTTATTAAAATGTTATATTGTTTATTAAAATGTTTTTGTAAAATAGTTCGTTCATCAAGTATATTTTTTGACTGTATTTAATAGATTACCCTAAAACTCCTGTATTATCTCGATATTATTTCGACTCAATTCCAAAACCTAGTGATAAAAATAAGTGTAGCATCATTACGTAGATTTAAAGTCCTATAATACGTAGTGATGTTACGAAACAATGATGATAACTAAAATCTTGCTTTTAATAATTATTAGGAGTTTCCTTCTCACTTAGACTTGTTTGATGGTTTTAACAACATGATTATGAGTATACCGCAAGGGAACTTTTCGTAGAAAAACTCCTTCAGCTTATCATAAAAACTCCTTCAGCTTATCATATTTGTAGTACCCCATTGTTCATAATGTCTATAATCCACACACCAAACAAAATCTTGGAGGAGTCAAGATTTGTCGATACAAATGAATAAAACATCAAACGAAAATATCAACCAGATATAGAGGAGGACCTAAAAATTAAACCATCTCCTAAACCATACTCTACCCGTAGATCTTGCTTTTTAGACAGGCGAAAGCATAGATTATCCATAAAGTTCTAAATGATAGTCCTCTAATCATATATGATGCTCGATATCTGGAAGCCGGAAATCTTCCATGGTCGGAGAAAAAATAAAGATTTTTTCGAGGGCTGGTATTTTAAGATGGTGGATTACAGTGAGAAGAGAGCTTATGCTGTTATTCCTGGCGTCTCCATAGCCAGGGATCCATTAAAATCACATGCTTTTATCATGTTTCTGGACGCAAGAGCGCAGAAAATGAATTATTTCAGGTATTCGCTCGATGACATGAAAGCCGGAGATAAAAAGTTCGAGCTTACTATTGGTGAATCTTTTTTCAGCACTAGTGAGATGACGCTCAACCTTAAGCAAGGCAGAGATCGGATCATTGCCCGGATTAGCTTCAAGGACACCTATCCCTGGCCTGTGAAAGTGCTGTCACCTGGGGTAATGGGCTGGTATGCATTCGTGCCGGGCATGGAATGCTATCACGGCATATTGAGCATGGATCACGCTGTTGAAGGATTTATTGAGATTAACGGCATAAGGAAAGATCTCAACGGTGGAAGGGGCTATATAGAGAAGGATTGGGGCGTTTCAATGCCTTCCTCCTGGATATGGATGCAGACTAACCATTTTGATCGTAACGGCATATCACTCTCAGGCTCGATCGCAAAGATACCCTGGCTCGGCAATTATTTCACAGGTTACATCTTCGGCTTTTTATATGACAATAAATTGTATAAGTTTACGACATATTCAGGGGCAAAGGTTACTGGACTCAATGTTACTGACGATAAAATTAAGATCCTGCTAGAAAACAAGGCATACTGTCTTGACATCGATGCGGACAGGTCGGAAGGCGTCGAGCTCCCTGCACCAAAACTGGGAGGGATGACAGCGAAGGTTAACGAATCTCTACACTCCAGTATCAATATAACTCTACTGAGGAAAACTGGTTCTGACACAAAGCTCATTTATTCCGGAACTGGAAAAAACGCTGGACTGGAATTAGTCGGCAATGTTGATGAACTGATTAAGGGATTAAAAAAAGCCAGTAATCGACGATAATGAGCTTTTTATCTTTATCCCTAACTGAATAGATCTTAAGACCTCTGGATGGTTTCAGGACTTTTGGCACAAGCCTCGAGAACCTATATTGGGTTGAACCCATATCGGTTGAACCCATATTGATTGGGCTTGCATTGGTTTTTTTAATGTCCACTTTTAAATCCCGAATCCATCCGGTTTAGTGCGACTTCCCGATTATTTTTATACGGAGTTAGCTTAGATAGCTGTAGTGGGGCATTTTGAAAGTAAGCGTTTAGAAAGTAAAGCTAATTTCCTTAACCACATCCTCGATAATTAGAAGTCCTTCCTCCAATTCCTCCTTCTTGATGTTTAGCGCGGGAAATATCCTGATTCCGTTGCCCTGAGTTTGAGTGACAAATAAACCTTTTGATAAACACTCATTTTTGACATTTGTAGCGATATCTTCACTCTGGAATTCGACCATAATAAGGAGTCCTTTTCCACGTATGTCGGTAACTATATTCCCATAAGTTTTCGGCCATAAGCTCATTCTCTTCAGGGCAAGACAACCCATTTCTTCTACATTTTTGGAAATATTGTTATCTATCAGGTATTTTATCACTGTGTAAGAAACGGCACAACCAAGAGGATTACCACAATATGTGCCTCCATGGTCGCCGATCTCAAGCTTCCTTGCAACAGTCTCAGACAAGGCGAAAGCACCAAACGGGAAACCACCTGCAATTCCTTTTGCCATTGTCATAAAGTCTGCTTTCACACCGCAGGAACCTGTAACAAAAGCTGGCCCTGTTCTGAAAAATCCGGTTTGAATTTCATCAACGATCAGCAAACTTCCGTTCTTCTTACACAGGTTGCTTACCTCTTTCAGGTATCCTTCTGAAGGTATGTGAACTCCGCCTTCTCCCTGAATAGGTTCAAGAATTACTGCAGCAACATTCTCATCCAGATAACATTTCATAGCCTCCAGGTCATCATAAGGAACGAACCGATAATTAGGCATCAGAGGACTATACCTATCCCTATGCTTGGGTTGACCTGTGGCAGATGTCGTACTGATCGTACGCCCATGAAAGCTTTGATATGTAGAAATTATGTCAGGCCTTCCTGTCACCTTTCGAGCCAGTTTAATGGCAGCATCATTTGCTTCAGCTCCGCTGTTAGTGAAAAATACTCTTGTAAGATTGGAAGGCAGGATTTCTGCGAGTAAGGAAAGTAGACGTGCACGTGCAGGAGAATATGTAAGTCCCGAATTGGGGCTTTGAATTATCTTTCTTCCCTGGTCAATCAAAGCTTCAGTGATGACCGGGTTTGCATGACCGATACATGTTACACCCCAACCTGCCGTGAAATCAATATACATCTTTCCTTCTTCGTCCCATACGTAAACTCCATCTCCTTTTTCAATGGAGATTTTCTGCTTCACGAAGAAAGGGGGAAGACACTTGTCTTCTATTTCGAACGTTGTCTTGCTTGACATTACAAATCATTTCCTATACAGCTAACCAAAAGAAGTTTAAGGATAGCACCTGAGCACTAATTTTCTCAGGCTAATTATTTGGTATCGCTGAACTCAATTGAAGCTATTCCACTTTATCAATCTGTTGATCTATAAAAGTCGAACTTATTAACAATATGTACTTTAAATATTTACAAGACTTTGATCCTCATTTGAAAACTATCAGGTTTCATGAAGTTTTGTTATAAAGAGGAATGCTTGTAAAATATATTTGATAGCATATTTGAGCTTAACAGGTGCTTCTTGAGGTAAAAAGATGAATGAAAAAAAGTTCACAGCCTGGTGTGGGTTATGTTGTATCGATTGCATACCTTCTAACAAGGATCTGTTTAATCTTGCTCATAAGCTTGAAGAAAAGCTTTCCTATCTTCAGTTTGATGAGTATGCAAAGCTTAAAGCTGAAAAAAATCCTGCCTTTGAAGATTATCCGGTGTTTATCAAGATACTTAAGGAAATCAAATCATTAAAATGCTCTATTCCTTGCAGAGAAGGAGGTGGAAAGCCTGTCTGCGAGATTAGGAACTGTGTGCAAGATAAAGGATGTCTCGGCTGCTGGGAGTGCGGTGATCGCTGTAGCTGTACTAAACTTGATTATTTGAGGTCGGTTCATCCGAGTTTAGATTACCACTTAGACTTAATTGGCAAATACGGTCCAGAAAACTGGTTTTCAAAACGCGGAATCCATTATAGGTGGCAAAAAGAAAGTGCTATTAAAAAAACGCCATGATAAAAGACACCTTTTAGTCAGTTAAGAAGTTTAATCATATTAGTTTTCATTCAACCACATAAATTATAAGAGAGTAAATCTCTATTTTTTGAAATAAATAGTTATATCTGTAATTTCAGAGTGACTTCCAATCCTTATTGGTGGACCCCATGTGCCGAATCCAGAGGAGACAACTATCTGATATTCTCCTTTTCTCAAATAGCCCCAACTGTTTTCAAATATATGCTTGGCAATCAGATTATTGGGAAAAAATTGTCCGTTATGCGTATGACCAGATAATTGTAAATCGATTCCATTTCGCTGTCCTTCGTCTAGATTAATGGGTTGGTGATCTAACAGAATAATCGGGAGATTGTTGTCGATTTCTTCTATAAGGCTAGATAGCTCAAGGCGTGCTTTTCCGAACATACGACCAGCCATACGATCATCTCGGCCAATTATATAAAATTGATTGTTTATTTTCATGCACTCATCAACCAGCACATTAATCCCAGCCTGCTGCAAATATTCAATGACCAGCTCACTATTGCCGCTAATATATTCATGGTTTCCAAGAACTGCATATACACCGTACTTGGATCTTAGTTTTTTCAGTATTTCCGGCATTTTATTATTGGCAAACAATCTTACATCCTCATCTATGATATCCCCGGCAAGAATCACAACGTCTGGATCAAGCTCGTTGATTCTACTAACCATTGCATCAAGACGATCATTATCAACCACCAGCCCAAGGTGTATGTCGGATACCATAACAGCATGAATTTCTGATAAGTTTTGTACTCTTTTTTTAATGGTAATATCATAATGCACAACTTGTGGATTGTTTGCATTCCAGGTTCCATATATTAAAAGAAGAAAGACCAGGGATAAAACTAAAAAACCCCAGTAAAATGATGGGTATTGAATAATCTGTGTCGTTGGAAATATGAGATTAGTTAAGTGATGAAGAATATCCATAACTATCCACATCAAAAAAGAATAGTAAACAGCAGCCAGCCAATAATCGCCCGTTACAGAGATTAAATCATTAACATATCCAGGATAAAATCTCTTTCCTAACCTGGATGCAAAAAATGATGTTGCAAGAAGTGAATAGCAGGTCCAGTAAAGCAAAGAGTAAGGCTCGATAAGATTGGTTAATGATTGAAAAAAACGTAAACCTACATAATAGTTTCCTGCAACATAGACAGAGATAAAAATACTTAAAATAGCTAGAAAAATCAAACTTATCTTTTCGTTTTTCTTCTGTACTTTGTTTTTCTGTACTTTATCCGTCATAATATTCTATCTCATAGACACTTTCTTAATGGCGTTTTTCGAAATATTTAGTAGAAGGTAATTTATATTAAATAGAAAATTATTCATAGTGTTAGGTCCCTCAAAAATAACTTGAGACCCTCTTAAGACAGCTTCTTGGGGATATCTGAAGGTGTTGTGACTATGTTAGTATTATTAGTCCTGTATATTGTTTTGTGGTTTAGTTTTCCTTAAAGACTGCCTTACCATGGCCAATCTTTGCTCAAAGTCAGGCCCTTCAAGCTCTTCTGCCACAGCTTTTAGCAGGTCAGGGATTTTCAGACTCTGGGGACATTTCTCCATACATTGACCGCACTCAGTACATAGAGAAGCAAACCCTCCAGGCTCACTGTCCGTGAATGCTCCGCTCATCCTCATAGCATACGCGAATTTGGATCCATCCACATTACCAAACATGTGCAAGTTATTATAAATATCAAAACACTCAGGGATATTTACTCCTGAAGGACAGGGCATGCAATACTGACAGCCAGTACAGCCAATTTTTATGAGCTGACGGTACTTTTGCTCAACTCTGTTAACAAGCTGCAGTTCGGCTTCAGTCAATGAGTTAGGATAGGCTTCATCTGCTATTTTCAAGTTTTCCTCTATTTGGACTTCCTCATTCATACCTGAAAGTACAGTTGTGACTTCCGGATGGTTCCAAATCCAGCGAAATGCCCATTCTGCTGGTGTATGTTTTACGGATGCTTCGTTCCAGATTTCTTTAACTTCAGAGGGCACTCGATTGGCCAGATTGCCTCCGAGCAGAGGCTCCATGATAATAATGCCCAGATTCTTTGAAGCCGCATATTTAAGCCCTTCTGTTCCTGCCTGGTGCTTCTCATCCATGAAATTATACTGAATCTGGCAGAAAGTCCAGGGATATGCATCGACAATCCGTTTGAAATCCTCAATTGAGCCATGGAAAGAAAAACCTGCATTGACAATACGTCCATCGGCTTTTGCCTTATCAAGGAAATCAGTCACACCAAGAGGCTCAAGTTTATCCCACACTTCTCCTGCAAGACCATGGACCAGATAATAATCGATATGGTCCGTGTTGAGTCTCTCTAACTGGGCATTGAGGAAACTGTCCATATCTTCTCTACTTTTTATGAGCCAGGATGGAAGCTTTGTAGCAAGTTTAACCTTTTCTCGATAACCGTCCGCAAGGGCATGGCCAAGGAAAGGCTCGCTTTCTCCCATGTGATAAGGCCAGGCTGTATCGATGTAATTTACTCCGTGATCGATTGCATAACGCACCTGTTTTGTGGCTCTTTTTTCGTCTATAGTCCCATCTTCTTTGATAGGAAGACGCATGCACCCGAATCCCAATACTGAAAGTTCGTCTTCATTGTTAGGCACTTTTCTGTATAACATCTTTCTTTCTCCTATGGCTTCTCAAACGAATTCATGCTATGTTTTTTCTATTGCTGGTACAGTGATGCTTGAATTCTTTTTGATTGACTGATCACTCATATTTTTTAAGTTTTTCGTTCTTATTTTTGCTAAATCTTATTATGTAAAATCGTTATACTTCACGTATAATCTCTTCTCAGTTTAATTTATTTACTAGTCTTCCTTTCTGCATTAAATTCGTTAATGGCTTTTGCCGTATTCTCAAGCAGCTTGAAAGCAAGGCCCTGGTCCGGCCAGAACGCCAGCCCGCAGTCTGGATTGGCATACTTTATGCGATCCCCAAGAACGGAAAAAGCCGTTTCAAGTCTCTTTTTTATGACGTCTGGAGTCTCTAGCTCAGTCACGATTTTTTGCAGATATTCTTTTTCCTTCCAGGCATTAACTCTATACTTTTCATTGATAATGTTTGTAAGACTGAAAATATCAGTTCTTGAGATTCCAACTCCTACATAAGTGTTTGAATCCTCCAGTATTTTTCTGTCCATAAGATCGAGGTAGGAAGGAGTTCCCGCATATTCAAACCCAATGACATTGATGGGAGTCTCGCATATAAGCCTATACTTCAAAGGAGAATACAGATGAATTTCCATGTCTGCTCCCTGCTGCCGAGCATAGGTAGAGGCAGCCGTAAGAGCCGATATGATCTCAGAGTCAGAAAACTGAATCTTATCATTTAATCCCAGGCTGATTTCGTCCAGAGCTATAACTTTAATTTTAAAATTTTTTGCTGTTTTAAACGCCTGTTTAATGAATTTCTCAATATCCAGTGCAAGGATATTATAAGCGTCCACATAATCCGTTGCCCCGAAGGCCTGAAGATAGAGATCTGTCGGGCCTGCAACACAAACCCTGACTTCAAGAGTCTTTCCTGTCTTTTCTTTGTAGTGTTTTGCAATCTCGTCAATTATTTCCAGCTCAAGGATCTTTGCATTTTCCTCTTTCAGTACATAAGGCTCAGAACAGTTCTTTTCATCCTTGATGATGTCCAGAAACTGCCCTATCATATCTCTGAACTGAGGATAAGTGGGTACATGTACTCCCACAGCGATTTTCCTCTGAAAAGCCTCCCTTACTACAGAAAAGAGTTTTTCATCTTCATTTCGATTTGCAGCTGCAACCTTTACCCACTCCCGTGTGATACCTTCAGGTGTGGGAAGGCTGCCTTCATCGATAAAAATAATCTCTTTCATGCTTGGTATTAAGAGAGTTGAAGTTTTATAAGTATTGGAATTACTCTCGTAATAAAATTAGAATTTCTAATTTGGTTTGTCCATCTTCTCTGGACCTTTTTTCTCTTGACCTGTCAATTGCTCAACGCTATAAATTCTGATAAAGATTAACGTTTAAAACAGTTTCTCTTTGATTGCTGTTTAACTGAAAACCGAAGAACTATTGATTTTCGCAATTTATTTTTAACTATTGAACAAAGTTATTTTCTGTTTAGAAAGTAATTGGAGTTGTCCCTCAATAATCAGTTGATATTTTCCAGAATACTAACACATTCGCTTTTCACTCTATTTTTTCGTTACGTACACTCACTTACCTGTAAGCAGGTAAGCTTAGAAAACAGATACAGTTTAGCAAAAATAATCAAAGAACCTATCCCAAAACTTAAACTTATCTCACCAAATCTCGAATTTGGAGATGTCAATAGATCTTATGATATGGAAAATATTTTTGAAAATATTATCAATGTTGCAAAAGTGGCTCTGTAAAAGTCTTATCCAAACGTGCACCTTAAAATTAAATCAAATCTTAAGATTTGATGTTGAAAAGACTCAATTAAAAGTTCTTGACAAGTTCTACGAAAGAGACTTTCTAAAGAGCCAAAAAGTAGTCTATGGCTTATGAGCCTGGTAATATTTATCCACAATTTATCCGCTAATATCCCGAAAACCAAATAAAAATTATATATGTATCGTATGGATATCTTACAACCAGACTACCTTAATACGAGAAATAAAATTGCATAAAGTCTTTCAAGTCTTTCATTAGTTATACAAAAGCTATTCCAAGATAGTTCAATATGATAATTAAAAGTGCTCCAAAAATGCCTCCAATTGCGCAAATCAACACAGTTAATAATGTTATTGCGATTTTAATCCCAAATAAAAACTTTGCTGCAGCTAAGACTAAAATTCCAAGTACAGCGTTCATAGCAAGCTGAGTACCGTTCTTAAGAATTACATATAATACAACAGCTATTATAATTGCCAGAAATAGCATTAAGATTTCTATAATTGCAAATGCCATTATTATAAAAAGTGGATGTGTCAAAATAGATCTTGTTAGCTGCAGGGAAGAGATGCCTGTAGCATATGTGTTGTAGCTGTTCGGGGGTATTGGATACCCTTTTATTTAAAAACAGATAATACCTGATAGATACTTTTTGCATATATACTATATAGCTATATCTTTAGATAAGAAGTACATTTAGTTTAGCAAGTATCCTCTTACTACTCGACTGCGCTAGCCTTCCACAATTATCCCGAAGACCTGAATCTTAACGTCGATGTGACAAATTTATCACATCGAGAAAAACATGGTTGAAGGGTTTAAAAAAGAAAAGGCTACAAGCTTAAATAGCCCCCTTGAAAAATGATTA
>DUGT01000208.1:35664-42428 GCA_013331275.1 Methanosarcina sp. | reverse complement strand
TACTGATTTGAGAGGACCCTAAAGCTTAAAATATTCATTTTACTCGTTTTAATTGCATTGTGGGGCGTCAGGGATATATTGGTCCATTTGGTTGCGAGCGATATCCCTGGCCTTTATACATGGCTTCTAGGTGTATGGGCATGGTAAATTATGTGAAAGTACATAAGTTATGCTTGGTTCCGCCTTAGTCTCGTATACGCGCTAACTTCAATAATAAGTGGATCTACCACATTATACTGACTGAACGAGTTATAAGCATTATTAAACTCATTCTTGTAGAGTTAATACTTGATTATTTTTTTCTTTTACAGTGAATCTTATATTGAATTTCGTCCCCTTGTTCCTTTCCAGTTCAAATTCACCATCAAATTGTTCTACAAGGGAAGTTACCAGCTGAAGCCCAAGGCTATCAATCTCTTCAATATCAAGGTTTTCAGAAATGCCTACACCATTGTCTGAAACAGTCAGGGTAAAACTTGTATTCTTACAGCCTTCCTTTTCGTATTCTTCGTTTT
The DNA here is from genome assembly GCA_013331275.1 of Methanosarcina sp. Lineage (GTDB taxonomy): Archaea > Halobacteriota > Methanosarcinia > Methanosarcinales > Methanosarcinaceae > Methanosarcina > Methanosarcina sp11020u. The sequence goes on along the minus strand of DUGT01000208.1, from coordinate 41,913 downwards.
CGTCTCTATGGAGTTCGATTCGAATTTTCCCTTCATTTTTGCCGGGAAATGCGTACTTGAGGGAATTTGAAACGAGCTCATTAATAATAATGCCTAATGGAACCGCATAATCCATATCAAAGAAAATATTTTCTTCCAGATCCAGATTTAAGCTGATGTTTGAATTTCTAAGCCTGTATGTCTGGAAGAGATTTTCAGCGAGTTCCTCAATGTACAGCGAAAAGTTAAGTGTGTCGAGCTCTTCACTTTTGTGTAGTTTCTCATGGATAAGAGCCATGGATACTACTCTGTTCTGGCTTTCCCTAAAAGCTTCCATAACTTCTGAATTCATTATGAATTCTCTGTTACCGAACTTTTCTGCCTGAAGATCAAGCAGGGAGGAAATTACCTGAAGATTATTTTTAATTCGGTGATGGATTTCTTGTTTACGGGCAATTTCTAGCCTCCTCATAGATTCTTCTGCCATTTTACGCTCTGTGATGTCTTTTATTATAATGACTACTTGATCATTGTAATAAGGTATAGCAGTTGCACTCACATCCGTCCAGATAGTACTGCCATCTTCCTTGATTATCCCTATCTCCGAGTTTTGAATAGAACCTTTCTCTTCCAAAGCCCTTACAATAGGAAATTCCTCAACCGGCATTTCCGTACCATCTGGTTTGACATATATTCGAGTTGTATGTTTTCCTTTGAATAAATCTGATCTCGAAAGACCCACAATGTTTTCTAGGGCAAGATTTGCATCTAGAATATTTATTTCTCTATCGACAATGGAAACTCCAACAGGCAACAACTCAAAAAGAGTCTTCAGTTTGCTCTTGCTCTCTTTTAGCATTTCTTCTGCTTTTTTACGGTCCGTAATATCCTGAGTTGTTCCACTCATCCGAACAGGAGTGTTTTCTTCATCAAAAATTACTTTTCCATATGAATGGACTGTGCGCTCTCCACTTGGTAAAATGATTCTATAATCAATACTATAGGATTCTCCGTTTAAAGCTTTTTCAACAGCACTATATATGGAGTCTCGATCATCCGGATGTACACGACTGAAATATAAATCGAAAGTCGCCTCTAATTCTTGAGGATTAAGACCGAAAATACGATATGTTTCATTAGACCAGCATACTTTGTCAGTTACAATATCCCAGTCCCAACTTCCGAGATGAGCAATTTCTTGAGCTTCAGCAAGACTTTCTTGACTTTCCTTCAAATAATTGTAAGCCTCTTCTAGCTCTGCTGTACGTTCTTTGATTTTTTCTTCCAAAGTATCATATGCTTTTGTTAGCGCTTCTTCAATACGGGCGCGTTCAATGGCCACCCATATTCGTTCAGAAGTTTCAGCTATGAGATTAAGTTCAAATTCTGTCCATACTCGGGGCTTAGCACTATGCACTCCAAAGGCTGCTACCCATTTGCCATTTTTAACCAAGCCGAGGCTGGCGTTGGATGCAATATTAATAGATTTGTAGGCTTCACGTTCAGCTTGTGTAAATCTAGGGTCGGTTGATACATCGGAAAAGATAACCCACTTACCTTCTTTATAGGCATCTATTGTCATTTGGCTGAAATCTGAGGCATGTAAAGTACAGGCAATTGAGGGCACGCCGTTTACATAGTCCCCGGTAATGACTACTTCTTGTTCGTCTATAACGCGGGCATATGGGACGCGATCTGCATGAATCTGCTCGCCAAGGATGCGCGAGGCTGTGGACTGTATCTCATCCGAGTTACTTAACTTTCTTAAAGCGTCGCTAAGCTTAAGCAGGAATGCCTGTCGTGCCTCGCTTTCTCGTAGCTTCTCTTCTGCCTGTTTCTGTTCGGTAATGTCTGTGAACACGATCAGGTTGTCGACGAACCGACCATGCTTGTCCATGATCGGCGAGCTGCTCAGTCTCACCCAAACGTCGCTACCGTCCTTACGTCTCATCTTAAAGTCACAGCTGATCGGCTTTCCAGCCTTGAGTTCTTCCCACTCTTTTGAGGCGTGAGCTAGCCAATCTTTGTTAACGAAGTCATAGCCTGACCTACCTATAAGCTCATCGACGCAGTAGCCGAGTAATTTTGCTATGGCTTCGCTTGCCTCTGTGATAATGAGATCTGGATTGATCCACCAGAAACCATAGTTAGTAGCAGTGACGATCCTGCGATACTTTTCCTTGATCTCTTTTAGCGCCTCTTCAGCTTGCTTGCATTTGGTGATCTCCTGACTTAGTGCTATGTTCTCCGCACATAAGTCTTGATTGGACTTTTCCAGTTCAGCGATCCGTTTTCGCAGCTGGGTCTCCATTTCATCCTTATCCAGAAAGTTAGAAACAGTCATAATTCCTCAACCCTGCTTTAAAACATGGCACTAATATTTCCTATTAAATCTGTTCAGCTTATCCTGTTATCTTATAGAATTGACATAAATTGATTCTAGGCAAATCCCTAATGCCTATCAATTGTTAATTTTTTATCCAACCATATTTATAAAAATGCTATGTATTTATTTTTAAACTTTTAGCATGAAAGTTGTTTGAGAAAAGTTATATTATATTTACTATAGATAAAAATTTCTAAAAAATTCAGATAGAGATGTATTTTTTGGCAAAAACCGTATTGGAAACTCTTCCCTGATTTCAATCGTCAGATACGTTATGATTTGATTTAGTTATATATTTTAATATGTGTATAAAAAGAAGGAAATATAAAAGACAATTTAGCTCAGTCTGCAGGAATCTTTACACCCACCATCACACCTAAAAATCCCTAAAAACCCCAACCCCCAACTTCACCAACTATCCAAAATAGTATTCCTTTCAACCCATTTTTTTCAGTCAAACACTCGAATCAAGTTAGTGAACAAGAGCCGGATCTTTAACATAACCTTTGAAGCATACAAGGTTATTACATATTTAGTTTTTAGCACATCAGGTTATTATATACTTTGAGTTGAATAAAAATAACTTGGCGAAATTATGATCAAATATCTTTCATTTGAAACGGCTGAAGAGTTTCTTAATTGTGTAAAAAAGAGTGAAAAAATATCAGATGCTAATAAGACAATCTTGGAAGAATATGTAAAATTGTCTCTTGTTGGTAAGTCTCCAAAGTTATCCAACATTAATTCAATATCAGACTGAACCTCAGTGACATTTATCTCGTCATCTTGGAAAAAAGCTGCTTTATCCTCTACTAAAATCTGTAAGCACCTAATTCTCGATCTACCAACAAAATCCCAATCATTCGATGAGGATTTTTCTCCCTTTTCACTCATACTATCATCGAATTCTTCTGCCATCTTTTTAAACCTCTATAATCGTTTTAATAATAAGTAATTTCATATATATCATCAAGACTATTAATGAAAAAATATTTTAATAAATATGCAATTTTTCCATCATATGAAATGTTTGGTTAAATGGACAAAATAAATTCAGGCCTTAATCCTTGAAAATATGTATAGACTTTTCATAAAGGAAAAATGGTGCGATCAGTTTTACGGGATATAAGTGGTCATTTCTTTCTATGAGCTGCTGGCTCGTGAGCCTAATACAAATATTCCACTTCTATCTTAGAAACTTGTTACTGAACATGTACGTATCGTATGGATATTTTACAACTATCCTACCTTCATATAGGATAAGCAAAAGTGGGCGCAAAATTTTAAAAACCCTTATTTTTCTCTTTTTTGTCAAATGTGACGATAAATATATACATAAGGAATGAAATAAATATAATTTATTATGGGGCGAAAAACAGTTTCAGGCAAGAAAGTGTGTATGGGCTTGACACTAGACCCATCAATAATAAGAATAATTGACGAAAATCATGGTCAAACTTCAAGGCCGGCATTTGTTGACGAACTTATTATTGAAAAGTATAGTAAGGTAGTTTAAATAATCGAGCAAATTTCAAAAGAAGAAGTACTAAAAGAAATTCATGAAAAAATGATTGAGATTGAATCGAAAATAGCAAAGTGGAACCTTAAAATGGACAGTTTGCAATTGATTGAAGAATGGATGGAGAGGAAGAGGAACTAACTTGCTATAGATTCGAAGAAGTTGAAGCTATTGCGAGAAATAGAGGGTAATTGCGGATTTATCGAAACAATTTATGGCAATATGTGGAAAAAATAAAGAAGTGATTATTATTGAAGAACAAAAACTTCCTGAAATAGATGAGCTATTTAGTAATTTGACGTCTATTGTTTGATTCGAATTTAATCAATTTATTTTAATCAATAGCTTTTTTAGTTGAGCTCATCCCAAAACCAATTTCATTCCCAAATATATACTTTTTTCATATTTAGAAATTAGAGCAATGATTCAAAATTCAAGGTTTTGGGATAGGCTCGTTATGTATTTCTGTGCATTTTTACACCTTCGCATGAGCCATGGAAAAAACGTACTATTCCTGAGGCAAAGAGCACAGCCAATATTCCTGTTAAGAATATGCCATCAAACACGCCCGCTCCTCCTATGGATAGGACTAATGACTTTGAAGTCTGCAATCCTACTGGTGAAAGAGCAGGGAGTACTCCTGGGGTCAGAATATTCATAACATCTGCACCTAGGAGGGTTCCTATCGAGCCGCTTATATATGCAAGCGATGGTGCGCCACAATAACCTCGTAATAAGACTAGACTGCAAATTACCGCTAATATAGGAGATACCCAGAAGGAAAGAACTATTCCCTCACCTGGCACAGGCTGTGCCAAAATATAAGTTATTAATGCTACAGCCAGAATCCCTACTCCCGCCTTGAGAGGTGATACCCTACGAGCCAAAACGAGGTGAGCAGATATAATAAGAGGTACTATTGCCCCTCCTATATTTATGGCTAAATAGAAGGGATAGAAGGTCGTCGGGAACCCTGGAGCAAAGGTACTGGCAAGCGTTATGTACCATTCGGGATAGGAGTTTATAGTTCCTGCATAAAGCGGTATATTAACCAGGCTTCCTATGAACGAGCCGAAGACAGCTAGAGTTGCATGCCAGTGATCGAAGCCTATCTCCTCAAAGGCCGCCTCTGTGAGCCTTAGAAATAAGTAGATAACGATTAGAGGAATTGTAATAATAAGAAGCAGAAGGATTATGGATAAGGGCAATTCAAGTATCGGAGGATAAAGGAAGTCGAGCAATCTAAACACCTCATAGAATTTTGGCTGGGTTATTTATATATCTTTTTACAATAGACAACCATTTATGGTCCAGGCTGAACTTGGCTGATACTAATTAGGGCGCCATACACTCTCCCGAATTACACGAATGTAATTGATCTTATTTCGATACCAGTTTATAGGGCAACCAATATTATCTCTTTTATCTTACTAGAATTCCCTTATTAGAAATCAAAATACCTTCTTTCTAGAATTATTATAGGTTTCATAGAGTACTTCGACGACATTAGCATTAACGAAGGCATCTTCACACCCATCATCGCACCCAAAAATCATTCATAAATCCAACCATCCAACTTAATCAACTATCCAAAATAGTATTCCTTTCAAACCATCTTTTTTCAGTCAAACATTCGAATCAGGCTAGTGCATAAGAGCCGGATCTTTAACATAACTTTTGAAGCATATAAGGTTATTACAGATAGTATTCTAAAATCTCTTTATTCTAAAATCTCTTAGAAAATTTATTTCGGAATAAAATCAAAGCTTCACTGGCCACCCTGCTGCAAGCAATGAAGCATATTTACACCGAAGACTTCTTTTGAGTTTATACAACTTACCCAGCGACTCTACACTTGGTTAAAAATAGTTTCTTTACTGTAACTCTAACAGATTCAAATATCGTTTTAAAAGTGGGCGACGAATTTCCTTATTCTTCTTGTTTATTAGTCGAACTTTTTTCCTTTATCCCGAAAAACACTTCCCACCAAGTTCCCCACCATAAATAACCATAACTATAAATCAGGGCTATTCAAAATAGCCATTTGTGACCTCTGAAGAAACTGTACGGGCAGAAATCCTTGTATCAGGAAGGGTACAGGGCGTGGGTTTTCGAAGATTTGCAAGAAACGCTGCCGAGCGTCTGGGCATAGAATCTAACCCCAGAAATTTAAGAGACGGCAGGGTTTTTATCATTGCCGAAGGCAGACCTGAAGCTGTGGAACTTTATATTAATGAACTTAGGAAAGGGCCCATGTTTGCTCATGTGGAAGATGTCGATATCACTTTTAAGGAAGCCCTTGGAAATGTTGACCAAGCCTTTTGAAAAAAGGCTTGAGCGAAAAAGTAGGAAAGGCGTAGTAAAT
>DUGT01000208.1:16757-35531 GCA_013331275.1 Methanosarcina sp. | reverse complement strand
TAGTAAATATCTCTTCAGCCCTTTTTCAGGATCTTTGCAATAATTACAATTCCAGCAATATTTACCAATCCTATGATAAAATATCCTATCAAGTTCGTTAAGCTCGAATTGGATTTTCCGGATTCCCTTTTCAGGAAACTGGCAGTAGAGTTTTTTCCCGAACCTGATGCCGATTCCGGATTATTTTCACTACTTTCTTCGAGTTTCTGCCCTTTTTTAGTGAATTCCAACACCGAGTCGGTTTCAAAAGTGAGTTTTTTTTCCTGTTCTTCAAGGCTATTTCCGGAATCAAGAGCAGCCCTGACCGTATAGGTACTTTCCGGTTCAAGCCCCAGGAAGAGAAACTCGTCATCATGTTGCAGGGAAGTTACAATATTTCCTTCCTTCACGTTTTCTTCTTTCACGTCCCCGTCCTTTCCATTCACATTCTTCCTGAGTTCTACAGAGCCCTTTTCAGGGAGTTCCACCCTCAGATTTACATGGCCTGTCAGAAGGATCTGTTTTCCTTCTGCAAACCTTGGGCGATCCGGAATATCAAGAATTCCAAGCAGCGTCGGTGCAAAGTCTTCCTGGCCATGCTTTCCCTTGATAGTTCCGATTTCAACGTCCTGGGCATGCACTATAAGAGGAATGAGTTGTGCTTCATCGGTTTCCGTAAATTTTTCGGACTGATGCCCACCTTTGGAATCGTCTTTGGAAAAACCCATTCCATGGTCTGCTGTCAGCAAAAAGGCAAGGTTATTTTTCTTGCAGAGTTCATAAAGTGGGGAAATATCGGTATCAAGACATTCGATGCAGTCTACATACCCATAATTATCCCGGTGGTGACCGCTTGAATCTACAGCACCTACATTGATAGTGAGCAGGTATTTTTGCTCCGGTCTGTTTTTTGCCATATACTCAACAATACTGTATGCAGTTTCGACTCCCCATCGGTTGTATCCGCTGTACTTTTCACGGGTTTCTTTGGATTTGATATATCCGGGTGCTTTATCAGCTGCTTTTCCCATAACTTGTAAAAGTCCTTCCGGCACTTCCGGACTGTCAGAAGAAGGTTCGGGTTGCTCAAGGACAATTTTCATATTACTTATTGAGTTATTTTCATCCCTGAGAATGGCATCCTGCTCGGCACGAATCGACCAGGAGTCCCCTCTTTCCATAGCTGCAATACAAAGATAACCTTCCTTGTGTAAAATATCGAAAATAGTGGCATCTTTAAAGCTTACAAGTTCACTGTCTGCACCCGGATTTCCCGTGACAAGTACCGAATGTCCTCCTTCGGTAAAGGTTTGAGGGGCACGGAACTCCAGAATTCTGGCACTTTCTTTACTGATTATAGGGAGATTTTTAAGTTTGGATTTCTCAAGAGGAGTGCCATCGAGTGCATGCGGTGTAAGTTCCGGATAGATAAAAGGTGCACTCAGGCCATCTACAATTAGTACGACCGCACCCTGAGGTGTGTTAACAAGATTTACTTCCACCTCGGTGAGCCCGGAGGCAGGGGATGGAAAAATGGAAAAAGCAATAAGTGTTATAAGAAAAAACAGAACTGAGATAGACTTGGGTTTTCTGACGGCCTGAGACATTGTAAATTATTTTATTTTTAACCTATAAAGAGTTTACTTTTTAAAGACAAACTTTATGCAGATGTCCTGTGGATGTCCTGTATTACTTTCCGACTTTATTACATGATGAGCGTAAAGGATTATGAATCTCCTGAATTTAAGTAGGAGAAGAATGAACCTTCCTCTCTACTTTGTTTCGTTTTAAATCTCCATACCGTTAATGCAGAACAGAGAAAAGTGTCTGAAAAAGAAAGGTGCAGGTTTCCTCATTTACATTTCTTAATAATTTTTCAATAATTCTCAATAATTTATCAATAATTTATCAATAATTTATCAATTCTCTTTACATCCTTTCTTTTTGCTGTAATATATTTCTACTACATGTCCGCTTTTCCAAATTTGCTTTTTGGGCACATGACTTATTGGTGTTTCTGCCGGTTCAAAGTCTTGGAGAATTTCAGAACATTAGATGCTGCACTACATAATAGAGTAATTTCATCTGGTAAGCTTCCGGACAAAGGAGAAAAATTATTTTATACGTAATCTAAAATTATTTATATAGTCACATTAATAGAATTAGTATATGTTTGACCAGGATCTGATCCAAAAATGGCTGGACGAAGGCACAATTAATCACGCTCAGGCTGAGAAAATGAGAGCGGACATTGAGGAATATAAAACGGAACACAGGTCAAAAAAACAAATTATTGCCTTCTCAACCATAGGGGCGATTTTAATCGGGATTGGTGCCATCCTCTTTGTAGCTTCCAACTGGGAGAAAATCGGAGATACTGTAAAGATTCTGCTGCTTGCAGGAAGCACTCTAAGTATACATTATACCGGCTATCGCTTGAAATATGAAAACCAGAAATATCCGAGGCTGGGTTCTGCTCTGCTTTTCCTCTCAGCTCTGTTTTTTGGAGCAAGCCTCTTCTTAATTGCCCAGATTTACAATATCAACGCTAACAATAGCACCCTTGCCTTGATATGGCTTGTTGGAGTTTTTCCACTTATATACGGTTACAGGTCTACTGCGGTTGCCGGGATTTGTTCTTTGCTTTTTTACATATGGGTAGGCCTTCTGTACAGCGAAAGAAATAGTTTCGGTGAATTGATAAATTTCCTGGACCTCTACCTCATGTCAGGCATTGCCCTTTATTTTACAGGAACTTTGCATGAGTTATCAGCAAAAGCGAAATACGCTGCACCAATTTTTAAGTTCATGGGACTGCAAGCTGTACTCCTTGCACTATTCATATACACCTTTGGGTCCTGGGACTCAAAACATGAAGAAATAGTTCCAGTAATTTATGCTTTCCTGGGAATTCTTTTTCTGGCAGTCCTGCTTTCTAAATCACTTCGATCAAAGCTTACAGGTTTCCAGACAGATATGAGCATGGGTGTACTCTCGTTTTTAATGGCGGGATTTGCTCTGATAACCCAATACACCCCCGTGTCAGAAGAAGCCTATGCAGGCTTTTTTAATCTTGTTTTCCTCGGGCTTCTGGTTCTGCTCCTATATGCAGGGTACAGCATAGAAGATATCGGGATAGTTAATACTGCAATGTTCTGGTTTATACCCTTGATTATTGCAAGATATTTCGATTTTTTCTGGGACCTTCTTCCAAGATCGTTCTTTTTCATAATTGGTGGGCTTGTTCTGCTGACGTTAAGTGTGGTACTGGAAAGGAAAAGAAGAGAATTAAAAGCTCAGTTTGCAGGAGTGGGACAATGAAAAACTGTACTCTTATAACCAGAAGCTTTGGGTCCACGAACCTTCCAGAAACAGGGAGAAGCTGCGAATGAACCAGAAGAAAATCCTTTACCTTACCATAGTTTTCTGGCTCCTGATTTTTTCAGGCTTTATTGCTTATAAGGAGTATACTCTCAGGACCGGCACTGAGGTTCTGCTCAAAACCTTACCAGTAGACCCAAGAGACCTTTTCAGGGGAGACTACGTGACCCTTAACTACGAAATCAGCAACCTGAATATGGAAAAGCTTCCATCTGGAGAATCTTACTTTTATAATGACGAACCAGTATATCTGGCACTGGAACTAAAAAACGGTTATGGAGTGCCTAAAAAAGTATACACTACTCCACCCGAAGACGGACTTTACATCAAAGGCAAGGTAAAAGATATTCTATACGACTGGAAAACCGACGAACCAGGTGTTACGACAGAAGAAACCATTAAGGAGCTTCGGGTCGATTACGGCATTGAAAGTTATTTTGTTCCCGAAGGCAGGGGAATGGAGATCGAAAAGGCACAAAGGACCGAGAAAACAGAAGTTGATGCAAAAGTTATCATTGACAAATACGGAAACGCCGTAATTAAGAGTTTATTGATTGACGGAAAAGAAATTGAGTTTTAAAGCAAGATTTTTAAAAAAGGCTTGAGCGAAAACCTTTTGAGAAAAGGTTTTATCGAAAACCTGAAAAACGTTTGAGTTTTAGGAAACTATCCCGAAACCCTATCGGCGTAATCACAAGCCTTTTTAAAAAAGGCTTGACCGAAAATCCCTACTTGATCGAAAACGACAAGTCAATACTTGAGTTTAAAGTCTTATCCCGAAACCCTATAGGCGTGATCAACCGGCGCAACGGTTGCGGATCAACGATTGCGGCTCGACGGTTGGGGTTAAATCTGGGACGGCCGAAAACTATTTAATTAGGAAAAGCCTAACTAACAGAACAGATCGAGATATGATAGAGAAAAAAGAGCGTTTGTTCATAGTTTTTGAAAACCTGATCAAAATTAGAAGCGAATGCTCCTGTCAGATCTTCTCTGAATGCGGACTATCGGATATTACTCTCAAGCAGATCGGATACCTGAAGGTCATTGACGAATGTGGGGAGGTAACATTCAGTAAGCTTGCCAGAATTACCAGCAATTCAAAGCCTACCATCACCGAGATGATTAATAAATTTATCAAAATGGAGTGTGTATACAGGGAAAAGTGTCAGGATGATGGCCGAATTTTTTACATTCGTCTGACAGAAAAAGGGCAAATGTTAGCCCGTGCCGAAGAGACCGCTTTATTGAAGGTTATTGAAAGAATGGCGAACTCATTGAATGAGAAAGAGCTCGATACACTTATAGAAATCCTTAGAAAAGTAAGGTAATTTTTTTGTTTGCAAAAATAGTTAGGTTAAATTAAACTAAATACTTGAGATGATAATTGAGACGATGACAATGTATTCACAACAAGCTGACGATAACAGAGAGATACTGGTTATACCCCTTTTTGAGATTGTGGTTTACCCTCAAAGCCGAACAAAGCTCATAGCTGACAAAACTACTGGCGAAATACTACTTAACGAAATGAAAAACTCCGAGTTCATTAACGCTGTCGGGCTGACTGTGAAGAACGACATAAAAGCTTCAGACCTATCGGAAGATGGTCTGTATAGAACCGGAAATCTGCTTAAAATTACATATGTACAGCCTGCTGATGACGGATATCTCGTTGTTGCAAAGGCTATCGAAAGGGTAGAGGCAGTCTCTCTTTATCGGAAGAATGGGCTGTTCTACACAACTTACAGGCCTGTCCACGATCTGCCGGATTTCGACGAGGACGATGAGGCCGAACTGATGGCGAATGTAAAAAAGACCATTCACGAGATCAGCAACAGGTTCCAGGGCTCCGAACAGTTTACCAAGTCAATCGATAAGATGGACTCTGTTGACCAGATAATGGGATTTGTCATGCCGTACATACCTGTGAAACTTGCCGAAAAGCAAAGACTCCTTGAGCTTGCCTCGGTTCGTGAAAGGTATCTTCTGTTCCTTCATATTCTGACAAAGCATAAAGAAAATATCAATCTCCAGATCGAAATGGCAAAAAAAGTCACTGACAAAATAAGCAAGTCGAACAGAGAGGCAATGCTCCGCGAGCAACTGAAAGTGATTCAGGAAGAGCTCAACGAAGGAGATGACTCAGCATCAGGCGACGCTGCATATAGGGAGAAAATTGAAAACTCAACTATGCCTGATGAGGTAAAAAAGAAGGCATTTTCTGAATTGAAGAAACTCGAAACCGGAGGAAGTCATAATCCTGAAGCCCATGTTATAAGGAATTATCTTGACCTTTTGCTCGACCTTCCCTGGATAACCGAGGAGAAAAAGAGCATAGATATTGCCGAAGCTCGTCAGGTGCTTGAGAACAACCACAATGGGCTGGAGAAGGTCAAAGAGAGAATAATTCAGCACCTGGCAGTCATGAAATTGAAACATGAGAAGCAGGGCTCAATTCTGCTCCTGATAGGGCCGCCAGGAACCGGAAAAACAAGCCTTGGAAAAAGTATTGCCGATGCTCTGGGCAGAAAATATGTCCGTGTCAGCCTCGGAGGCGTCAAAGACGAAGCTGAAATTCGGGGACACAGGCGAACCTACATCGGTGCTCTGCCCGGAAGGATTATTCAGGGTATGAGAAAAGCAGGCACGAAAAATCCTGTATTTATTCTTGATGAAGTCGATAAGCTCTCAGCTTCCTATTCGGGAGATCCGGCAAGTGCCCTTCTGGAGGTCCTTGATCCTGAACAGAACAGCACGTTCTCAGACCACTATCTGGAAATCCCATATGACCTGTCCGATGTCCTGTTCATAGCAACGGCCAACTCTCTTGCAAGTATACCCTGGCCGCTTCTTGACAGAATGGAAACTATTGAGATTTCAGGTTACACAAAGAATGAGAAACTTGCAATTGCAAAAGACCATCTGCTGCCCTGCATACTGGAAGACCACGGCCTTGATGCGGAGAAACTCAAAATTGAAGATGAAGCCTTGAAAGTAATCATCGATAAATACACCCGCGAAGCCGGAGTCAGAGGACTTAAAAAGCAGCTTGCCAAGACTGCAAGGTTTGTGTCCGAAAAGATTGTGTCAGGTAAAGCCGACCTTCCTTATGTGGTCAGGGCTGACATGCTCAAAGAAATTCTAGGAAAAGAGATAATCAGGCAGGAAGAAGCCAGAAAAGAGAATGTACCCGGCGTGGTTACAGGACTTGCATGGACGCCTGTGGGAGGAGATATTCTTTTCATAGAAGGTACTTTTATGCCAGGCAGTGGAAAACTCACTCTTACAGGCCAGCTAGGAGATGTGATGAAGGAATCTGCAAAGATATCTTTGAGTCTTGTCAGGTCACGGCTTGCAAATACTGCAAACAGCTTTGATTTCACTTCAAGTGATATTCACATCCATGTACCTTCCGGTGCAACCCCGAAAGATGGCCCGTCAGCAGGCGTAACCCTTTTTACCGCTCTTACGTCCCTGATAACCGGAAAAGCTGTTGACCCCAAACTTGCTATGACAGGGGAAATAACGTTGAGCGGTGCAGTACTGCCTGTCGGAGGCATAAAAGAGAAAGTTCTGGCAGCTCACAGGGCAGGCATAAAGAAGGTAATCCTGCCAAAAGAAAACGAAAGGGACCTTGAAGATGTGCCTGAGGACGCCAGAAACGAACTTCAGTTCGTGCCTGTAGAGACCATTGAAGAGGTCTTGAGAGAAGCCCTGGATATTGATCTGCCCAGGCCGGTAGTACCGTCATATCCTGGAAATAGTTATGCACCTGCGCATAGTGTATAAGCGTTAAGAAGCAAGGATTGGGCTTACGGTCTTCAGACCATAATACCCCATCCAATTTTTCCTCGTAATTTTTCTTCCTGCTTTCCTCCTAATTTATCTTCCCAGATTTTCTCCGAATTTTTCTTCCCGATTTCCTCCGAATTTTTCTTCCAGGTTTTCTCCTAATTTTTTCTTCCTGATTTCCTCCTAATTAATTCTTTCAGGTTTTCTCCTAATTTATTCTCCCAATTTATACCCAAAAATCTTGAAAAAAAGTCATTATTCTTCATAGAAAAACGTGTAAAACGACATCGAAAATGAAATTTTTGTTTTGATTAACTTAAATCAGCCAGGTTATATTCGTTAAACTCAGGAGAAAAGTGGCTCTTTTATTATCCTGGACTATTATTAGAGCCCGATTTATAAAGCTGAAACTACATCAAAGCGAAAAATCAAAAATCACCATGTTTGAAGTTAAAAACACAAGGATAGAGAATAGATCTTAGCACTTTTACGGCATGTCAAAAAATATTATAATGTAATTTTTATAGTTGGAAGTATACACAAATTAACTGATATTCGATACTATAAACTATTGTAACTGATACATGCCATCATTAATTTTTTAAATAGATTCTAGGTAACAATTCAGTGTACACAAAATCAGCTTATTGAAATTTATTTTGACTTCACCTATAAGTATGATAACTGGCTAATGGAAAATGCAACAAGCGATTAACAATCAACAGTTAAAGAAAATTATCTCACAGAAGTTAGTTCATTGAAAATCAATAAATATGGTCATTTGTTGTTTTATTCAGACATTTGCTTTCAGTTTTACTGCGGAAATCCATAGAAAATTACTGCAGGAAATCTATAGAAAATAAAACATTAATCATGCAGTAACAGGTGATCGCTATGAAGCAATTAGTTCTATTATCGATTCTAATTATAGGTACGCTTTTTACAGCTGGTTGTACTGAGCAAAGCCCTACCCAGGAGTCTTATGGTAATGGTTCTGTTGTCAATACGACTGAACTTGAACAGATAAATACATCACTTGAAAAAGGCCCGGTCTTTTTGAAAATTGGCGCCGAATGGTGTGGACCATGCCAGAAGATGAAACCTATCCTTCAGGAACTGGCAAATAAATATGAAGGAAAAGCAACGATTATGTCCGTAGATATAGAACAAAGCCCTGAATTTATTGAGTATTTTGGAGTAGGTTCTATTCCTGACTCATCTGTGATCATAGGTATCGAAAACGGAGAATATTTATATATGCAAGAGGATGGAAACGTTAGCAAGAACAGGTTTACGGCCAGAATTCTTGGACTCAGGGATAAGCAAGAATTCGAAAAAGTTCTGGATCTAGCGCTGCAAAAAGAAAATAGCAAATCCAAATAAACCCAACTTTGCAGTAAAATTTCCAACTTCATAATTTTTCATGCTGTCTATTTTTCTGCAAAGTATACATGAGAAGTTATACCCTGCCTGTCCTGAAGATATTATATACAAGCCACAATCCGAAGATGCTGGCAATAACGAAACTAAATGTGCCAAGAAAAGGTACGCCCCAAACAAGAGGTCTCATATGTGTCTGAATGACCAGAGAGGAAGCGACAATCATAGCAGAGATGATCAGACTGATAGATAACCGATTACTTGCAACGTCAATCTCGGACGCCAGTTTGTTACCTTCCTCAGATTCAAACTTTATTTTCAAATATCCATTTTCAGCGTGATCCAGTATATGTGAGATTTTAGTAGGTGCTTTTCGAAAGAGACGCGCCCAGCTTGAAATATTGCTATAGGCCTTACGAGACAGGTTTTGTGGATAAAAACGTTTTTTCAATTCATTTTTTACATAAGGTTCGAGAAGTTCACTAAAATTTAAATTCGGATCAATAATAAGTCCAAAACCTTCAACAGCCACTGTACCTCTTACCAGTAAGGCTATATTATGAGGCATCATAACCTTATGGTCCCTTAAAATACCTATTAACTCCTCAATTATTATTGAAGCATCAAGCTTTTTCAGGGCCTTACCATAGTATTTGGAGCGAAAGGATTCAACATCCACTTTCAGTGATCTTGTGTCTGCATAAGAATCTAGAGAACCCATATCCCGGAGTAGTTCGATGAACGCTGAACTATCTCCATTAACTAAAGCTACCATGCCATCCAGAAATATATCGCATACTTCCGAGGAAAGATGACCTGCCATTCCAAAATCAAGAAAAGCTACGGTCCCGTTTTCCATTATAAAGATGTTTCCGGGATGCAGGTCTGCATGGAAAAAACCGTCTTCAAATACCTGCTGCATGAAAGCTTTTACTACTACGGAAGCTATATTGCTCCTATCAAAGCCCTGCCTGTCCAGTAAGTCCACACGGCTACCTTTAATACCTTTGATATATTCCAGCGTCAACACACGTGTGTTTGTATAGTCCCAGTAAACCCTTGGAATATGAACCTGACCATTCTCCCTAAAATTGTCTGCAAAACGATCTGCATTCCAGCCTTCCTGAGTATAATCTATTTCTGCAAGAATACTGTGCGATAATTCGTCAACAATCTCCGTTGGTCTGTATAATCTCGCTTCTGGCATATGTTCATCAATAAGTCTGGCAATACTGTACATAATATCCAGATCAGATTCGATTACCTCCTTTATGCCAGGACGCTGGACTTTGACGACAACCTCATCGCCATTTTTTATCTTTGCTCTGTGCACCTGCCCAATAGATGCGCAGGCAAGTGGTTTTTTCTCAAAACACTCAAATAATTCTTCAATGGAATGGCCAAGTTCTTCCCTTACAATTAGCTCGACTTCTTCAAACTCAAAAGAAGGTGCATCGTCCTGGAGTTTTGCAAGTTCTGTAGCGTATTCCAGAGGCACAAGGTCATGCCTCATGCTCAGTAATTGACCCAGTTTAATGTAAGTCGGGCCCAGTTCCTCAAGTATCTTACGTACTCTAACCGGGCCTGAAGTACTAAGCCTGTCCACCTTATCTTTATTGTTAAACTTATAGGTCAAGTCTCTGATACTGCTCAAACCTATCTTTTCAACAACATATCCAAATCCATATTTTTGGAGAACCTCAATTATCTGGCCATACCTTTTCAACATAGCATAACGGTGAAGCTTTTTACGTATCATGATGTCATTAGCCTGGAATTTTTATGGAAGGACTGAGTCAAATTCTCAAGTAAGTATGTTTGGCATATTATATAATTTTAGTTGTTCCCCTTCACGTTTATGTTTTGAATCTACTGACTTAGAACATTTATTTGGTCAGTAGAAATTTATATGGATATAATATTACGTTCTTTAAGACTGGAACGGGGTAAAACCATAAAGGTAATAGCAATAAACGGAAGTCCCAGAAAGAAATGGAACACAGCAACCCTTCTTGAAAAAGCTCTCGAAGGGGCAGTCTCAGAGGGTGCGGAAACAGAAATGATCCATCTTTACAACCTGAATTTTAAAGGATGTATAAGCTGCTTCGCCTGTAAATTAAAAGATGGAAAAAGCTATGGAAAATGTGCAATGAAGGATGAACTTACACCTGTACTGGAGAAG
The DNA here is from genome assembly GCA_013331275.1 of Methanosarcina sp. Lineage (GTDB taxonomy): Archaea > Halobacteriota > Methanosarcinia > Methanosarcinales > Methanosarcinaceae > Methanosarcina > Methanosarcina sp11020u. The sequence continues at coordinate 24,814 of DUGT01000208.1, read as the reverse complement.
TTGAGAGATACTGATGCAGTAATACTTGGATCACCCATATATCTAGGAAACTGTACGGGTGAAATGAGATCCTTCATGGAGCGCTATATATTTCCATATCTCGTTTACTCTGCAAAACCACAAACGTTGTTTCCGAAAAATATCCCTATTGGCTACATCTATACTATGAACATCAAGGAGGACCTCTTTGAGGCATTTGGTCTTCGTAAGGTTATTGAACTGAATGAAGGACTAGCAACGAGAATTTTCGGATATTCAGAGTCAATGTACAGTACCGATACTTATCAGTTCGATGACTATTCAAAGTATGTCGCTGATAAATATGATCCAGCTGAGAAAGCAAAAAAGCGAGAAGAAGTGTTTCCGCAGGACTGCGAGAAAGCCTTTGAAATGGGAGCGAGGTTTGTAAAGCGACAAAAAGCTCTCGAAGTACAGAATCAAAGCGGTAAAATTTGAGTTACTTTATCCCGGAAAACCATTTTTACTTTCTGCAATATCGAAAACTCTGCCAGCTTGTTGGCGGCCCTTCACAAAAAGAAGAAAGAAGTTGACGAGATGAGGAAATAGAAGGGAGAAAAAGTAGAAGAGCCCTGACAATTTGATAAGAAAAAAGCAGATTACTGTTTTTGTATCTCTTCTTTTTTGTCTTTTTGAGAAAGCTGCTCTCCTTCGTCGAGCGGGAAAAGAATCACTCTATATAGCTGAATACTGTGTTGTATGAGTCAGAGTTTTAAATCAATCCTCTAATTCGGGCGAGGCACAGTTTGGGAAACAAAGAGACTGTTTTAAGTGCTGGTCTGTTTCACCAAATCCTTGAAGAGCTGGCAAAAAATTCAAAGCTGTCCACTGCTTCAGAAGGAAGCCCCAATTCTTCAAACATCCTTCTAAAAACCGCCCGGTATTCCTCTTCAGGTATCGTTTCCCCGCTGCTTCCGGGATGCATTATGATTTCGAGCCTGACCTTTCCTGAGGAATCGAGTTCAACTATGTACCTGTTTCCTGTGTACCTGTTCTCGATATACCTGTTCCCCTTATCATAAGTTACTACTTTTGCCTCTGGGATAAAATATTTTACTGAACCAACCTGGCTCCCGTCCTTTAAAAAAACTTCTTTCGTATCCGAGCCTATTTTGGGGTACCCATAAAAACCCAAAGCATAATTGTCGTAACTGGAATCATCGCTGCTTTCCATAAGATAGGCATATACAGCCGGAAAATTCGAGGACTCGTTAACCTGTATTTCGGCGTCCCATGTCTGGTTTTGTGCAGCTTTTTTCAGAGCCTCAAGATACTTTTCCGGAGCTTTTTCATCCGAGCCAAAGAGAAGCCCTAATTTTTCAAGCATCCAGGAGTCATCAGGAAATTCCGATAGCTGTAAGGGGAACTGAGGGTTGGAATGACTAAAGTTCGAGACAACAATACAGGTTCCAACCCCTGCTTTAGTTCCGTTTTCACATGCAAAGACAATAAGCTCGGAATTCTCGTTATAATTAAGCCTTATATTCTGCACAAGAGCAGCACTGCCGAAGCTTTCCCGGACCTTAGGGGCATCTCCTGGCTCAAAGCCCGAAAAGTTCCCGGGCCAGGGCCAGGAACCTTCTACCTCATAACCAGCTTTCTCCGCTTTCGTAAGTACGGAATTGTAATCAAAAGACCCAATATCAACTTCTTCGGAGTAGTACCAGGAACTGTCAAGTAACCCCATTAATAAGAAAGGACCATAGAGAAACAGCATAAATAGAATGAGCGGAAGCAGTAACAATATCAGTATGGCTTTTTGCTTATTCATGAAACTCTCAACTCTGGAAAAGGCAGTTATACTGGACGCTGTTAATATTCCTTAGATGCCGATATTAAAAGTACTGGAGTTGATAATCGAAGTTGATAATCGAAGTTGATAATCGAAGTTTTTCACACCATTAGAGAATATACGTCAACTTAGTAAATAATTTGTATATCTTTATGTTAGTTTATAAACTTGCTTATAATCGGAGAAAATGCAGGTTAGTAGACCAGAGCATCCTGCTTGGAAACTTTCTTGATCTCAATAGCTTACATCCCAATGGCCTATATTATAACATGCTCTTTCTGCGCAGATTTTCGATCGAAATTCATTACTTTGACTTATGAGAAAGATTTCTTAAAAAACTGCTTTTTTTTCAAAGTTTTTCTGTGTTTGGCTATGAGAGACTGCCGTAAAAATATGTAATGAAATTTATAATCTTAGTGAATCCTATAACCGTAGTCAATCCTATAACCATAGTAAACTCTATAATCTAGTGATCTCACCAGAAAATTCAGACCTACGTTACGAATATAAGTATAAAAGAGATTAAAGACAAGAGGTAAAAGCCATGAAAGTGATAGCGATAAACGGAAGTCCTCGAAAGAACTGGAACACAGCCACCCTTCTGGAAAAAGCTCTTGAAGGCGCAGCTTCGGAGGGTGCAGAAACCGAATTAATCCACCTCTATGACCTCAATTTTAAAGGCTGCATAAGTTGTTTTGCCTGCAAATTAAAAGGTGGAAAAAGCTTTGGAAAGTGTGCAGTAAAAGATGAGCTGACAACTGTGCTGGAAAAGCTGGAGGATGCTGATGCAGTTATACTCGGATCACCAATTTACCTTGCGAATTTGACAGGAGAAATGCGGTCCTTTATGGAACGTTATATATTCCCGTATATAACTTACTCTATTGACATACAGACATTCTATCCCAGAAATATTCCTGTTGGTTTTATCTACACAATGAACATCACTGAGGACCATTTTGAGCTGGTTGGAATTAATAAACTTATTGAGTCAAATGAATGGGTTGCAACAAGGATATTCGGGTATTCCGAATCATTATACAGTACCGACACATACCAGTTTGACGATTATTCAAAATATGTTTCTTCTGTCTTCAATCCTCAGGAAAAGGAAAAAAAGCGAAAAGAAGTGTTTCCACAGGACTGCCAGAAAGCCTTTGAGATGGGAGCCAGATTCGTTAAGCGACAAAAAGCTTTAGAACTAACGAAGTAAACCATATACGAAACCAAAATACCAATAAACTAAAGTTGCGCTGGTGCACCCCTCTGCAAGCAAGGGTCATGTTCTCGCTGCTGATTTTGAATAAAGTATTTATTGAAAATCAAGCATTTTCTTTTGCTTATGTGCTTTCTTTTCTTCCTGTTTTTTCCAATATCAGTACAATTTTGATTATATTGGAAGTTGTTCGTCTCCCACAGTTCCAATATAACCTACATTATCCTTCAGTTCATAACCTCAAGCCTGTTTTTTAATTCTGGCTCAGCACCAATAAACGAATGAATGTGTTAAACGTGATAACCATTGTTGTCAATTTCATAAAGTTCAAACAGTACTTTTCATCAATATCAAAGCGTACATTCTTCAAAAAGTTAATAATTTATGTATAATAATAAAAGTTTATACAGTGTTTCACACAAAAAGCCGTGCGTTCCCTTGTTTTGTAGCATAGTAATTTGCATGCCTCATTTCTATCTATAGTACAAAAAATAGAAGCTATTTATGACTTATTGGAAGTTCAACCACTTACTGTTAGTAGTTGATTCTTTTGCATAGAGAACAAAGTGTGAGAAGGTAAATGAAGATTTAATGAAAAGTCCTTAAATATTTCTAAAACTGAGATGAGTGGACTATATGTACTAATTGAAACGTTACCTCCAAAATAGGAAACGAAATTGTAAACCCTTTAACTTTATTATATACTTGAGAAGTATTATATAATGGGCAATAAATTTACGATTTTTTGGCTAAAATTAAGTCTAAATGACCTGTAACCAAGATCATATCTTTGTATTTTTTAATAATGATATTGAGAGAAAATTTTCTGGTTCATACAAGGATACCAGGCTATAAGTACACTATTTATGCTATCATTATAAATCCATAAAGCATTTAACTTTATAAGTTTATTACATCATTAGTAAGTATTATATGACCTGACATATATTTTCTATATAACATTCAAGCAATTGAACTGAAAAGTCAGTAGTAGGAAGTATCCCGATTATGAGAAAAACAGATGCTGAAAAACTGTTCTTTTAATCAGGACAAAGTGAATAATGACGATGGGATATTTCCAACCAGAGGAAGCATTACAATATAGGTTTTAATCACAAATAGAGGAATTCTTGGAGGAAACAAATGTTACTAAAAGCAATGGATCCTACACAAAATGTGACGCTTGACATTATTCCGGGAAGTACTGGTGATACAGTTACGATTGATTATGTGACACCAAACAGCAATCAGCCAGGCAAATTCGGCAATTGTGTATGTTTATGGCAGGCAGGAGATACAGTTCCCTGGGGAGATGAGCCTCAGCAGCATCAGGCAATCAATGGCACATCACGTCAGGGATCTGTAGTTTTTAACAATCTTGATATGGGGAAGAATGACTATATAATCGGATATGCAGTGGGCGGTGAAACAGATAATTTTATAAAATACGGCAATGTCTGCGCTACTGCTTATCTACCCCAAGGGTCGCAGAAAGATACATCTAAAATTCAGTATTTCTCAACCAAAATTGCACCTCAGGTGAATAGAACTAGCATTAATGTAAACTTTAATGTAACCCCAGGTGTGCTGCCGAAGACAAATGGCGCATGGGCGGCATTGTGGCGCAGCAAAACTAATCCTTACCTGAATCCCATTTACGACCAAGTGTCTGCCGTTCCGATAGACGGTGATGAAGGTTCCGTAACTTTCAACGATGTTACACTGGTAACCGGTGTAACATATACTCTGGCGTTCATGATGAGCGGATGGAATGAAAAAACCAAAAAGCCAACTTGCCAGACTACGATTGCTGCCGTAAGCACATTCAAAATCGATTAATACCTTCAAAAAAAGAGAGGGAATTAAATAAATCTCCCTAATTTATCCTTTTTGGGAAATTTATTTTTTTCATGCCTTTAGATAATATAAAAGGTGAGTTCAAGGAATCATGAGGGAGATAGGAATGACTTTTTTTTCAAAATGCTATATACCTGAACTATTTGAGGGCCAGCAAGAACCTAATGATAGAGGATGGGTTGCAGCCGTTTTAGCACCAGATAAACTGGTGCCAGGAGACTCATTGTCCTTATCTGATGCTTGGACTGATAACAATTTGAGTGCATCTTTTATTTTCAGTTCTGTGCGCCCATCCCTTGCAAACGCAGAGGATGCACGTTTTCTTGTCAGCCTGGTTCGAAATTTTTTGAGTGCTCGGGGAATTTCCAGAGGAATTATCTGGCTGTCTGAAGATATTATTTCCGGCAATAATTCAAGCGATCCACCAAGTTTTGGCTTTAAGAAAAGGACTGACACAGAGGAAGGAGAAATAAATTACGCCCTTAATATGTCTTTTGGAAAAGGAACAGGCATTTCCTTTATCATTGACAACGGGATGCTAATTTCCCTTGATAACGAGACACTTTATTTCAAGAATAAAGAGGGTTATACTATCTATAATATCTATTTTGATGGCCCGGTAGCACCTCCAAAAATCCCTGGAAATAGTAGCACCGGAAAGCTAGAGTTCAGTGGACCGGAAAGAGGGTGCATTGCTTTTGACGTGCAAATTGCATCGACTTTTCTTCACGATAAATGGTTCTGGGGGTTTCAGTTTCAAGTTCCTAATCCTAACAAAGGCTCTGACAACAGCTTTCTTACCGAATGGATACCTTTCGCAGAACCTAGTTTGCTTAATGATGGTGCTGATCTAATTTCTTTTTCCTGTGTATTTGATCCAAGTGATGTTTTCAATAGAACGCTCCCTTATATGCTTGATTCCCAAAAGCTACGTTTGGAAGAGCGTTTCCGAACACTACTGAAATTCACTGACAAATCCCTTACAAATGCCGGTTCGAAAGGTCTAAAAGAGCAACAACAAATAAGCCTTAAATCTCATTACCGAACTACCACTGGAGCCGGAGTTACCCTATGTCCCATTTGCGTCGAGCAAGTGACACTTTCTGAATCTGATATGGTCGCAGCCCTTGCTTTCGCTCAAGGAACGAATTTGGGCATAAGCAATCTCTATGTCACCCCTCTGGGAGACTTCGTTGTTTCAGCACCCATCGCACCTTCAAGCAAAAGATCGCAGATTATGTGCGGCTTGCAGGGCAATGAGTATATCTCCCTCGAACCTGTTTCTGAAGAGTACGAAGGAGATCGCCTGCGATTTATTGGATCTCAACCATCCTACGGCTACTGTTATCCACTACTGCAGGCATCTCCAGTGGGACCACCCGTTGATCTTACCGACCAGATGCTTAAAGATACGTTTATTACCTCATGGGTAACTGTTGTTTCCGCTCAAGATGATTCCCAAAAGCCTGTCTATGTAGCTCAACCTAAAGGCGCACCCCTCTATGGTCAGGATCAGGTCATTAATCCAAAGTATAAGAACCTGTTAGGATCTATGCATCCTGGAACAGAACTTTCTGAGGCTGTATCTTGTTTTCCAATGATCCCCTATGCTGGAGTTTCACCTGGGGACGGGCAGCGTAATTTTGATAGTAGTTTAATCGGTTTATTTGAACGGCAATTTTTATCACCCATCAGAAGAGCAAAAATCGGCACCGGAAAGTCAGTTCCGTCTGCACTGGGTCATCAACCTCTTATTATAGACAGTGTGAATGGATTCAATATCACTACACCATCCGGCTGGCTAGTGACTATTAATGATAACGGAGAATGGGCCAAAATCCTTCTTGCCCAATTAACCCAGCCGGAGGAAACCCAACTCTCCTTTCAACTTTCCTCTCCAGAACTCAAACAGGCATTTCAGACTGCCGATCCTATGCTTGTTATCGCGAATTCTAACTTTTTGGGAAAAATGAGCAGCGATCAAGTGATAAAGGACACGGAGTCAACTTTTAATAATAAGCTTAATATCGAAAACTGGGTTCTGACCGTTCAAGTAGGAAAAAACTGCCATTATGGCGATTACGCCAATGTTATCATAGTCAAAGGGGTAAAAGGCAAACTATTCGATCCAACATATGACCCTAAAACAAGCTCGAGTCCAAACCCGTCTCTAGTTGCAAACCCGGCAAAATGGACCCAGAAGGAAGATTTCGCTGCTCCCAATGGTAAGATGGATGAGCTAGTTCCTCTGTCCAAATGGCTACTTGATTATTTTAGTAATGCAGCAGAAAAAACCAGTTCCGATACTGAATCACTATATTTTGAAAAGTTTAATAAAATTGTTCAGGATGAAAACTGGACAGGTATTCTAATATTACATGCTAATATTGCAGAGTTACCTGAACAGTTGAAAGGCGCAGTCATTGGAATCAATGATCGTACCCAATTCTATGCCCATCACTTAGCCATTGAAACCGGCCAGATAGTCCTTAATGAAAACGGCATAGAATTAAAGGATTCCACCTCAGTCTACGGCCTTATCTACTACAGTGACCCGGCGTATGATTCCAAGTCCGAACAACCCGTAGCTTCCAATACAGGATCAGACTATGATTTTCGCCTGCTGACGCTAAAAGTCCTGTTTGAAAATTCGTCGATCAAAAACTTTCAAAGCTATGCCCAATTAACACTAAACAAGTTATTCGGCAGTCAGGTAACCGCAATGGGCGAAGGCGGCAATATTTATAACTCAATCATTTTGTGCGGAACTCTCCATGAGCACGATGGTGCACCCGTTTATGGTCTTGGCTCGCTTAAGGACCATACCTACACTTTTCTGGTCGACAACAATGTGTTTAACAAAATTGAGATCACCTCTGCACAGATGAATACCCGGCAAGCTACTGCTGATTGCACAAAAATATGGTTCGGCCTGACCGGCTACCTGGATTTTGCAACACTTAGGACTGGGCCGGAGAGCGACCCCAACTCCTTAAATATTGATCTTTTATCTTTTGGCAGCACTGACGGAAAAACCCCGCGTTCAGGGCTTCACTTTTCCAATCTTGGCCTGGCCATGAGCTATTCCGATCCAAAAATTCCCAAATTTGAGTTTAACACGGATGAAATCCGCTTTGATCTCGACTCAAGCACAACTCGGGAAAACAGCCTGTA
>DUGT01000208.1:0-16568 GCA_013331275.1 Methanosarcina sp. | reverse complement strand
ACACCTTCTGAAAAAGGTTTTTTGAAGATAATTACAGAAAATTTGCGGCTCAGTGGAGTTGACCAAGAAACCTGGTACGGTTTAAAGTTCCGTTTGAATTTGGGTACCCCTGGAGAACTCGCAGGCAAAGTAGGACTGAATGCAAACCTGCTTCTTGCCTGGTCCACTCTTGGAGGCAAAGATAACGATTACAAAGTTGAAGCAGGTCTTCACATGCCAGGCGCTTCAAACGGCGCTAACCTCATCAGTCTACAAAATGTGCTGAATTTGTTTTTCGGATCTATCAAGCTAATTTACGCCAAGGAAAAAGCACCAAGCCAAAAAAGGCGTTTCATGCTGCAATTAAACGATATTGCTTTAAAATTCTTAGGTCTGATGAAGATTCCTCCTAACGGAGCCACTATGTTTTATCTTTTCGGAAACCCAGCAAGCGAAGGCGAAGCGAATGGACTGGGATGGTATGCGATGTATCGGAAGGACAAGGATAAAACAGATACAGTCACCACTAACCTAATAGGAGGTAACTATGGGCTTTAAAGAATTAATGAACCAGTTGATGGCGGGCGACCCAAAAAGCCAGGGTCAATTGAAGCAAACAATGAGAAATTTCATTAGTGAGTTGAAAGAGCATAATGTGAATAAAGTAAGGCTGTATGTTTACAACTCAGATAATTATGGGCATCAAGCAACAACAGTTCACTTAATGAGACGGTTTATAGAGTTAACTGGATATCAGCATGAAATACAAGTGACCTATGAATCAGATGATTTACCGATAAAGTTGGCTATTTTAATTCCTGGATTGGATCCCCAACGAATTAAAGAAGAACACTATACCGTTCAATATCTTACAGCACAGTTAACTTTCCTTAAGTTGAATCCAAATATACCGCCTGGAGATGAATGTCAACTTGGTTTTACCGGAGGCGCTGATAATGAAAACAAGAATTTGGCAAACAGAATTAACGTCAACGTGATGTTAAGGGCGCAACCTTACAATTGGCGAAAAGAGTTGGGAAGTGGCGAGCTTTTTTTGAATAGTGTAGAGTTAAAAAATGGAGAAATATTAAATATAATATCACTAGAGACCGCCTTTAATATATTACCATATAAATTTGATGAAAAAAGCGTTAAATCTGTTCCTGATTTTGTTTGGCAGTGGTACCAGGAAACCCAGCGGTTTAATCCTGATTTAAAAAACCGGGTAAATAACTGTCATGCGCTATTGAATGCATGCAAAAAAAAACAAGATGTAAAAATATGGCCTGCCTATGGGCTTCATCAATTTCAAAAGTTAAAATATGATATGATTAAAATAGCGGGTAAAGATACATTATTTAATTTAGTGGTGTCAGGAGCTGTCTACCAAAAAAAGTACGATCATCGTCCTATCGTTTTGACCATATTAAACAATGAAGCAGAATTGGATCTTAGTTATTTAAATGCACTTCAAACCAGCGGTGTTACAAGTGTTATAGATTTGTTGAGAGACAAGGAAAAAGCTTCATCTGATGTAGAAGGAACACGTAAAAAAGTTTCAAAATATCAAAACATTTTAAAGTCAGGGACGTTCACTAGATTTCTTACTAAAGAAAACTGCGAAAAATATTTAGAAATTTCCGTGAGAGAATTACAAAAAGCAGAAAGTGATTTAAGACAAGGATTGGAAAATATCTCCTCCTTTGAAAGAGATGTCTCTTTATTAACAGAAAATCTCAACTTTACCAAAATAATAAAGCGTCCAAAATTGACCCCTGATGAGATTACGACATGTATTAATGAATTAAATGATTACGAAATCGCCGTAGTTATTGTAGGTAAGCAACCTCAAGACATTTTCAACCATCTTTATTACGCAGCCAGAATGCCTTGTATATTTGAAGGACAGGGAACTTCAAGTCTTGTTATCAGCCTAGGTAAGCCCTATTTCCAAATGAATAAGGAAGATAACAAAAGCATAAATTATCCCACTATTCCGCCTGTTGCCCAGGAACAAAATGAGCTTCAGAGACGTTTACAATATACAAGCAACCTGATTCGAAATTCATTGGATAATTATGTGAGCAAACAGATTAAGAACTTTGACAATTCAGATATTTATTTATACAGTTCGGCTATCAATGAAATAGCAGCTTGTATAAATGCCATGTGGTCTACCCATGAGGTATCCAAATATTTTAATTCATTATTAGATAATTATCAGAACAAAGAACAATACGATAAATCCTACATGGGTTTTTGCGCGACAGAGATGGTAGCTAATAAAACTTTTAAGTCTTGTTTTACAAATTTATCTCCAAGGCTGACACTGGAAGAAGAGACTATCACTCTGGAACAGATTTATCAAAGCCTGATCAATGAATGGCATGATGATTCGGTCGATCTCATTGCCGCATTACCTGCAAGTTATTTTTCAAAATTCTATACTTCCGTCACCGGTGGATCATTCGTTGTTGAAGTAGGAAAAAAGGATATTACTCTGAGAAAAGATGGTAGCGGAACGGTCAAGTCGGTTTTATTAACAAAAGGGAAAACCAGTGCTTTTGCGGAGCTTCTCTCTGTTGATCTTGAGTTTTGTATTGAAGCACAGAATATTGTATCCATATTAACATGCAGATCCAGCGGTTCATGGAACATCGAGAATATTCCCTGGATCGGTTTTGAAAATCCAGGCTTTGTGATGAAGGTTTTTGAAACGCCTTTTTCGGTAAATGGCGGTTTGATTGGGAAAATTAAGGGTACTGGCCTTGAGGTTTTGGTCCGTTATCCCGCCGCTAACAACCAATGGGTAATCAGCGGGAATTTTTCGCAGCCTTATCCTAGTATTGCTATGTTTTATCAGATGGCAGGAGGGATAGATCTTGTTCAAGGTCTTCCTGCACCGTTAAACTCCATGGCAGGTTTTGGGTTAAGCGATATAGAGTTTATGTACAACACACAGAGCCTATCGATTTCTTATATTAGTTTCATAATGAAAACCAGTGACCCCTGGGTGATATTGGAAAATCCAGAGTTAAAAATTACACCGTCGGTATCGGCTGTAATAACCGATCCCGTTTCTTTATCAGATAGGAGAATAAATTATACGATAACTGGCCAACTTATGATTGGCGATGGAACAATTATTGTCGCTGCAACATACCCGGATTTTCAGTTGAGTGCAGGCTTGGTTGCTGGTGTTATTAGTTTAAGTGATCTTATTAAAATGTTCGGAGTTGAGATTGACCTTCAATCGGAAGTTACCTCCTTTGATATGAGAATGAGTCCCTCAACGGGGAATTATGATATAAGCGCGAATATAGCGACATCATGGTACATCCCAAATAAGGAATCGGCATTATTTGAGATAAGTGGTTTGTCGTTTGAAGTTGCCGGAAAAGACAACAAACACAAGGTTACTCTTATAGGAAGTACTGAAATACTGCCAAATAGCTTGAAAATCGGGATAACTATCACCGCTATGTACAGTACCGAAAATTCCTGGACATTTTCCGGGCAGCAAACTTCAGGTCAAGTATCCATAGGCAGTCTTATCAAAGAATATCTCGGCTGGGATACTGGGCAAGAACTTGGCATCGATGGGCTTGGCTTAACCATCGAAACAAAGACAAATTCCTACGAATTCAATGCTAAAACTGCTGAACCCTGGGAAATTCCCTTTCCTATTGAGGAATTAACAATTTTCGGTAAGGTAACAATTGGTTACAATAATGGCAGCCAGTCCATTAGTCCTCCCTTGCAACGTGTCAGCAAGGCTAAAATGCCTGTTTTGATTATAGATGAGGTAACACAAAACTTGCCTGTTTTAATTTCCGGAGAAAACAATCTCGGTCCATATGGTTATATCAGCGCCGAAATAAAATGGAACAATATTGACCTTCTTATCTCCTATAACTTTAAACCCACAGTCAAATGCTTTGAGGTTACCTGGGGTATCTTTACCGGGAAGATTGAAGCAACTCAAGAAGACGAAACACACTACGTAGCCACTATGCAGTTCACCCGCACGACGACCCTGGGAAGCATGATCGAAACCATGGTCTCCTGGGCTACAGGTTCGGAGTTTGGGCTTGCAGCGCCGTGGAATGTACTAGATAAGATCCCACTGAGCAACTTAAAACTCATTTGGGACTTTAAAGATAAAACTGTTAAATTTGAAGTCGATATTGGTCCTATTGATATTGGATTTGGCAAGATTAATTCGATCGGCGTTTGCTATAACAAAGAAAAGCAAGTTAATATTGAACTTGATGCTTCCTTTATCTGGGGAAATGAGATTGTTAAATGGGACGCCACCAAACCCGAAGATACACCTTCTCCAGGCGGCAGTGGAAACAGCTACCTGAATCTGCGCCTTCTTGCCATGGGACAGCATGTAACAATCGATAAATTCATGCCATCTGGTATGACACAAATTAACACGGTTCAAGATGCCATAAAATGTATGGAACAACTGCCAGAACCCAAATCGGGGGAAATTCCGGCAATTACATTCGATGCGAACAGTTCCTGGTTATTCGGTGCGGATTTTGGGATTCTTCGCCTTGATGCAAACAAAAAACAAATACAAAATAGACTGATGCCAGCATGTATACTGGAAGAAGAAGCTCCAAAGTACTTATTGACCCTGCAGACCGTCTTCAATGACCCATACCTGTACGCCTTACGCATTGCTTTAGACGGCGACGCGGCAAAGGTCTTCAAAGGGCTGGATTTCCAGATCATGTACAGAAAACTCAGCGATAGCGTGGGAGTTTATAGCGCTGAAATAGCATTGCCCGACATTATGCGCTACCTGACAATAGGTGCCTATTCAATAACATTACCAGTTTTTGCCATTGATATATACTCAACCGGAGATTTCAAGGTAGACATCGGTTTCCCATGGAATGTAGACTTTTCACGGTCCTTTTCCATTGAAGCAGTTATCGCTCCGGGCATTCCATTAGTCGGATCGGGTGGTATTTATTTTGGGAAGTTACCTCAGGTAGCAGCCACAAATTTACCAGTAACCGCTAAAGGACAGTTCAATCCCATACTCGTGTTTGGGTTTGGGGCACAGTTAGGCGTGGGTAAGACGGTACAATATGGCATATTAAAAGCCGGAATCAGTTTGACGATGTTTGGTATTTTGGAAGGACTGCTAGCCAAATGGAACCCATATGAAGGCACAAGTACAGATACCAGTGACAGTCTCCAGCTCCAGGGGGATTATTACTTCTGGATGCAGGGAACTTTAGGGATTATCGGCAAAATCTTCGGCACAGTTGATTTTGCAGTTGTCAAGGCAGATGTGAATATTACAATAAAGATGTATGCTCAAATTACCTTTGCCGCATACGAACCAATACCAATTACCGTTGTGGCGTCTGTAGATGCTACTGCATCGCTGGTAATTAATCTGGGTCTATTTAAAATAAATTTGCACTTCAGTTTCTCTGTAAAAATCAAGGAAACCTTAACTATTCCGTCACCTCAGGATCCCGAAAAAGCACCGTGGTTTGAGAGTAATAAATACGGCCCAGGACGCCTCTCAAGCCCTCTTCACTGCAGATTGCGTGACCATAGGCTAGCACTAATGGGCATGGGCACCGTTGAACAAATTACACCTGATTGGTCCAAATTGAGCAAACCCGCCGCATCAGCCTCATTAGAGGGCTACATATCTTTTGCATTAACTGTAGCTGGTGATAGGGCTTTTGATACTGGCGAAACTCCAGATCTATTAAAGCAGGATCCCTGTTATATTGCAAGTACGTTTATTGATTCAGTGCCAGCAGCCACGGAACATGATTTTACAAGCGCGAGAAAGGCTGAAGGACTTGAGGGTGAGAAGGATACTTCTTTTGAAATTCTGGCAAAACTGGTAGCCCGCTGGGCTATTGCTTCAATTCAGAATGAAAATGTAACTCCTGAACAAGTGGATGCTCTAGTTGTAAATGACAAAAGTTTAGAAGACCTTCTTAATTATTTAAATAATTCTCAGGAATCTATTCCTATCTCAATCCAAAGCATTGAGGCTTTCCTGTCTGACCAGATTCAACTGACCTTATCCATGCCAAAGGTGCAGGGAGAAGCAAACGCGGCATTCTTCCCCATGCCCCTGCCGTTAATTCTGGAAAGATCTGCATATGGTGATGCTCCAGCTCTTTCATATAGTCTAGATAAATATAACGCCATTGAAGCGGACTTCATTTCAGAACTGAAAGATTATTTTGATCAGTTGACGGTCCAGGTGCAGGAGGAAAGCGGTAAAAAGGCAAAAGCTTTAATGTTAAGCGACGAGCAAGAAAATTCGGTTGGCAGTTTTATCTTCACTGACTATTTCAATTTAATCATGAGCCAGATGCTGCAAGCTCTCCGCAGTGGCCTGCGTGATTTCAAGAGACCTATCAAATCAGGTGATACAGGCAACGAAATCGTCAAATGGGTAAATGATACGGGGGAGATAATCCAGGAAAAATACAAATTTACCCTTAATGATTTATTCGAAGGTAACGCCAATCATGAACTAAACAAAGGCTGCAAACTGATTCTACATTCTGTTGATTATACCACCCAGGCCGGTGACACCTTTAACTCTATTGCAACTAGGGACATATACGGAAACACCTTTGATGCTTTGACCCTGGCTAAAAAGGATGCGGATGAAAGTGGCCTTCTGGTCGACGGACGAAAGATCACTTATCCAAACAGGGATGAATACACTGTAAGTGGATCGGTCTCTTTGAATGTAATCGCCGATCATTTCAAAGTTTCGTTGGATGAATTGTTGGCTAACAGCAATATTCTGAAAGATGAAAAACTGCTGAAGCCCTTTGCGTTAATCACGCTTCCCGACTTTAGCTACACGACTAACGCTGAGGATACTTTAAGGTCCGTAGCCAAAGCCTATAGTATCACCATTAAGGACCTGGCAAGCATTGATGATAATGGTGAAATTAAGGATTTATTCTCGGACAGCGAACCATATATTGACCTAGTTCACCTGCCTCAATTCCAGGTTGGAGAATTGATAAAGGAGGCACAGCGTTCCAAAGCGTTAGAGCATCTTTCCTGCATGGTTTCACGTTACTATTTCCATGGGTTGCGCTTGCCCACTGATAAGATAGTCCCCAAAGAAGAAGGTATGTGGGTTACAAGGGATAATAACGGCGTCCTTCATCTACCCGCAGCCGCTGGTTTGTTCGCGTTAACCGGGCAACAGATGGCTATTCCTCCGCTTGGAACCGATCCTCTGACCTTTTCCATAACTCGACCAAGCTCAGGTCTCGACTGGATACAGTTTAAAGATGAAGAGCAGCATGATGTTCAGACTCTATCATTATCCATCGTGCCTCCAGCTCCCGGAAACTACAGTGACGCACCCCAAGACGACTATCTTCGGATCCAGGCTCTGTACAACTATGCAACCCAAAATCCTCTGGACCTGGAGCTGCAGTTCATCGGACCTCAATGTATGGTAACCAGTAATGAATCGGTATATCCTTTGTCCTCATCCATTCCCTATCAGTCATCAACTCCTATAACTTACCCTAGCAAAGGAACGCTTAAAGGCGATAGACCACGCATATGGTATTTGCCCAAGGATATGTTGTCACTACCGCGTATTGATGCTCCTGAGATGGATCCATGTCCCTGTTTCAACTTGCAAACTAACCACTATAATGAAGTGACTGGCAAAACTGACAAATCGCCGCTGAATTATTACGGATGGACCACAGCAATTGAGTTTACCATAAAGCGGCTGCCTGAAATTCCCGTTGAGGAGTCACTTAAGAAAACTTATGCCTATAATAACACCTATGAAATTATGGGTGCCGGTGGACAGGAAGTTGTGTTACTGGAACGTATTGTCCAGTCCATTCAGGACAATAATGCATTTTCTCAGCTGGTTCTGGGATATAGGCCTAACAGCGGTAAGGATGCGGTACTTCGAGCAGAGACAGGCTCGAGAATCACGATGGGCATATCGCAGGTAAACCTCTCGACTGTCACTCGTCCACCCAACCAAATCGCACATGAACTTCTGGGGGCAGAGGAGATAGACAAAGCCATATTATTGAACACTCCAATAGAATTTATCAGGTTGCTATGGGAAGCGAGTATTACGCGGGCTGGCGGGTTCTACTTGTATTATTATGACGACATCAATGGTGGGCTGCCTGACTTAATCTTCAATGACAAAGACGAAGC
Organism: Methanosarcina sp.; assembly: GCA_013331275.1. Classification (GTDB taxonomy): domain Archaea; phylum Halobacteriota; class Methanosarcinia; order Methanosarcinales; family Methanosarcinaceae; genus Methanosarcina; species Methanosarcina sp11020u. Next base: position 8,372 of record DUGT01000208.1, on the reverse strand, counting down.
TATGGTCACTCTGATTGTTATTTATTCGCCTGAGAAGCCTGAGCAAAAAGATCGCTTGCACTCCTATATGAACTCTGTTTTGATCGGCGATCCTATTGATATGTCAATAAGTGCAGTTATCGCCCAAACTATTTCTTTGCCAGTTTTACATATGGTCAAAGTCGGTGAGAGTCTGAACTCGATTGCGGCTCGATATTACAGCAACATATTGTCAATCGTGCAAAATAATCCGGAAATCTCCTTTACAAAAGATGCAACTTTCACGTTGGCCAATGGAATGTATATTTGTACTGAGGATGGTATCAAATTGGCTGATGTCGCCAATTATTTCAAAATGGATGAAACAGAGATTAAAGAAGCAAATCCACGTTTGGACGAGAGTCGATGGACATATGGCCTGAAAAAGGGCACTCCTATTCGTTTGCCTAAGTCGGAGTTAACTGTGGGTGTGAGCCCTGGCGGTGAGACTTTGCAGAGTTTGGCTAACTATTACGGTTCAACCCCTGCAGCGATTGCAGGGGAAAACCAATTCGTTATCGATTTGCTCTCTGCAGAACAGTCATTAAATATTTGCACTGGTCCATTTATTCAGTCTGGATCCACGCTTCAGGATGTGCAGACCATCGGTGTTACCCGAAATCCCTTGCCTGAAATACCATATGATGACCTCTCTAATCCTAATTACGCCAAAAACTATTTGCTCAACCTCTATACAATTCTAGGAGTAAGCGTCGATGGGAATCAGGATTTCATTGAAAGCAATATCGGGCTTCCTCTGGGCCCTCAGGTCAAATCACAACCCGATAATATGGACAAGATTCGTGCTGCTAAACCTTCGAATAATAAGGACCTAATATATTCAAAGTCAATACTCTATTCGAAATTACTTAGTGATGTAAACTTCAAAACCACAACAAAAGTAAAGCCTTACCAGTCCAACGGCCGGTTATTGCAGATTGATTATTCCTGGTACGACTTATTTGGGAACCGTCTGGTTACTCAGATTGGTCAGAACTTGGAAGACAGCATAAACACAAAAAAGCCGATTCTGACCGGTTATACTGATAGCTTGGTAGGACTGTCACAATGGCCTAGCACGTCAGCTCACTGGACTGTGGCTGCCAGCGCTACTCCAGATGACAGCTTTTTACTGAAAATGACTATACGTTTTGTTTCCTCACCATTTGAAAAGCCCAAAGAAAGCGAGTCCAACCCTGAGCAGATTCTGGCACAACTCGAAGAAAAAGAACCCGAGCCCTGGCAGATTAGGGCACGTACAGCCTTTGTTATTTATGATCTGCTACTGAATCAATTGAACGATTCCAATGGGATAAATTTCTGGTTCGAGACCAGTCTATTAACTTGTCCAGTGCCTGTTCCAGTAGACCAGAGTGGTTTAGGTTCTCTATCGTCTCTAGCGTCCGGTACTCTGCTGGACAAGTTGACCAAAATTAGAGATTATCTGAGAGCTTGCTGTGATTGGACGACCGGTCCCGTTCCAATTCCACCATCCAAATCAGACAGTGAAATTACTCTCCAGGCAAAAGTTAATAAAGTTTATTTAAGAGAGGAACAACTATTTAAATTGAACTTCCGGTTTGTTATTGAACGCGTCAATGGCTTGGTGGAAGGAGATTCTGCAACTATCCCTGCAGTTAAACGAATTGCTACACCTGTAACACCAAAAGGAGAAGATGACAACAAACCAGATGTCGACAATCTAAGCTTGGATCTATTTGCAAAGAACATCGAAGACACCCTGTCTGTGACAGGAAAATATACCCTGACTGTAGCCACGGGTGTCGACCGGTTTGAAGCTGACGCAGGCGGCAGTGCTGTAGCTGTCTGGATTGTACGGTTGGGAGAATCTATTGATCAGGCCATCAGTTTTTCGATCAGTGATAAGAATCCACCTCAGATTTTCGCCCCTCGGCCAATTTCCAACCAACTAATTACCAAAAAAGCTACTATCTACAATTATGAATCATCAGAAAATTTCGATCCCGAAAAGAATGAACTAACTGGGACTCAGCATACACTGACATTTACCGACATTGAAGTGGACAAATGGGTACGGCAACTCTTCAACGATATTGACGATTTACTATCGCCCGAATATGTCTCCTCCATTTTGGTTATTGACCAGTGTAAGGGTGTAGTGCATCCTAAAGGAATAAGTAGTTTCTTGGACAGTTTCAACGATCAGAAGAAGGCCCTGGCTGATATCGCAAAAAAGCTGATAAGTCCGGTCTATAAAACAGAAAACACTCACTTGGCTTTTGCACAAGAAGCTTTGCGTCAGGAACTACTGGTCAAACTCTCTAATTTCTATTCGACTCGAGCCGCGATATCATTCAGTGCGAACGTAAAAGCCAATATTATAGAAGTTGGCGCCAAATCAGAAGATATGCCACAATTATTCGGTAACATCGTTTGGTCTAATAAGGGTCTTGCAAGCAGTCAAATTACTTTAACATCACCGAAGCTGATTTTGAATACAAACTCCGACGTGCCTTTGACTTTCCTGGTCGAAGCTCCTACCCAAACGACATCGAAAACTTTACCTCTGAACTTGAGTTTTAATGGGACTTCTATTGAGCACCAGATCTCGAGTGTTCCCGGAATTGAGGATTACAAGGCCTCCACATGGCTTGATTTTGTGAGACCTGAAACCGCTAAAAAATTACAGGTTGATTTGGGCAATTTTGAAATCCCCATGTTTGAGTGTTCATTCCCTCTGAACCCCCGAATGGATGTCCAGACTGGTAAAGCAACTCATCCAGAGTCGACTAATCTAAGCTATTTGACATTGTGGGACTACACTTTTGCCTATTCGCAGGATTTTCACTATCCTCAGGACAGAATTCACGGGAAGGTGGAATACAATATCCAAGACAACGCTAATAAATTTCTGGCAAATTCTGATGATGCCTTCCAGGCCTTGGCTCAATTTGCCAATTCTCGGTCAACTTTAGAAAAGTATCTTAAGGAAAGTGTCCCCGGAATTAACGCCAACACATGTGATCCGAGCACAATCAACAGAGCTGCCAAAGTTCTTGGCGCGTTTTTGAAGATGGTGACTGACGTGGCAAAAGTCGGTTTGCCTGGTCTTTTCTATTCAAAAGCTCTGTTGCCTGCAATAGCGGAAGATGAGAATTTCTACGAATTCTATATAGAAGAAGACACCAAGCAGATCTCTCTGAACGGAGAAACGGAGCCATCAAAAGCTTGGGTAGTGACAATTTTCTCCAAAAATAAAAAACAATCAGCGAACCTAAAAGGTGATCCATATGTGGATATAGAAGGGTACGACCATCAGCTAATGTTGTCTCTTTCGGATAGAAAAAAAGGACAATATGCATACTACTACCTGCCAGAAGATAAAAAGGTGCCAAAGATGCCGTTAACTGGTGATAAAGCACAAATTATAGCCAAACGCACTATGGTGCTGCCTGGTATGCAAATTCTGCAATATCAAGACGCAAAGTCCACTATTTACATCAAGCGCAACGAGGAATTAGTGAAAGGTTCTCCTTCGAATAACAGCTTTGTTTACCAGACACCGGAAGTTACTTTCTCCAACCCCATGCATCCGACCATAACATCGGATCAAACAGTGGATATTGCTAAATTAGGTAGTTCCACGGACGAGCCGGTAAAAAGATCCTTAAAGGAGCATCTAAAAGTTTTGTTCGATGAATTGCTAAAAGACAGTCCTGCTGGAAATGTGACAATTCAGACGGAAGTGATATATAACTTTTCGATAATTGATAGCACATCTGAGTCAGTACTACCTGATCTGGTAGTTTCCAACTCAATTCTATTACAGCCACCACTTATGGTTATAATCGAAAAAACTACAAACCCTAAAAACATAGAAAATATGGTATCTCAACTAGCAGATGGTATTAATTACTGGTGTGAGAAAAACAAACCAGTCGAAAGTAAAGCATTTTTGAAATTTAAAACTTCAATCATGTCTAACTTGACATATCAGAGTACTCCATTGATCACTTTAACTAACTTATTCCTCTTTATGGAGTATATTGTTAAACCAAATTACAGACAGTAGCCCCACCCTAAACAAGCTGTCAAACAATCCAATTTCGGGGTAAAAATATGAAAAAAACAAAATTTAAGATCTCTAAATTGTAGAAGGAGTAACTAAGTAGTATTATATGCAAAATACTGTACTGTTAGCTTGACACATTAGCTTTGTAGATGATCGATTTAAGTCAACCCCAAAAAGCTGAAAATGGATAAGTAAAAATATATTAGACCATTCAGTTGTCAGAATATAGTGTCTAAAGTGAACCCGCAGGCTTGCATGACGGTGCTTTCTATAAAAAAGGACTTAAGTGATTAAAAAATGTTTCAAACACAACTCAAAAAATGAAAAAATTAGAAGAACCTAGGAATTTAAAGTATTAAGTCTGGACTGTAGAAGGCGCCAATAAACTTTAAAATTCCTTATGTCGACCTGCCGAAAGTAGGTTATTTAACTTATTTTCGTAATTTAACTGTTTGTATTACAGATCCATGGTATCTAAAGATTCTAAGACGCTATAAGATTTAAGCAATACCTTTTACCCCTCTTTTCTGTATAATAGTCCATGCTACAAACACCAGAGCTCCACAACCTGCGGCAGTGGTTCCGAGCACAGGGATTTTATCCGCCCATTCCAGAGAGATGAACCACATACTCACAGCTCCAAAGGCGAAATAAGTAAAAATCAGCATGGAAGAAGCTGAACCTATATCCCGATCAACCTGTTCCAGCACAAGGTGATTGCTAGGCGGACGGCTCAAACCCAGGGAAAACGAAACCATAAACATGGGCAAAGCAAAGCTCCAGGGACCGTGTTGTCCCATAAAAAGTAGAAAAATACCGCCCAGAAAGACTCCCGCAAACCCGATCGTCATCAAGTGCTTTGAGTTCACACTTCTTATTAACCGCAGGCAAGAAAAAGCACCAATCATAAGGGCAAGGGCATTGAAAGCAAAAAAGTAACTGTATTTTTGCTCACTTAGGCCAAACTCGTTAATATAAATGGCAGAAGAACCTGCAATGAAACTAAACAATGGAAAAAAACTGACTGACATGACTAGAACCATGATCATATACGAAGGATTGAGCAGCAATCTGCCGTAGGTATTCATGACCTGAGATAAAGGAGTTTCAGATACTACTGGTAATGTTTCCGGAAAGCGGAGAACACCAAACATCGCTACAATTCCCATGAATGCCTCCATAAGGAATATCCAGTGCCAGGACAGATACAGAAGGATCCACCCACCAATGACCGGAGCAAGCATAGGGGCAAGGCCCATAATCACAGCTATATACGCAAGGATTCTTTCCCGCTCCTGACCAATAAAAATATCTTTAGTCATTGCCATGGATATAGAAGAACCGGCAGCAGCTCCTGCAGCTTGCAGTATGCGGATACCTATCAGCATGGGTGCGCTGGACACAAAGGCACCTAGCAGGCTTGTCACTATGTACACTGCAATCCCGACAAGGAGGGGACGTCGCCGTCCAAAACGATCAGAAATTGGGCCGTAGAAGAGAAGGAAAAGTCCATAAGTCACAAAGAAAAAAACCAGGTTAAGGTTAATTAGTGATAGAGAGACGTTCCAGCTTTTGGCAAGTGAGGGAATAGCCGGTAAGATCATGTCTGTGGTAAGAGGAGGAAAGGCAGACAGGAGAGCCAGAAGCGGCACTGTCATTTTCAAATTATTTCTTAATTTGTGATTAGAAACGTTTGTCTGTTGTTTGAAAGCCATAGCCAGATCCTTATTGTTAGTCGTTAAAAATTAAAAGTTATATAATCAGGAACACGGTTACACGTGTAACTATACTGTGTAGATACCGCAAGAATATAATTGTATATAACAGTTACGACAGTAAGAATAAATCCCGGCAAATTTGATACCCATTTATAATTACTCGAAAAACCATAACCTGATGCTAAAATGAAAAACTATCCAGGCATAAATAATTTGAGAAAATACGGGACCTCTCCTTTTAATCTCGCCGTTATCCATGGCGGCCCGGGAGCTCCAGGGGAAATAGCACCTGTTGCAAGAGAACTTTCCGCTTTTGGAGGCGTACTTGAACCGCTTCAAACTGCAATAACCATTGAAGGGCAGGTAAGGGAACTCAGTGAAGTTCTGGAAAAGTACGGCAACCTGCCGGTTACGTTAATCGGTTTTTCCTGGGGTGCAATGCTCAGCTTTATGTTTACTGCCCTGCACCCCCATATGGTAAAAAAGCTAATACTTATCGGGAGTGGCCCCTACGAAGAAAAATACGCTGCAAATATAACTAAAACCCGGACAAATCGGCTTGGAAAAGAAGATTTGAAGAATTTCGTTCGACTGACCGAAACCCTGAATGATCCTTCGGCTAAAAACCGGAACGAAGCCCTGTGCAACTTTGGGAAGTTAATGTTGAAAGCCGATACTTATGACCCTCTTCCTCACGAAGAAGAGGAGCTTGAATGCAACTACGAGAGTTTTAAAGGTGTATGGGAAGAAGCCAGTGAACTGAGAAGCAAAGGAAAATTACTTGAGTTAGGAAAAGAAATTCGCTGCCCGGTAGTTGCGATTCACGGTGACTACGACCCCCACCCTTTTGAAGGAGTTAAAGAACCTCTTTCACGGATTTTAAAGGATTTCAGGTTCATTTTACTGGAAAAATGCGGGCATCAGCCCTGGATTGAGAAAGAAGCAAAAGTGAAATTTTACAATTCACTGAAGAATGAGATATAAGTAAATAAAGCAAGGAAAAGTGAAAGTAAGGAAAAACAAAAGGAAAGTAAGGAAAAACAAAAGGAAAGTAAGGAAAAATAAAAGGAAAACAAGGAAAAGTAAGGGAAAGTGAGAGACTTGATAGAACAATCTCAATTAATCTATTTTATTGCAGCCTCTGCGGCACTTACGCTTCTTCCGGGCCCTGATATCCTATTCGTAATTACCCAGAGCATTTCGCAGGGCAAAAAAGCAGGAATTGCAACCGCTTCTGGCCTCTGTACAGGCGTACTCGCACATACTACAGCAGCCGCACTCGGAGTTTCTGCCCTGATATATAAGTCCGTTCTTGCTTTTGAAATCGTAAAATACGCAGGTGCAGCTTACCTGCTCTACCTTGCCTGGCATGCCTTAAAAGAGAGTGAAGAGCTGGTATCCTCGGCCCCTGTCAGGGAAACCGATGTCTTTGCCCTTTATAGGCGTGGGATCTTTATGAACGTTTTGAACCCTAAAGTTGCCCTTTTCTTCCTTGCCTTCCTACCTCAGTTTGTAAACATAAGTTCGGGAAGTGTCCCGATGCAGATGATATTTCTGGGAATAATTTTCATGGTCCAGGCCTGGATGATCTTTTCCGCAGTCTCGTTCTTTGCCGGAACCGTTGGCGAGAGAATAATACATAAGCCCGGAGTTGGCAGATATATCAACTGGGGAAAAGCAGGAATTTATACATGCATTGGAATAAAACTTGCATTATCTAAGAAATGAACCCTAAATCGATGGAGCTGTGAAAATTAACAGTTAGAATTGACTATCATCAAAAAACAGTAGAGGTACCCTTTGATCGTGACGGGATCTCTCTTATAGATGTTTTTCATTGGTTATCGGTTAAGGAAATTTCTTGCCTGAAAGCTGTCGGTTTTGCATTAGAAACCGGCTTTAAGTTTTGCCTCTTTACATAGATCGATACCTGATCCAACTCATAATTTATTAAACTATTTGACAAATGTTGAGGAAATAAGATAATTTATCACGAGTCCTCACTTACTCGAAAACCGTGAGAGGCCATTTTATCAATAGAATAAATAATTCCCCCACTCCTCTTTAGTCTTGATATTTTTATCTTTTTTTAGTTTAAGGGTTTATTCGTTTTCAGATTAGATCTCTTATTTTGTATTAGTTGTCACTTTTATATAATCTGTTTTTGTTGTCGTACTGCTGCCTGCAGCATTTGTTGCTGTCAGTGTCACGGTATAATTCCCTGCTTTGGAATACTTATGCTTTGGATTCTGTTGGGTTGAAGTTGTCCCGTCTCCAAAGTTCCATTTCCATTTAGTCGGTGTTCCAGTACTTTTATCAGTAAAGGCAACCGTCAACGGCATTTTTCCAGAGGTAGGAGATGCAGAGAATTCAGCAACAGGCTTTTCTGTCACTTTTATATAGTCTGTTTTTGTTACCGTGTTAGTACCTACAGCATTCTTTACTGTTAAGCTAACAGTATATACTCCTGCCTTTGAATACTTGTGAGTTGGACTCTGCTGGATTGAACTTGTTCCATCTCCAAAATCCCATTTCCATGTAGTAGGCGTTCCTGTGCTTGTGTCAGTAAATTTAACGTTCAA
>DUGT01000045.1:21891-22225 GCA_013331275.1 Methanosarcina sp. | reverse complement strand
GGGAATTTTTACAAAAGATCAGTATAACTGCCTTTTGTTACTTCCTTTTATGTAGAATATAGTTAGCAAACTAACAATCCCACAAATTAGTTCAAATCCTGGAGTTTTTTTGCTTTCATTTGAAGGAACGCATGTCTCTTTTTTCTGTTCAGGCGTCTGCTTAACATTTGCTACTGCAGTTCCATTTTCTTGTTTGAGGCTCTGAGTGTTATTTTCAGGCTGTGTTATACTGGAGTTCACAACAGAAGTTACTGGCTGTTCTAAATCGGTTTTTAATATCACAATACCATTATTGGAATTGGCTACATAGGTAATATTGTCGGAAATTGAAACG
>DUGT01000045.1:8889-21725 GCA_013331275.1 Methanosarcina sp. | reverse complement strand
AACAATCACAAGACCATCATCCCCATCAGCAACGTAGGTATAATTGCCTGAAACCGCAGCACTCCAAGCAATTCCATGGGTATTGCATTTTCCTTTAAGGATTGGAGAAGAAGGATTGCTAACATCAATAATCACAAGACCGTTATCACCAGCAGCTAAATAAGCGTAATTGCCGGAAATTGCCACAGTGCGAGCATATCCAGAAGTATTGTAATTCCCTTTAAAAAGTGGAGAAGAAGGATTACTGATATCAATAATGTCAAGACCACTATAATCATCAGCTACATAGGCGTAACTGCCTGAAATTGCTATACTGCTAGCATAGCCAGGTGTATCGTAGCTTCCTTTAAGAACCGGAGAAGAAGGATTGCTAACATCAATAATCACAAGACCGTTATCACCAGCAGCTACATAGGCGTAATTGCCGGAAATTTTTACTCCAAATATTAAGTTTTTTGTCATAATCCTACCTACTGAAACAGGTGAAGAAGGATTAGCAATATCCAGTATCACAAGATCCTGTCCTTGCCCAATGTAAGCGTAATTGCCAATGACATCAACGGCATCTATAAACCCTCCAAAATGCCCCACAGGTTTCACTTTACCTTCAGGAACAGATGCTGCTCCAGCAATTGTTACTGCAATTGTTACCAAAAAAGCAACAAATATAAGTAGATAAATTATTTGTCTCCTTATTCCCATAAATCATACTCCCTTCTCCTCAATTGATAGTCCGGATGTACAAAGATGTAGAATTTATTTCCCAATTTGTCCGTTATTATCCGTTCAAGGCAGGATGCGCTTTTAAAAGTTGATGCACTATTGAGAAATGAGTCGTGTTTTTGCATACATATATGGGAGTTAATTTTTAGACATTTTTAACTTCTTTTTAATTATCCTATAATTTCTATTTACTTTGTATTAAAATTTTGTTTTCCTAATTCCCCTTCTATCAACCTTTATCTATGTACTCAGAACAGCCTTTCGATAACTTAATATAATGTAATGATATATGTACAATATGTAAAGTTTGCATTACATATTGTAATTAAACATAGACATTTATACGTGTATATATACATGAGTATACTGAGAGAATTCGGCTTTCATTGAAAACCCTTATGGAGGTTCTGTAAATGAAAAATAAGCAGTTCAAAATAATCACCTTTCTTACTACAATGGTTATGGCAGCTGTAATTAGCTTTTCAATTTTAATAGGAAATCCTGCACTTGCCGTAGCTTCCTTCTTTGGAGGCATAGCTGTTATGTACCTCTCAAAACGCAGACTGGAAGATATTGTAGAAGATGAGAGAATTCGTCAGATAAGTCAAAAAGCCTCAGGAATTACATTCCAGTTCATAATTCTTAGTTTTGCCATCGGGGGTGCAGTCCTTATAGCAATGAAGGATACTTATCCAAAATATACGGATTTTGGTTTTTTCATGTCATATGCAGCCTGTACAGGTCTTATACTCTACTCTATCTTTTATATGTATTTTAATATGAAATCAGGAGGCTAAGTTGAAGGTTAGAGTTTACAGGTTTCCAGATTACTGGAGTATCTCATTAGACATCCGTTTACACTCGCTTGTGAAGAGATGGAGTTTTCAATGAAAAATAATATAAAAGTTTACAGAGCAATGCAAGATCTTACTCAGGAAAACCTGGCTGAAAAAGTAGGAGTTACAAGGCAAACCATAAACGCAATTGAAAAAGGTAAATATGATCCCTCGCTTGAACTTGCATTCAAGCTTGCCAGGTTTTTTGGCGTCCGTATTGAGGAAATTTTCCTCTATGAAGACCGTGAAGTCAGAAGTTCAGAAAGAAAAGGTTGATTTATTTAATTCTGAGATAAGAATTTACTAATTTAAAATTGAGAAATTTTAAAAAAATATTTTTCAGATAGTTTTAAGTTTAATTCTTTTCATTGAAAGCTGATTTATGAGATATTTCCAGATAAACCTAACTTTCCTGAATTCTCTGAGCAAGTAAACCTGGAGAAAAGAAAGCCATATAACTAATTTATATTTCCACGAAAACGAGAGCTGAGAGCTATTCAGGCTCTCTGGCAAGTAAGCTGATTTTCCTTTCAAAGATAAACAGTAGTGCACTCCAAAAAACAATTTTAGTTTTTAAATATATTTATAAGAAATGAAAAGATAGTTACAATTAACGGACGTCTGCAGATGTACAGACCGTCAGCTTTTGTTATCAGAGAAACTAACAAGTAAATAAACAAGTTGTAAAGAAAGTAAGCAGGAGAAAAGAGTCTATGATGCAATCATTTATAGTAGAACACTATCTCAATAAGGATGTGGACGTTTACTGCGGTGGACCTGATGTTTTCAAGGGAAATGTAGAAGCCTGTGCCGATAATGTTCTGACGCTCAATAGCGAAGGAAAACTCACCCATATAGCTATTGATAAAATAATAGCCCTCTGGAGCCAATAAGTTCAAAGTTCCAAATTCCGATATTTCTGTACTATAGAGGACAATTATATAGAACATTTTGATATCTGAGAAAATGTTGAGGTGCAAAGAAGTGCAATCTTTTATAGTAGAACATCTTCTAGGCGAAGTCGTAGATGTTTACTGCGGGGGTCCTGATGTATTTAACGGTAAAGTGGAAGCCTGCGCAGACAACGTGCTCACTCTCGAGCATAACGAAAAGTACACGCACATAGCAATTGACAAGATAATAGCTATTTGGCGTACTTAACTAATCTAAACTTCATCGAATAGAAAGAGTACTGAGTTCTGGACACATAAGATCTGGATACATTGAACTCTAGATTAATGAGTCCTGAGATATTGAACTCTGGGAAAGTTCCGAAGTTTTTAATACTTCGCCTTTTCCAGCAGCTTAGCTAAAACTTTCTGTTTTCTTAGCTTATGCTTTCCTGCAACTTTTTGCATGGGAAGCAATAAATTCTCTCATCAATTTTGCCCCAAGCATGGCGGTTTGTCCGGAATCGTATTCAGGAGCGATTTCTACAACATCAAAAGCCATTGAGAAAGGAGCAAGTGTCCTTATTGCAGTCCTTACATCTCGCGCACTCAGGCCAAAGGGTTCAGGCGTGCCGAGACCAGGAGCATAAGCCGGGTCTATTGCATCCATATCAAGGGAAAGATAGATCTGGCTGCAGTCAAGCCACTCGAGGGCTTCTTTAAGAATCTCTACCATACCTGTGGATTCCACATCATCAGCTGTGTAATACTTCAGGTTATTTTCCCTGGCAAAAACCCATTCTTCTTCCGGACCACTTCTTATACCTATGGAAACAAGATTTTTAGTAACCTCACTGAGAATGTTTCGGGACACACAGGCATGATTATGCTTAAAGCCCCTGTATTCTTCCCTCAGGTCAAAATGAGCGTCAAGGACAAGAACCCCGAAATCTTCTCCTGCGATTTCAGCGCAGGCCTTAACCATAGCAAAGGTCAGAGAGTGCTCTCCACCAAGCATAATTGGAAACTTATCATCATTCAGGAGGTCTTTTGTAGCTTCGTACAGGCTCTGAAGTGTTTCGTCAACCAAAGCGGAAGTTTCCAGGTTTCCGGCATCATAAATTGGAAGATCGACAAGATCTATATCGAAAGTCGGGTTGTAACTCTCAAAATTTGCGGAGGCCTGCCGCATAGCGTCAGGAGCCCAGCGGCTACCTGCTCTGTAAGAAGAGGTATTATCAAAAGGCACGCCGAAGATAACATAACGCGCAGATTCATAGTCTGCAAGAGCATCTATAAAGGAATTGGGTAAAAACATAGTTTAACCTGATACGAAATTATTTGCTTAAAAAAAGAATGACTCAGGCTCTTAACCTGAGTTTTCACGTTAATTTCGAAAACTTATGTCCTTATATCGAGCTTGACCTTGCTAAGAGCTGTAATGTAAGAAATCTCTTCGCCCTCTTTGACCTTATCCTTGTATTCATCAGGAATTACGATCTCAAAGGTTGAGAAGTCTCCCATGTCCATAAGCTGGGCAATGTCGCCGGTAATTGAGATTACCTGTGCAGTCTTTCTTTCCACAATCGGGACGTATACTTTGGTTGCAACTGAGCCTATGAAGGAGCGCTTCTGGCCGTCAAAAAGTCCGATAGCCTCTACTCTTGCCTTTGCAGCCCCGTGTTTTCCCGGCTTGGATTTGGTAATGCTCTTTATGACACATGCTTCGTCATCGATAATTACGTATTTCCCTTCTTTGAGTTCCTTTACTTCTACCTGCTGTTTCATAACGATTCTCCCGTACGTTTTTAGATGTTTATAAATGAGCTGTAAACGTCATTCCGAATTTGCCGGAGACTTTTCATGGCTCCGGTAAAGTAGTATAAGAAGGCTTTTCTAATTTTTAAGCCTGACTCTTATTTTATCCATACATTGCTTAAGGCCTGAATAGAAAAACTGGAAAGTATTCCGAGCTTAGGATGCCTGCAGAGCCAATCTACAGATCGAGAACTAATACGATTAATTATCCATGACTATATAACGCTTGTGCGAGATTTTTCGTCTTTTGACTGAATTTCGTGTAAAACTGCATGAAATTTCCGAAAAATCCAGATTAAAGGAATACTGAATTAAAGGAAATATAGGACTTCAAAGAGAAAATTCTTTCCTTTATAAGATTTATTACTTTTTAGAGTGTACGGTAGAGTAAAAATCACTGAAAGTAGTTTCTTTTTATTTCTAAGATTATTTCATGATTCGATCTGCAGTTATTATGTCAAACACACTAGCTTTGAACCTTTTTTCATATTAAAAATTAATTCCAAGCTCCTTTAACTTCTCCGGTCTGGGCACTCCTTCTTCATTCCATCCTCGGTAATGATAATATTCCTGAAGTGCAGCTTCAAACTCCTGCCTGGGAATTCCGTACCCTTCGTTCTCTCCATTGTTTTCAAATAGCCTTTCAGGAAGGGTATCGTCTTTTCGGGTAAACCCTGCTTTAAGGTTATACATTCTCTCCAGATTATAGGTTCTTTCTCCAATTCTCAGGAGCTCTGCGGGCGAAATCTCCATACCTGCAGCCGAAAGTAGGAGAGCAGAACCTAGCTCTTCACCAAGGGCAAAACCTGAGTAAGGGCAGAACACAAAGGAGTCCAGAACTGCAGTCAGGTTCTCAAATACCTGGAGAATACCTGCTTTTCCTTTAAGGCTCAGACGGTTAAGACTTACAGGCTTCCCAAGTACCTCAGGTCCGACCATGAAAGCAGTCAAATAGTTTCCCCCATGGCTGGAAGTAGCATAAGCCAGGGCCTGTCCCCTTATCCCTCGTGGATCAAAACCTCCGAGTTCGAGCCCCTTAACATCCATGCTCAAGTCTTCTCTCCCAAGACCTGACAAGTATCTTCTGGTTCCATTTCCTAATTTGCTTCCTTCCCCGATTTTAAAGAGCATGGATTCCATTTCATTAGCTTCGATTATTCCTTCTTTGAATTCTGCGCACGCCCCTAGCACGGAACCTGCCGAGATCGGGTCAAGCCCGTAGTCCTTGCATATTCTGTCAGCTTTAATCACGGAGGTGATATCAGGGTTTTCAAGGTTAAACCCGAAGGCCCAGATGGAATCATAATCAGGTAAAATTTGTCCTTCAAGCAAAGTTTGTCCTTCAGTCAAAACCTGTCCTGTCTTTTTAAACATCTGCGCTGTTTCTTTAATTCTCTTTTTACAACCCAGAGGACAGCCAGGACAACTCTCTTTTTCAAGCTTGAAGACAGTTTTGATATACTCTCCTGAAAGCATATCTGCAAAGGGAGGATTCTTTCCAGTAAAGTTCTTGCTAGGGATGAGATTCATATAATCCAGTAATTTTACAAGCGCAGACGTGCCATAATTTGAGAGTCCTTTAGAGAGCATGGGACTTGCATCAAAAAGTTTCAAAACTCTTATCTCAAGTTCTCGGAATCCCTCAGGATCGAAAGGTAAAAGTTCTTTTTCTCCTTTCACAACAACGGCTTTGAGTATTTTTGAACCGGCAATTGCACCCAGACCTCCCCTTCCTATATGGACGGAATCGACCACAAAGGAGGAAATTAGAACCTGTTTTTCTCCTGCCCTACCAATGCATGCCACTCTGCCTTTATTTTCAAGGGATTCAGTACAGGCTTTGACATTTTTTCCCCATAGCTGTTTTGCGGACACAATTTCAACGTTTCCTTCTGCAATTTCCACATAGGAAGGCCTGTTTGCCTTTCCGGTAATTACCAGAGCATCAATTTCAGCTTTCTTGAGCTCTCTCCCGAAGCCCCCAGTCATATTCCAGCTAAATATTGTGCCTGTTAGAGGTGATTTCGACGTGAGGACCGCTCCTGAAGCCATTGGGGCAAGGCCAGAAAGAGGCCCAGAAGTGAATATAAGGGGATTTTCCGGGCTAAGAGGGTCAATATTCACGTCTGCAAGTTCGGAAAGCAGTTTTACCCCCATCCCTCGGCCACCAAGGTATTTCCGAATTAAGTTTTCATCAGTCCTGACTGTAGTTACAGATTCAGAACCAAGGTTTATGTATACTGTTTTTCCTGTCCAGCCAGCCATATTAATTCCTCTATTCTTTATCTCATTTCTACTTCTGCTTCTTAATTTTGTTTTTACTTTTATTTTAGGGTCCTCAAAAAATGATTCATTTTCCAAGGGTTAATAAGCCTCATCTCGTGAATTGGATGTGGTGCTAGTGTTCCCCCAATAAAAGTACAGATGATAAAGAATTTATTTTCCATTAAAAAAATTAAATATCCTTAACTTTTATTTTAAGGTTTTCTTAGCCCTTATTTTCAATATTTTATTTTTATTTCTGCTTCTTGATTCTGTTTTTACTTCTGGATAGATAACCATGGATAAGACCATAATAGTTAACACTAGCGTTTTTATTCAATAATCTGAGGATGAGAAATATGGCCTTAATAGCAACTAATCCCATAAACGCCGTAGATATGCAAAATAAATTACCAAATAAATAAAAAAAGAAAAAAATTAATGAATAAAAGTAGAGAATGTTATTGATTTTTCTTTATCGCTTCCTTACGGCTGTAGACTCAATCCTTACTCTTAATTTACTTCTATCTGGTCGATAATTTCATTTGCTTTCCTGACCATGTAATCTGCTTCATCAGCCGAAACCTGTTCACATAGTTTCATTTTCTCAACAAGATTAATGAATGAATTAAGTACGGAAACAGATTCTGTATTCTCACCCTTTTCATAGTAACATTTCGAAGTATCAAGCAGATCTGCCAGGCCCGTTTTTGTATTTACATGGCACCTGTATGTACTTTCTATATACTCCTTAAGAGCCTGTATCCTACCCAGAGGCGTTAGCTCCGAAGAACAATTGTCAGAAGGCTGAGTTCCGTTCTCATCTCTCTCATCATCTGTACAGTTATCATCCAGAGGCGGCACTTCGGCAGAAGCAAGAGTAAACATGTAGATATCGGGGTTTCCATTGCGAGAATCATGCCAGACTATTCTGTCCCCATAGATATCAAGTATCCCAGGAATTCCTCCCCATGCATCATCATCGCCTGCGAATATCCAGACTGATCCCCTGGTAGTAATCCGGGTTTCCTTAGAAGTGGAAAGATTGTACATGTAAACATCGGGCCTGCCACTGCGATCATCTACCCATACAATTCTGTCTCCATAGATCGAAGGTGACCCTTGATTAAATTCATTGGTAGTTATCTGAGTTTCCGTGGAAGTGGAAAGGTTATACATATAGATATCCCAGTTTCCATTTCGATCGTCCTCCCATACTATCCTGTCCTCATAGATATCAGGAACTCTTTGAATTGAGTTATTTGTGGTTATCTGGGTTTCTGTAGAAGTTGAAAGGTTATACATGTAAATATCCAGATTTCCGTCACGACTATCCGTCCACACAATATTGTCTCCGTAGATTGCAGGATAGTCCTGATATGACGTGTTGTTGCTTATCTGGACTTCCGTAGAAGTGGAAAGATTATACATATAGATGTTATTGATTGCCCACACTATCCTATCCTTATAGACACGAGGATTATTTATTACATCATCATGTATCTTGGTTTTATTAGAAGTAGAGATGTTATAAGTGTAGACCTCGGGGTTTCCATTCCGCCACTCATTCCACACTATCCTGTCCCCGTAGATATCAGAAGATACTTTGTCTGAACTATCATTGGTGATCTGAATTTCTTTGTGGGCGGAAAGATCGTACATATAGATGTCATAGCCTCCAGCAGGATATCCAGATTGACCAATGCCTTTCCCGTTGCGAGCATCCTGCCATACTATTCGATTTCCGTAGATAGACGGGTCGATCTGAAATGATCCGTTCGTGGTGATCTGTGTCTCAGTTCCATTTTCCCTGTTATCCACAGGCGATCCAGCAGAATCAAGAGTGAATATGTAAATACTACTGGCGTTTTCTGAGAGACGTGAAGGTACCCATATTATCCTGTCCCCATAGATAGCAGGGTAACTTCCAGACCCAGCTTCATGTACTCCCTCGGCAGTCAACTCGGTTTCAGTAGAAGTGGAAATATTATACATTAAAACATGATCTCTGAAATCCCAGAAATCTTGAGTCCACACTATTCTATCCTCGTAAATATCGGGACTGCCAGTTCTTTCATAGGCTATAAGATCTCCTGTGGAAGTGGAAAGATTATACATTATAATCATTTCGTTATTTCCTACAAAATCTTCCTGCCCCCACACGACAACGTCCTTATAAATTGAAGGATTCCATATCCTTAATCCAGAAGGAAGTCGGGTTTCCGTAGAAGTGGCAAGATCGTACACACATATATTATTGTTTATAGAAAAATACGGGTCTACAGCATTATCTATTTGCACTTCATCTACCCACACGATTTTGTCCCCGTAAATTGCAGGCTCACTCTGATTTGATTCATTGATGGTTATTTGGGTTTCCGTGGAAGTGGAGAGATTGTACATGTAAACGTTCAGGTTTCCATTTCGATCATCCTGCCATACTATTTTATCATCGTAAATAGCAGGTAAAGTCTGATTTGATTCATTGGTGGTTATCCGGGTTTCCATGGAAGTGGAGAGATCATACATGTAGATGTCCCAGTTTCCATTACGCAGATCCTGCCATACTATTCTGTTCTCATAGATAGAGGGATTGGACTGTGTTGAGTTATTACTGGTTATCTGTGTTTCCATGGAAGTGGAGAGATCGTACATATAGATATCCCAGTTTTCATCATGGTTGGAATAGAGGCTTAAATTATCTACCTGACCTTCTTCATTCCGATCGTCGGCCCATACAATTCTGTCCCCATAGATATCCAGAGACTTTGGATGTGCGTCACTACTGATGACCCTGGTTCTCGTACCTTCTGCAGGAACTGCAGTTGCGTTCCCTATGGTCATAAGAAATATAACAAGAAGTATTCCAAAACAAACTGCCGTTCTTTTATTAACTTTCATCTAACTTACCCCTCAATATAAAATGAAATTTTTAATCCAGACTCCCTTTGTTCCTAAACCCAGTTGTTCCAATATTCGATTATTGAACTCTAAATTTGAGGAAAGATCCATTTGTAATCAAATCAATATTCGAGACTGTAGCTGTCAATTCGGAGATAAATTTAGGGACTGCACTCTTCAAACTTTGTGATTTTTAGCCTGTATTAAGCACTGAGGTATGGAGACGACTTATGAAATTTACATAAAAACAAGTCTAGATTTTTACTTGCCCCAAAAACCCGAATAGAAAGGATGAATGTTCAATCCCTACTTTAGAAGATATCTTCAGATAAGAATATATTTATTTCTATTTGAGCTAAAATGGAATGGTTTATTACATATTACATCTCAAACTTGGAAAAATAGAGATAAAGTAATATTTTTATTTAAACGTTATAATTATTATTTTTTAGATTATTCTTTTCTCAATACGCATTTTTTCAATCTTCATTTTCCATTATTCCATAATATTTGATTCTGCGCTCAAATCCGAGACTCTTTAAAAAGTATCGTTGAAATATGTATCTTTGAAAATATTATTGAGAAAAAGATTTTTTAAAAAGTGTTATTGAAATCTGTATTTGAAGGAAGTTATATTTTGAAGATCTTAAAAAAGCCAGCCTTTAAGACAAAGAAGTCTTACATATTAGTATATGAATCTGGAGAAACCTTACATCGTTTCTATTTATGCCGTTCTACGGAACGAGAAAGGCGAGTTCCTGCTTCTCAGACGGTCGGAAAACTCTCACAGTAATCCGGGAAAATGGGACCTTCCGGGGGGAAAGCTGATCCGTGGAGAACCTCTTGAAGAAGCAGTTGTTCGGGAGGTCTGGGAGGAAACAGGGATTTCAATTATTCCCGGAGAGATTGCAGGATATGCTACCTTTGAGCTTCCGGACAAAAAGGTAATTGCCGTAGTATATGACGGGGGATATCTCATTGCTGATGTAAAGTTGAGCGACGAACATATTGAACATGCATGGACTCCCCTTGATAGCATTCTGGAACTTGATACTCTTCCCGAGCATTTTAAAGAGTTCTTTAAAAGGTTCGCTGCAGAAAATAAAGAGCCTCCAGAGATGCCTATTTAAGCCTATCCTGAAAGTGATACCTGCTGAGCCTGTCCCAAACGAACTTCTACTCCTATTTTTACTCTTATAATTTATAAAAGTTATAGAATTGCTTTCCTAGCTAGCAGAAGCTCAATTGACGATTTTAAAAATGAGCTTCAAAAAGTAGATTTTGAGTTTTGGAATTCAGCTCTTTAAGTAAAAATTCGAAAGAAAAATTGATAACTCACATTAAGATTATTTATTAGCTTCTAATTAAAAACTTTTTATTTATTTTAAAAAACATGATATAGTCGTAATTACATCCTTCAAGAACTATTTTCTTGTTTATTACTCTATTTGGAATGCTTTCAAGAAATTGCGAATTAAATGAACTTCTTTTAGACCTTCACTAGTTGAATAATTTTATTCGAAAAAAAAAGCTTATATCTAAGAACAAATTTTCTGGTCATTATCTTGTTAACAGAGTGAAAATAACTAGGACTTACTCGACCAAATTGAAGAATTGTAGAATTTAAATCTTAATTGATTTTGTCCTAAGGAGGATTTACATGAGAAAATCTTTTTCATCTATAGTATTAGTTATGCTATTCTTGCAAGTAATTTTAGCTATTATACCATCGATTGGGGTGGTTTCAGCTGCAGACAATGTCACAGCTACAGGCAATGTCACAATTAATGATTTTACTTGTAACGTCCTTAAAGGGACTGTTCCTTTTGATTCAAGGTTAACTGGTAACGTGACAGGCAAAGTTACCAGTTGGAAATGGGAATTTTATAATCCGCAAATTGATCATTGGTCTTACAGCAGTGGAAAAGGAAACTCGGTAACTACTTCTCATAGATTTGGAAGAGCTAAAGCTTACGGAGTTTTCAACGTTACTTTGATCGTAGTTGGGCCTAATGGAAGTGATTCCCTTAAAAAGATAGATTATGTAGTGGGAAATAAAAACACTACAGGCCTACCAACTGCTAATTTCTCTGCATCCTCCACTTCTGGATATGCACCATTGAATGTAACATTTACTGACGAAAGTAAAAATGCAACTACAGCTTTATGGTATTTTGGATTGACAAATACTTCAAAAGAAAAGAATCCAACATATACTTTCAATTATCCCGGAACTTATAGAGTTGTTTTAGAAGTGAGCAATGGAAGAGGTTGGGATGCAACAGCTCAAGAAATAACCGTTCTGGGACAGCAGAAAGTTCTTCCTGAAGCAGGCTTTGACGCCGATAATTCCAATGGTCTCGATGTCCAATTTGCAGACACCTCACAAAATGCAAGTGAATGGAGCTGGGACTTTGGAGACGGAACTAACTCAACCGAGCAGAATCCAGAACATACCTATTCAACAGCAGGAAACTATACTGTCAATCTTACAGCAAACAATGAAAACGGAACAAGCTTATCAAACAAAACAATATATGTGGAAGAAATGAGCGACTCAAGTGATGGAAGCAGTGATAGTAACAGTGACAGTGACAGTAACAGTGATAGCAGTAGTAGCGGTAGCGGTAGTAGTAGCAGTGGAGGTGTTGGGGGTTCGCCCGAGCCCCAAAGTAATGTAGAAGCTAAAGAACTTTCACAAACTTCTATTACATACGGAAACTCTGTAAATTTCGGTTTCCCACAAAGTGCCACTCCTGTAGTTAATATGAGTTTTGATTCTAAAAAAACTGTTGGTAAAACTACAACTGTGGTTGAGATGCTAATAAATCAATCCACTCTTGTTTCAGAATCGCCTTCGGATGAAGTGTATAAATTCGTAAACATCTGGGTAGGAAACAGTGGATTTGCAACCCCCGATAATATTGAAAATGCAAAAGTATATTTCAAGGTTGAAAAATCCTGGGTTCAAGACAAAAATATAGACAAGTCTTCCATTGCCTTTAATGGATACAGTGATTCAAAATGGAATTCTTTACAAACCACTCTCGTAGGAGAAGACGATAAGTACCTGTATTTCACAGCTGAAACCTCGGAATTATCCTCTCCATTTTCAATAACTGGCAAGACAGCACCAAGTTCAACTCTGAATGAAACAAAATCTGAAACTCAATCTGAATCTAATAGTAGTCTTGAAAACAATACAAGT
Organism: Methanosarcina sp.; assembly: GCA_013331275.1. GTDB lineage: Archaea > Halobacteriota > Methanosarcinia > Methanosarcinales > Methanosarcinaceae > Methanosarcina > Methanosarcina sp11020u. Next base: position 9,087 of record DUGT01000045.1, on the reverse strand, counting down.
AATGTAACAAACGTTAAACAGACACAAAATCCAAGTACTTCTGAAAACGAAAGCAAAAAATCTCCAGGTTTTGAATCAGTTATTGGAATCGTTAGCTTGTTTGCTGTGACTTTGTATAAAAGAAAGTAAGAACATATAGTAAAGAAAGAATATATGATGAGGATTCAACATCCTAATCTAAGTTTTATGATGAGGACT
>DUGT01000045.1:2897-8778 GCA_013331275.1 Methanosarcina sp. | reverse complement strand
ACCCTCATCTAAGTTTTATGATGGGAACTCAATAACCTCATTTAAGTTTTTTATAGTTTCATTTTTAGTTGCGAAGGTGCTAACAACTATTCGTTCTTTTGGGAGCCAAATATGATTCGGAACCGTAAATAATTGACCGTGAATACTCGTAACTACTGTAACTATATATCATTTAGTCGAAATAGACTTAAAAAATATAGATAAACAAAATACTATTTCAATATTAGTACAGGAATATTTTTTATGTTATCCTGGAACCGATTTTGATTTTTCGAATAAAAATCTTAAATTGGATTCACTCTGATGTACATATAAATTTTTACTTGAAATATTTATCCTCAAGTTTTTTCCTTTTTTTCCTGCTGCGCTGCCAGCTTATCCCAAAGTACAGAAGAACTGCAAAAGCTACAAACGCTGCAATATTCAGTACAGGCCTGTACTTGCTCAGGAGGAGAGGATTTATATCTTCTCTTTGCTCGTGCTCAGGATACATGATATCCCTTCTATTGCTGCTGTGACCCAGGCCCAGGGCGTGCCCGAATTCATGTTTTACAACAGAAAGCATTGTCTCATCCCCATACTGACGCCAGGACTTTCCCTGAAAGTTTCCTACCTCAAGCACTATGTCGACTCTTACAAATCGACCATTAGATACCCTGGGACTTGCATAGCCAGCAACGCCTGGAGGAGCTCCTTCTACATTCTCCAGATTCTCTACCCATCTTATCCTGATATCAGCTTCTTTCGAATCCACAAGTTTGAAAACAGGCGTAAACTTAAGGTTTCCGTTTCCCCCCTCCTCCCAGTATTCCATAGCTTTTTCTATTTGTGCGTAATAGGTAGGGCTGTAGTGTTCTGGAACGTTGCTGTCATCAATATATACAGTAATAGGAGAATGATCCCACGGATAGTCCATAATCCTTTCCGGATTTGTTTCAGATGCAGCTGAGACGGTCAGTAAGATAAATACTGCCAGTAACAGCAAACAGAATCTAACTCTGTACATATGGTCTCGACTTAATATAAATCAGCTTACCATGATAAAAATATTATTAACCCTGAAAACCCGACGTAAAACTATCGATCTCCCGTATACATCCTAAATATCTCACACATATTCCATACCAGTCACATATATTCACATAAAATCCGGGCAAAAAGACGGATCTGTATCTGTGGACGATTATTAACGGAAGAACTTAGAGACTAGCTTTTTGTCAAGTTTTGTCAGAGAACAAGTTTTTCAAAATTAAATGAGATCCTAATGAACTGGATTTATAAGATCGCAAAGACGAATTTATATAGTTAACTCCTGGGAGTTAGTTTTTTATAATGAATTTATAATTGAATCAATCTAGAATCTATCTATTTACTTAAGAGTGGCCTTGGAGATGTTACATATCTCACAGTTCGAGTCACAACAGCACTCTTCTTCATTTTCATCATCCGGAAATTCGGATACAAGCGCTCTTGTACTTTCAGCCAGTACTGCGGCATTGGATATAGATGCTCCTATCATAATTGCATAAAATATTTTTTCTTTGTTAATTCCTTTCCGTTTTGCGACTCTAATATGCATTTTCAGGCAATGCTCGCAACGAAGGGCAGAAGCTACACCTATCGCAATAAGTTCGACTGTCTCTGGGTCTAGGTTCTTGAATCCCCTCATTATGGAGTTCTCATAAAGTGTTTTTGGAATGAAAATCTCTGGAAGGTCTTTCATGAAGTTCATTATGTAGGGGACTTCACCATACTGATTCCGGACATCTTCAAGGAGTTCAGGAACAGCTTTCTCAGGGTCCTTTTTCAGAATTTCCACAATATCCTCAAGTTCCATACGAAACCACCAGCATAGATTAACGTGGAAAAAGGATTCCGACGCCGTTTTCTGTTTCAAGCTTTACAACCTAAAGGATAAGTGAAAAACACAAACCCAGTAAAATGTAAAGCAAATAACTCTTAATGCAACAGAACCCGGGTCAAATTGCAAAACCAACGTCAGACTTAGATTTGATTTTTATCAATATATAATTTTTCATTTTTGATTTTGAAATATCCGCAAGCTCGGAAAGGGTAACCCCTTCGTCAAACTCCAGATTTTCAATTTTCTCATGGAATTCATCATATGAGAGTTTGACCCTGACCCCGTTAAGCTGGAGGGTAAGTGGAGCAGGCGAAAGTACAGTTCGGATTTCCGGGACCTGATTTTCAATCTCATTCATTACTCTGGCAGGAAGCACTGCGAGTGGATCTTTTGCCTGCTGTTTACGGATATTATCAGCAATCTTTCCAACTCCCTCGTTGAGTTTATCAAGGGCGCTAACCTCCTCGGCTTTCCTTAACCTGTGAGATGTTCTTCCGATATTCCCAACGTAGAGGTCTGCTCCGTGGACTTCCTCAGTTTTTAATTCAGGTCCACCTGTAACCACAATAGGGATTTCTATGCCTTCAAAGAGCTTTGGCTTCTTGTTTATTATGCAGTCGCTAAAAGATCCGAATGTGAAAACTGCAATATCGTGTTCATTGATAAGCTTCCTTTCGTAATCCATAGATAGAGACACCCTGCGCCCCATTCCTCTTGCAAGTCCTATCATGTTTGTATTAGCTCCGGGATGACGAAGATATTCTGCTACATCACAAGCTGAATGTGGAAGGTGGTGAGAAGCAAGGGTCGGCGAAACGACTGCAATCTCAACTCCGGTTAGTGGAGCTTCTACCATCATTCCAAGTAGATCATCAGCTTGTTTTTTTACTATCGGGATATCTTTTTCCGGAACAAGCATAATAAGATTGACTTCAGTCCCTGTAACTACTTTCTGGATTATGTAACCTCCAAGGTCTTCCAGCAGCTCAATTAAAAGTCCATGCTTGTGGACACCACCGGTATAAAGATAGGGTCTGAATACTGCCATCTTACTTTTTCCCTCCTTTCATGAGTTCCTCGAGCATCGCTTCCGTCTCTTTTATCCATTCACGTTTTAGTGCTTCCTCGGATGCCACAAAAATAAACTGGGTACCTTTATACAGGTGATACCGAACCCTGAAACCCTCTGGAGTGACACGGATTGCAAAATCAACGAGGTTTTCATGAAGCCTGTGCCGGGGATCTGCAACCATCATATCTTTAAGAAAAGCTGCTTCTTGATCTGGCTTATCCGTACTTATGGTCACAGTCCAGCGGTCTGGTTGGCTGATGTTAGCTTTCCCATAGCGCTCCCAGAGTTTTCCCAGAAGTTCCGGAATGTATTGCTCTTTTTTTATAGAAATTATTATTTCGCCAGCAACCGGTTTTGCTTCCATATCGGCAATATCGGTTGTTGTAACTTTAGTGCCCACATCCCTCAGGATAATTGCCATTTGAAAAAGGGAATCTTCAGGTCTTAAAACCACCTTTATTCTCCCTATAGCCGGGGCAAGCTTGAGATTTGAAAGGTTGTCCTCTATAATCTTTCTGTAAAATTCTTGCTCCGAAGCAATTGCGGACTCGACATCAAAAACCTCAAGAGAATCCATTTTTTCCTCACTCCTCCACAAAGCCAGAAGCAAGCAAAGCTGCTCCTACTGCCCCTATAAGGTGTGAGTTCTCTGGCACAAGGACCTTGATCTTGAGAAGATCTTCAAGAGCTTTTGGGACTCCTGCAATAAGTGAAGAACCACCCACAAGAATCAGAGGCTCTTTAACATCTACTTCCTGCAACTGCTGCTCGTATATCTGTTCTACCACACTATAACAGGCTGCAGCAGCTACATCTTCAGGAGTAGCTCCCTTTGCAAGGGAATTTACAAGGGATTGAGTTCCAAAAACTATGCAATAGCTGTTCATGGATACATTTTCATGCATCCCCTTGACTGCCAGAGCCCCCAGTTCGGTAATATCTACACCAAGACGCTTTGAGATCATTTCAAAGAAACGCCCTGAAGCGCCTGCGCAAATACCACCCATTGTAAACATTCCCGGGATTCCGTCCTGAACCGAGATTGCTTTGTTGTCCATACCGCCGATGTCAATAACTGTTGCACTGCCTTTTTGCTTGTTAGCAAGATAAACGGCTCCTTTTGAGTTGACAGTTATTTCTTCCTGGATAAGCTGAGCTTTAAGACTGTTACCAATAAGGAAACGACCGTATCCTGTAGTACCAAGAGCCTGAATTTCTTCCTTAGAGACCCCAGCTTCTTTTAGAGCCTGTGAGTATGCTTCTTCGGCGCTTTCAAGGACTTTCGTTGTGGGAACCCAGCCCTTGCCTATTATTTTGTTGTTTCTCATTACCACGGCTTTTGTGGTTGTTGAGCCGGAGTCTATTCCTGCGGTCAGCCCAGTTTGAACTTCTCTTGTAAGAAGGTGCTTGCGCCTGACAATTGTAGTAAGAGCTTCCAAGCGAGTGAGAAGTGTGCCTGCACTGGTGCTTTCGGTAAAAGAATAACTGATTACCGGAATGTTGGAGTGTTCATGGATATATCTTCTGACCTCGTTTCGTACAATAGCTCCTTCGGCACAGCGGAAACAGGTGGTAATAAAAACTCCATCTGCGTTTGTTGTACCTTCAACAACAGCTTTTGCCCGGGCCATCATAAGTCTCAGGTCTCCACTAGCAACCTCAAGACCAAAATCTCTACCGATAGTATCTATGGACGCAACATCAATTTCAGGATAGATAAATTTTGCATTTACTTTGGCTGCGGCTTCTTCAAACTCGGGCTGAACTCCGGCATACTCAGAGCCGCAGGATACCAGTGCAATCTTGACAAGTCCAGAATCTTCACCACTCATTTCTTGCCCTCCTTTTCTGCCGGTTCTTTCTCTTTCGCCTTTTCATCTTCCTCAGATTTCTCTTTAGGCAGCGACTCCAGAAATGCTACGATTTTGTTTACAAAATCGCGGGCTTCCTCGTCAGACTCAGGGTACTTTACCTCAAGTACAGGGACACCTTTTGAACGAATCAGATACTTTGTCAGCTCATTTGTGCGATTACAGCCCACACAGCCAAAGTCAGTGGGCGGATTTTCAACTATAATTGCAGATTCTGCCTGTTCTATAAGAGGACCTATCAGCGACATTCTTCCCCTTACTCCAGCCGGCACTTCAATTGCGGCATATTTAAGACCCAGTTTAGGGTCTTCAGGAGTAATGTTTATAGGAGGGGAATCCAGGCTGAGACTTGTGACTTTTTCTCGAATCTGGCTCATCATAGTAAGGGGTTTGTGCCCAAAACGTTCAACAAGGTCGGCTAGAATAAGACTATTTATGGGATAAATGAAAACCTTCGCCAAAAAACTCACCTCGCAAGCTCCTCTTCAATAACTTTTTCCAGGTCCGAAGTTTTAAGCCTGCATTTTGCTTTGCGTTTTTCTGTCATACATTCCTTTGCCTCAAGTTCATCAAGTGCAGCCCCTATAGCAGGAAGCATCTCAACTTCTTCCCTCAAAAAATGGAATCCAGGCCGCGGGCCTCCTCCCCTACTTGCGCGGCAGCGCCTCTCATCTCCTGGGGGAAATCCCCTATCCTTCACAAAAATATGATTTTTATCCAGTTGCCGGATTTGTTCAACCAAGGTCTCAACATCGTCTCTGGCTCCTGATACGATAAGTCCGAAACATGTCTCCTTTACCGTAACTGGAAACTCTGACTCGTAGATCTTCATAGCTGCATCTGAAGGCAGCACTTTATCCGAACTGATTACAATGTATTTTGTAATCTCTTCTTTTTTCGTTTCTGTCATCTTTTGTCTCTCCTTAGCCTCGGGAGACTTCACTTTCGAGAAATTAATGCGAACCGCTTAAACATCTGGATTCATTAAAGCGGCCACGTTATAATGAGCTGACTTCTTTGTTATCAAGGCTTTATGATATTAACAGGTTTATTATCAAGGCTTTATGATATTAA
>DUGT01000045.1:0-2743 GCA_013331275.1 Methanosarcina sp. | reverse complement strand
ACAGGTTTGTTATCAAGGCTTTAATCTGAAACCAGCAAGCCGATTTTCAGCTTGAGTTATTTATTAGCCGGGTACTATACGACTACTTACTTGTTACTGTGCTCACGCATATTACTTCTTTTATATATTATAAATATTATGTATGCCTTAGCAGTTATCTAACTGTTTTTTGTTTATACTTTAACTTACTTGCGTACAATTTCAGTTACGTATATCGCCTCTCCTTCTTTGACACCGAGAAGCTTTTCAGGATTTATTATTCGGCCGACAATGTTAGTTGAAGAGAATCTTTCTCCGGTGGGACCAAAAAGCTCGTCGTCCTCAAGTCTCACACCTATAGTTCCCATTCTTTTTGCTGCCTGATTAGTGATTCCTATTTCTCCTCCGAGTACTTTGTTCGTAGGAGTATTTTCTGGAAGGATTTCTTTATACTTCACTACTTCCTTTTCTGTCTTAAAAAGATAAGTGTCGTCATATATCATATAAACAGGAAGTTTCCCCACCGTTTTTGTCTTAAGTTCAAGAGCATGGCGGAAAAAGTCTACCGACTTCGGAGCCTTTTCAGGGTAAAGTTCGATTTCAACCAATTTTTCTCTGGATACCGCATATGCAGTTACCTTTGCATCTCCAAGAATCTCAAGGGTTGTTGGCGGATCCTGTCTGACTATTATTGCATCTTCCCCAGTGTACCCTTCTTTTATTAGTTCAACACCTATAGAAGAAAGTACGGCCTCTACTTCTCCAAAGCTATGCCCCAGAAGAACTATTTGAGGAGGAAGGCTTTCAATCGAGAGTTTCTGTCCTTCTTCTGCTAACTTGATAAGTTCAATACCCTTTGTTACATGCCCTACAACCGAATGCACAAGGCTTGAAGGGCGATCCTCTATGGAGATATATGTTCTGCCTAATCCATACCCGACTGTTCGAACAGAAATTGCACCTTCTCGTCTTGGCTCGAAATTTTCGTAAGGAACGGGCTCTCCTTTTAGGTCATCATCTGAGATGAAGGAACTGGTAATAGTATCTACATGGAGAGTTCCCTCACGTGTAAGGGCATAGAAATTTTCTGCCCCTCTTGGAGCATTCCGGGAAAGTTCAACCTCAAAATAAGTAAATATGCTGTTACCGTCTTCAAGAGGAATAGAAAGATCAGTTGTGCAGGTCTTTTCTGAGATTTGTTCCCATTCTATAATTGGTTCAATACCAAGAATTGTATCCTCTCTTGAAAGCCTGAACAAAATATTTCTTCCGGCTATAACTTCTGCAAAAGATCTATCTTCAGGAGTCCCATATTCTGCAGTATGTCTCCTAAGTGAAAAAATAAGATGAGTATTATGAGGATCAAAACCTCCTGCTCCAAACATCACCTCAAACGCTTCAAAGCTTCCGGTCTCACGCGAAGGCTTAATTTCGGCTTCAAATGGTCCAAAAGCCAGAGCTTCAGAACTTGCCCAGTGAACTGATTTCCCTTCGTACTCTTTAAAATGCTCAGCCCATAATTTTCCAGAAGATGATTCAGGATTTTTTATTTCAATCCTGAGTTCTCCTCTAGGAGTACTGATAGCGTATTCAGTGACTGTTTTTGTCTTTTCTTTAGCGGCCTCTTTAAGAATTCCGACCGCTGTACCGGCTATATATGGGGCTCTGGAAACTTTAAGGGCATCTCCAAGGGTAGAGCCTGCAGGTAAGGTATATTGTTGCCCGTTCACCTCTACGCTGATCTCATTACTCGTAATCTGCACCTCATTTAGTATTTTCCATACTAAGAGGTGGCAGCATGTTTATATTTCTTCTGCAGCCTGGATCCTTTCGTCTTCAGTGAGTTGAGATAGTATATTCTTCGGCTCACCAATGTCAACAATTTTCCCGTTACGCATAAGTGCGACACGGTCACATATCTCGTTTACGAAATCGACATCATGAGAAACTACGACAAATGTTTCTCCTATATCTTCTCTGGCCTTAAGGATGGAGTTAGTCACCGATACTTTTGTTATCGGGTCCATAGTCCCTGTAGGTTCATCCATAATGACAATTCTTGGTTCCTTGATCAGAACCTGTGCAAGTGCAATCCTGTGCCTCTCCCCTTCACTCAGTTCATCAGTCATTTTGGGTAAAATAGCTTTTGCCTTATTCTCATCAAAGCCTGCAGCTTTGAGAGTAATTACGGCTTTTCTGACACCGAGTTCAAAAGGCAAATCAAGGCTAATAGAATCAGTAAGGTTATCTATTACTGAGCTGTGAGTGTAAAGGCCGTATTCCTGGTGCAGGAATCCCATATATTTGGTTGCTCTTCCTTTGTTTTCCACTCCTAGCTTTGTCATGTCAACCCATTCATCCCCCACGCGGACCTCAACCTCACCGGATGTTGGGGGTAATATTCCCATTAGAATTTTTGAGGTGGTAGTCTTGCCTGCTCCGCTCACTCCGACTAACCCGAAGATTTCTCCTTCTTTTACATCAAAAGAGATGCCATCTACAGCTCTTACCACGCCTCGATCAACTGAAATATAACGCTTTGAAAGGTCTCTTACCCTGATTATGGGCTCTCCGACCATGACATTCTTTTCCTGCCTCACAATGGATACATTTTGCATAAAGATTGCAGAAACCTCAAGTGGATCCCCTTCCATAACTACCTCTCCGTTTTCAAGCAGGATGGCTTTGTTTGCCAGCTGTTCAATAACTTCAGGCCAGTGTGAAGTCAGGATCATACTCATATTATAATTCTTAACTGCCCTGA
>DUGT01000192.1 GCA_013331275.1 Methanosarcina sp. | reverse complement strand
TTTGGAATATTAAAAGGTATGGGATGTAGGTAAAGTGGGAATTGTCCAATTATTTTTTATTTTAAGATAATCAAATTAATTCAAAAGATTTAACTTCTAGTATTTTAATGTGTTTCTGGAATAATTGGCTGGAAGATTGGTAGATAAAATGGCCCGTGTATTTGTGTCCTCTACATTTAAGGATCTGGAAGAATGTCGGAAAAAAGTCAGTTTTGAACTGAGAAGAATGGATCACGAAGATGTGGCCATGGAGTATTTTGTCGCGGAAGATGTAAGGCCTTTAGATAAATGTTTAAAAGCTGTTGTCTCTTCAGATCTTTATATAGGTATTTTTGCTTGGAGATATGGATATATCCCCGATGGCTACGATAAATCCATGACTGAACTTGAATATAGAAAAGCAGTGGAAACAGGAAAAGACTGCTTAATATTCCTACTTCATGAAGATGCACTCTGGCCAAGAAAGTTTGTTGATAAAGGAGAAAACCTGGACAAAGTTGAAGCTTTACGAAGTAATTTTTCTAGAGAATACTTGGGTGGTTTTTTTACAACTCCTGACGATCTTGCCAGTTTAGTAGGTGCTGCTGTTCATAAATGGGAAATTGAGAAGAGTAGAGATTCGCCTCAGGAAGAAATGATAATTGCTCATATTGATTTAAAACAGTACAGAGAAGCTGTTTCCAAAAGATACTGTAATATTGATCTCGATGCTCTTACTCCATCCAAAAAAGAAGATTATCTAAAGATCAAACTCAGTAGCGTGTTTGTTGAACAGAATGTAAGAGAAAATCCGCCGCCAGTTGAGCTTCCAAAAGAGATCTGGAATAAAATGCACGAGGAGTGGGACCCTGAAAAAGAATGTTTTCCCGAAGGCTTGACCGCAGAAGACCTTAAACACGCAAAAGAATCTTATTATTCGAAGGACTCAAAAGCCGTACTCGATGTCATAAGCGATGAAAGAAACAGATATATTGTAATTCTTGGAGATCCCGGTGCTGGCAAATCTACACTTACTAAATATATTATTTTATCTGTTTTACAAATTGACAATGATTTAAAGCTTTCCAATCTTTTCAATTCTTATCTTCCCCTTAGAGTCGAACTCAGAGAATTTGCAGGCTTGTGTGCAGAAAAAGAGTGCAAGACTTTTCTTGATTACTTCCAGCACCTTGGAGAAACCGAAGGTTACAATTTAACAAAAGAGGAAGTTGACAACTATCTCAAAAATGACGGTAAAGCAATAATCATCTTTGATGGACTTGATGAGATTTTTGACCCCAAGGAATGGGAACGAATAAACCGCATGATTGTAGGATTTACACTTGATTACCCAAAAGTCAGGATAATTGTAACTTCAAGGATTATAGGCTACAAACGTAAAATCCTTGAGGATGCGGGTTTTGTTCACTTTACACTTCAGGACTTTGAAAAAGAGCAAATAGAAACCTTCCTTGATAATTGGTATCCCTTTGTTGTTGATGAAAATGAAATCGAAAACAGAAAATCAAGGATTCTGAGAGCCCTTAAGGATTCTCCTTCAATAAGACAGCTTGCAGGAAATCCCTTATTGTTAACAATTCTGGCAATAATAGGTAAGCACCAGGAACTTCCTAGAGAAAGGTGGAAACTTTACGATCACGCTGCCAGTGTTCTTGTAGAAAACTGGGAAGTTAACAAACACCTGAAAAGAAGCTCTGTAGAAATGGACTTTATCGGAGAAGATGACAAAAAAGAACTTCTAATGAGAATTGCCTTCAAGATGCAGTCCGGCCCCGACGGACTTGCAGGCAATTTTATTCACAGAAAAACGCTTCAGCAAGAAATTGAGTTATATCTCCAGAATCGCTACCAAAAAGATCAATCTAACTCAAAAATGATAGCAGACTCGATTATTGACCAGCTAAGAAGAGTAAATTTCATCCTCTGTCTTTACGGAGCCGACTTTTACGGATTCGTCCACCGTACATTTCTCGAATATTTCTACGCAATGGATGTCGTCCAGAAGTTTGACAATCATGAGCTCAGTATTGAAACCCTCAAATTAAATTATTTTGAAAAATATTGGGAAGATCCTACCTGGCATGAAGTCCTGAGCCTTGTATGCGGCATGAAAGAAAAGTTTGCAGACGAAATTATAAAATGCCTGATGCAGGTGTACAATCCTCAATATTTTGGCAATAGACCTCCTCTGAATATCGTTTTAGCGATCAAATGTTTGAGTGAAATCCGAAACCCGAATGCAATTGGAGATACTGCAAAGAAACTACTTGAAAGAGTACTCAGATTGTTTGAAATGGTTCGCTGGACTCAGGACATCAATCAATTCCTTGCTGAAGAAGTGGTTCCGGCTGCAAAGCTGGTAGGTAACAGGTGGCCTTATCAGGATATTATTATTGATCAGTTTTCTCAAAGTCCGGTTTATATGAGATATTACTCATTTTTAATTCCTCCAGATATCGATATAGATCTTAACAATACATGGGCAGAATTTATAACGGGAGTGGATTCTAACTCAAAAGAGTTACGTGAAGAAGCTTCGAAAAAAATAAATAATAAAGCATATTCCAGTCTCCTGGGTGTTTTAGTCTTAGGAAAATATGAGCCAAAAGATGAAGATTTATTTCGTCTCTTTTTAAATCTCTCATCTCAAAGCAGATATTATGATGTCAGGATGAGTGCAGTTCGGGAGCTTGCTCGTGGGTGGCATGATGATCCTGAAACAATCAATATTATAAAACAGAGGGCCACGAGCGATAATCGTTGGAATGTCAGGAGTGCTGCAGTTCAGGAACTTGCTCGTGGGTGG
>DUGT01000187.1:3880-12459 GCA_013331275.1 Methanosarcina sp. | reverse complement strand
CTTATCAAAAATCTCTTGATTTGCCATTTTTGTAAACCTCCACTGAGATTTGCAGTTCTGTGCAGTATCGTTGGGCAGTAAAATGTCTCCAGAGTCATTTTTTCGCAAAGGCTTTATGCTTGAACGCAGACCCAAGCTCCGCTAGCTAAAAAAGAGCGTTTGCATGGGGTTCTTGTTTTAGGTTCAGATCCTTGCTGCCCTATATTTTTCAGCCATTAGGCGCGAGGAGGTTCCTTTACGAACTTTCTGACTGTTTATATTCAAAATTACTCACTGTCATTGCCATTTTGCCCGAACATGTTCGGGATCCTTTGTGAATAATTTCTTCTCTTATGACATTGTTACCGGGGAATTTACTTGCCGGAAACTGCAAATTTGTTTCCCAGTCGAATTAGCATTATATCCCGAATTTCCCAACAGTATACCTGTTGGAACTGCCTGGAATTGTCCTGAACATTCAGACTCAATCCCTAAACAAAGATTAAAATTATACTATATAAACGAATACTATATTTTTTACAACAACAATTTATAAAAACTTTTATATAAAAACGATTTGTAATTTTTATTGCTATAATTCAGGATTTTTCCCATTGTTTTTTCTCTTAAAATTCGAGATCTAAGTATAGAAGCAAAAAATATAAATATTGGAATTTCAAGCTGCTGTAATCTCCTTTATATATGCACTCACCAGCTTCAAAGTCTTGTGCTATAAATCTTTTTTATGAAAGATCTTTGATAATATTAGGCATGAAAGCGAAAAGTATAAATACTAAAATTTGGATTTGCCGTAATCCTTTTCGGCATATTCAATCTCCTACTTCAAGACATTTGTCTTCTGCTTCAAGACATTTGTTCCCTGCTTTAAGACTCTATATTTCAAGTTCTTAAAAGGAGATCTTAAAATAATAATTTGATACGGCGGGAAGAATACATAATTTATTCTGAAAAATTCGAGGTTAGACGAAAAAGATCAGATTTGATGAAGTAATTTTTTGGAAAATCCTTAAAAATAAGGCCGGCTTAATGCCGGCTGATCCATTTTAAATTCTGTTATATGGCACACTATCAGTGTCCGATATATTCAGTATCTGATCTTGTTAAGTAATGTTTTTAGTAAGTGTGGTTTTTTGCGCACTCAATCATCTTTTGGAGATTGACTGTAGGAGTCATACTGACAGTTCCGCAGCCAACAGTGAGTAACCCAACGCCTGCTTCAAGGACCTTCTTGGAAGCCTCTTCAATCTCTTCAGGAGTTCCATTCCAGAGCACGGCTACAGGGTCAAGGTTTCCGACAATGATTGCGTCTTTCACATTACCTGTTGCGGTCTTGATGTCTACTTTCTGGTCTACGCTAATCCCGTTTACACCGGTCTTGTCCATAATTCCAAGGCCGTTAGTTGTGTTTCCGCAAATGTGAAGTACTGTAGCCACATCCAGTTCCTTCATTGCGTCAGCTATCTTTTTCTGATAGGGCAGAGCATACTTCTCGTAGAACTCTCCGCCAATAAGCTCATAGCTTGCTGTAGGGTCAATGATAGCTATGGTGTCTGCACCGTTTTCGACCATTGCTTTTGCATATGCTACATTGAAATCCGAGCAGAAGTCCAGAAGTGCGGGAACAATCTCTTCTCCTGTGAAAAGGTTTCCGAACCAGGCATCTCCGTTAATATGCTGGGCAAGAGAGAAAGGACCTATCATGGACCCTATAATCGGGAGCTCTTTTCCGTATTTTTCGGAGAGGATCTTGACGGCCTCGAGGACCACTGCAATTCTGCCTTCTTTCAGGTTGTAATTCTTTAACTTATCCAGATCTTCCAAATTCTTAACGCTGGGTTTGATCACTGACGGCTGCTGCTTCAGGTCGCCGGCCTTTATTCCGCAGCCAAAAAATTCGGCTTCAGCCGTAATGTCAAAGGGAACTCTCACAGCTTCAAAACCTACTACAGTGTGTGCTGCCTCCGCAAGAGTCGCCATTTTCTCTGCGTCGGCATGGGCCTCTGGCCAGTAGGCTCCACAAGCTTCCATCTGTTCAACAGTTGCAGTCTGAGTGAAACAGACAGCTGGCATCCTGTCCACCTGCTGTTTCCTTAATGCACGGTACAATCTTTCTTTTGGGGTATATTTTGCCATTTATAATCCCTCTCTAAGTTATATATACGGGTTTAATTATTAAAAATACATACTACAAATATGTATTTAATTGTTTAATTAAAAATTATGTTATAAAAAGTTATCAATTGAACGGCCTGAATAACCTGAAAATTTCTTCAAAACAAGTAAATTTGTTTTATTCATACCTGCTGGAGGAAAAGCTTAAAACATCTGGAAAATTTGAGGCGTTGATTAACATTTTAAATTAAATAGTTACATAATAATTATGATATGTCAAATAATATATAACATCCAAAATCATATGACTTACTGTGAAAGGGAAAATACTAGCTTTTGATTTCTTGAGAGCAATTTCCATATTAACCATATTCTTAACACACAGTACTGTCTATTTAGGATATGAATACATCAGGTATACGATTTTAATATTTAATCCTATCTTTGGACTCTGTTCTAAAATCCAGTGATAAATGTAAAGTTCAAAATCACTAGATTTTGTAATTGGTCACAATCCTTGTGATACAATTTAAGAATTGAAGTCTTTAGCCGACCTTCTGCAGATATCTTGAATAAAATAACATTATTCATGCTATCGTTTTTGGGCATTTGCTCAATTATTTGCAATTATTATCTCAACTGAAACTTCCGGAAATAGAGGTTAGAAACTTTCAATGAAGGCACAAAATTGGAAAGTGTAAAATATTTCAAAAACACATGCTTGAATAAGTAGGGCAATTTTCATAAAAAAACAATAACAAGAAAAATTGTGAAAATTGAATGGACATCTGCAGAAAGTCAGTTTAGATGTCAAATGTTGATTTTAATGATAACCGTTTTCTTCTTGCGAATTCAGATCTTGTTTTCAGAATATATTCCCGGTCTTGTATTTGTTGCAATTTTTATGTAATTCTTTTTTGTTGTGGTGTTGCTACCTGCTGCATTGGTCACTGTAAGTGTAACCTTATAATTTCCTTCCTGTAAATACTCGTGTGTTGGATTCTGCTTGGTTGAAGTTGTTCCGTCTCCAAAACTCCATTTCCATGCAGCAGGAACTCCTGTACTTTTGTCAGTAAATTTTACCGTTAATGGCAATTTTCCAGAGGTTGGAGTTGCAGAGAATTCAGCAATAGGTTTTGCTACCACTGTTATATAGTCTGTTTTTGTTACCGTATTACTGCCTGCAGCATTCTTTACTGTTAAGCTAACCGTATATATTCCTACATTTAAATACTTATGAATTGGATTCTGGAAGATTGACGTTGATCTATCTCCAAAGTCCCATTTCCAGGAAGTTGGGGAGCCGGTGCTTGTGTCAGTAAAGGTAACTTTTAATGGTGTTTTTCCTGATGTAATACTGCTGGTGAAGTTTGCAACTGGTTTTGTTACCACTTGTATATAGTCCGATTTTGTTATCGTGTTACTACCGTTATCATTTGTTGCTATCAGTGTCACCGTATACATTCCTGCTTTGAAATACTTATGTGTTGGATTCTGCTTGGTTGAAGTTGTTCCATCTCCAAAATTCCATTTCCATTTAGTAGGGGATCTTGTGCTTTTGTCAGTAAAGGCAACGGTTAATGGAGCTTTTCCTTCAATAGGATTAGCAGAAAAGTTGGCTACAGGAACTGGTGAGATAGGGCCTATGAACTGCCCAAAAGCAAAGGGTCCATTTCCTACATCCACCGTGGCTGTAACAGTATTTGTAGCTGCGTCAATTATAGAGACAGTATCACTTAACTCGTTCGTCACATATACCTTTGATCCATCTGGTGAGACTGCAACTCCATCAGGAAAAAATCCTACTCCCATTATAGCTATAGCAGTATAGGTTGCTGTGTCAATTACAGAGAAAGCACCACCATAGTCGTCAGGGTATTTGACTATGCTCGTCACATATAATTTTGATCCATCTGGTGAGACTGCAACTCCAAAAGGATAGGGTTTTACTCCAAGCGCTGTTTGAACCTTATTTGTAGATGTGTCAATTACATAGACAGTGCCACTCCTACCCGCGTTTGTCACATATACCTTTGATCCATCTGGTGAGACTGCAACTCCATAAGGACTTCCTACTTCTTTCACCGTTGCTTTAACCTTGTTTGTGGCTGTGTCAATTACAGAAACAGTATCACTAACCCTATTCCCCACATATACCTTTGTCCCAGCCTTGTTAACTGCAACTCCACAAGGATAACTTCCTACAGGCACAGTGGCTGTAACCTTGTTGGTTGCTGTGTCAATTACAGAGACGGTACCATTTCTGCCATCGTTCGCCACATATACTTTTTTTCCATTCGGCGTGACTGCAACTCCTTCAGGATTCTTTCCTACAGGCACAGTGGCTGTAACCTTGTTGGTCGCTGTATCGATAACGGAGACAGATCCAGCGTTGCTTTGATGAGTAACATATACTTTTGTTCCGTCAGAGCTTACTGCAACTCCAAAAGAGCTGACTCCTACATCCACCGTGGCTGTAACATTGTCTGTAGCTATGTCAATTACAGAGACAGTATCACCGTTCACGCCTGTAATAATATATGCATAATATGTACCCGCAGATGGAGTACCTTGCTCAGTAGCTGCAGATGCTGCAGATAAAAAAAAAATTAAAAATAAACTCAGAGCTGTTAATGCTAACGCTACTGAATTCAATTTTTTGCCGATTTTCATCATCCTGCCTCAATATCTTTCGTCATCATGGCGTTTTTATTGTACAGAAGGTTCTTCAAAATCTAGCATTGATTTTGCAGATAGTTAGCTGTGAAAATCTCTTTAATGAAGAGTAAAGAATTTGCAAAATTTATTAAAAATAGTAATTTTTATCCTTATATAAAGTACTTTCCAAAATTATTATATATTTATTATTAATTATTTGATTGTTAGATGAGACGCATAGTTTAATAACAGTTTTATGGCGCTTTTTTGGCTAATAGAACTTGCGCAGTTGAAGTCCCAAAAACTTAGTATCTTTATAAATATAATTTGGTTTAGTGTTTCCCTAAAAACGTACAGAGTTATGGATATAAACCCACCTAAGTGTAATGCCATTGACTACATTAATTTCCTCATCGCAGCTTCTAACATTTTTAGGGATGATAAATATATAACTTCAAATTTTCATTTTGGGAATTAATCTCTAGCTCCATTCCCCAAATAATCATTTGGCAATAAAAACCGTGATATTACAATTGAATCATTCCTAATTATAAAACAGGTAACTTGTTATAAAATCAGATAGCTGGTTATATTAAAAGAGGGACCAATATAAAGAGGAACTGATATGAGCCAGTATCCGCAATGGTATTACAATGAATTCAAACAAACCGGAGTCGATTATACAAATTCAGAAGAAATCAAGGCTTATGATTTACATATGCAGAAACTGAGAGATATTGAAAGTGAATCCAAATGGCTTCGGGAAAATCTAAAAATTAAGGATACGGATCTGATTCTTGAAATCGGAACGGGAACAGGCGAGTTGGCACTCAAGCTTTCAGTGTATTGCAGAAAAGTTGTAGCTATTGATGTTTCAAAAAAGATGGTAGATTTTGCAAAAATGAAGGCTGAAAGCCAGAAAAAAACAAATATACATTTTTGTAATGCCGGATTTTTAACATATGAAAACTATGGTGAGCCGTTTGATGTTATTGTCACTCAGCTAGCTCTACATCACCTTCCAGACTACTGGAAAATGATAGCTCTGAAAAGAATCTACGGAATGTTAAAAGAAGGCGGAAAATTTTATTTGCGTGATGTCGTGTTCCCCTCCCTTGTCCGGAATTATGATATTTATTTTGATAAAATCATAACTGATCTTAAGATCTCTGCAGGGGACGAAATTGCTGAAGAGACGGAAATCCACATAAGAGAAGAATTTTCAACGCTTGATTGGATTATGGAGGGTCTTCTAAAAAGTGCTGGGTTTTGTATTGAGTCTGTTGAATATGATGGGTTTATGGCAGGTTACATTTGTAAAAAATGATTTTTTGAAGAAGAATAGAGAAGAATAGATTTGAAGAATAACAGTAGTTTAATAGCCACTTATTAATACCTTCTAGCCAGGTACTGGTAATAGTTTATATAGCTCCTAAATTCTAAAATTATTATATCTTTCCCTATTGACGCCGAATTAGAAATTTAACTAAATCATAGTCCTCATATCCCACACTTTTATGAGGTTGTTCTTACTGCCGGACGCCTCAAAACATTATATGTTTTCGGAGGACCTGAAATGTATGGAATAGCACTTGATCTGGGTACTAGTGGTTTTAGAGCCCAGCTTATTGATCTTGAAACGAAGGAAACCTTAAAGACAGTCATAACCATGGGTCATCCCCTTCCCGGAGGGAATGTTATGGACCACCTGGACTTTGCAATTACAACAGGTGAAGATGTGGCTCACGAGGTAATCATCGAGACAATCAGGAGGATGTTCCTGCGGTTTGACGTTGACCTCTCCAGAGTGGAACGGCTTGCAGTCTGTGGAAACCCTATCCAGCTTTCCCTTTTTCAGAATACTGAGATAAGGGACCTTGCCTATGCAGGAGAAAACAAGCAGAAGATGCTTGGAGTCAGGAATGTAAAAAGAGATGCCCGTATGTTTTCTGCATCCGAAATTTTCGGGGAAAAAGACCTGCCTAACTGTGACGTTATCGTACCCCCTGCAATCAAGCACGAAATTGGGGCTGACGCTCTGGCTATGATGCTTGAAACCGATTTCCTTGCCCAGTCTGAACCTTCGCTTGTCACCGATTACGGGACAAATGCCGAAATGGCTCTGAAAATAGGGAACCGGATTATCACTGCAAGCGCAGCAGCAGGACCTGCGATTGAAGGGCAGGGGATAAGTTCAGGCATGCTTGCAAGCCCAGGTGCGATTTGTGATGTAAAACCTGAAGGGCAGTACTGGAGAATTATGGTTCTTGACAGGGAGATGGAAAAACAGAATGCTTATCTCATTGATCCGATTACGGGGGAGATAAAGGAGTCCTACGGATATGAAGCAATCGGGATCACAGGTACAGGAGTTATTTCGGCTTTTTCTCTTGCACTGAGAAGCGGGCTGATTGAGAAATATCCTAAACTTCCGAATGGAAAGCTGATCCTGGGTCCCGGGATTGAGATCACTGAAAAGGATGCCGAAGAAGCAGGAAAAGCTATTGGGGCAATTCGGGCTGCTCACATGACCCTTATTGTTGAATCCGGAATCAAGTACGAAGACCTGGAGTACGCATATATGTCAGGAGCCTCAGGGGCCTATGTTGACGCTGAAGATGCCCGCAGGCTCGGAGCCGCACCGGGTTATGCAAAAAAAATTGTCCAGTTCGGAAATACCTCGCTTGCGCTTGCCAGGGAACTTGTGCTGGAAAAATCCAGGCTGGATGATGTAATTGCGATTGCAAAGAAAATTACTGCCGACCACCTCATGATGGCTACCAGTGAGACTTTCAACAATTTCTACCTCTGCGAGCTTTCCTACTGGACACAGGGCATGCCACTTGAGATGTACGACCAGATGCTTGAACTCTACAACCTGCCTCCCCTCCCGAAAACTCTCGAGAATGTAAGCATCGAAAAGCGAGTCAGCAAAGATATAGAAGAGGTCGGATCAGGCGGGCTTTCCATCCTCAAAGAAATTGGCATAATCCTCGAAGTCCCTGTGGAAAAATGCATCTACTGCAAAAAATGTGTAAAAGAATGTCCGGAAAATGCTCTTGAAATCGTAGAAAGAGACAGTCAAAGAATCGCAATGTACGACAGCCAGAAGTGTCTTGGTACAAGCTGCCGCCGCTGTGTCGGTGTCTGCCCCGAAGATGCTATCGATATAACAAAACTGAAAATTACAGCGAAATAACCTATGGTGGGAATCAGATTCCCACTACTTTTTTACTTTTCACCTTTTCTTCACATGGTTCAACCATTAACCCACAAACGTTACGATGTTGGCCTTGTCGTTGCTAAGATATTTTCGGTCAAGCCTTTTTTGAAAAGAGTTGTTCCACAGCCGTTGACCCGCAACCGTTGCGCCGGTTGATCACGCCTATAGGGGTTGGGAATAAGTTTCTCAAATTCGAAAGTTGCCAGAATTTTCGATCAACTGTTGCACCGATTGATCACGCCATCACATCGTTTTCGAGCAAGTAGGGACTTTCAGGCATTCTTTTTCAAAAGGTTTGCAGGTAAACCTGTCCCTTTCAACAAATTGAAAAGCAACTTATCTTGTCCATAATTCAGCCCTCTTGAGCGAACAAAGTGAGCGAAAAGGGCCCCGTCCTCCCGAGACGGGACTCGGGTGACGGAACTCGGGTGACGGAACCCAGGCAATAAACTTATAAATACTAACTTATTTTCCTTAATTTTTCACCAACAAACATATATATTAAACAATATTATTTTATATTACTAATAAGACCACCATATAGGAAGCAAAACGCTTGTTCAATCTATTTTGCCTAGGAGGAAAC
>DUGT01000187.1:2281-3702 GCA_013331275.1 Methanosarcina sp. | reverse complement strand
CCATATTTCTGAATCCCGGAATGGTAATATAATACATTCAAAATATATTCAGAATATTCCGCCGGAATCTTTTATAAAAGCTGGAGATATTTTTCCAGACTATATAAATTGTTTCTGTTATGTGGATCGATTTTATTTTCCGGGTAGCTGTCAGCAAATTGCTGATTCCGTGCTTATATTCAGTAAGCCGGGATTTTGAAATACTATTTCTTGGAAATCATCCGGGCTTTTAATTCACCAGGGGTGACACTATGGATAAAAAACCATTAGATGCTCTAATATCTGCAACCGGGCTCTGGATGTCCAGGACTGGCATGCTCCACAAAATCAAACACTATGAGGTCTCAAGAAGGAAAATATATATCGAAATGGCGTGCGGAGACCATCTTGTTGTGAACAATTCCAGGAGCTGTAGAACAGCCAGAGCATTCAGACATCATAAATACAGGAAAACCTGCAAACATTGCAAAGTTTCGAATGAGGATATAACTAATTTCCTCACTAACTCGAGCGAGAGCAAAACCAGTGTAAAAGTTAAGGTAGTTTCTGCTCCGAAGGTTAAGAAAGCCATGCCGAAATCAGTTTCAAGGGCTCCGAAGCCTCTGGAGAGTCCTTCTGCACAGGCGTCAATGAACAAATCTGGATCTGTACCTTCGCCTGCGAAATCAGCTCTAAGTTCGTCTGTTCCAGCATCAGCACCTGCTCCTGCACTTACACGAAGCCAGCTTGATAGGGTTGAAGCTCTCTTAAGTCCGGAGGATAAAATTTCTCTCAATGTGGCAAAACCTTTCAGGGAACTTGAATCCGAACTGGTGACAAGAAGAAAAGACGATTTTCAGCGGATCTATGCCGATGACAGGGAAAACTATCTCGGAAAACTCGAACGTGATATTACGAAATTTTTCGTGGATCGGGGTTTTCTGGAAATCAAGTCGCCTATCCTTATTCCGGCAGAATATGTGGAGAGAATGGGCATTAACAGTGATATTGAACTTTCAAAACAGGTCTTCAGGATAGATAAAAATCTCTGCTTGAGGCCGATGCTTGCTCCTACTCTTTACAATTACCTGCGAAAACTGGATCGGATTTTACCGGATCCGATAAAGATTTTTGAAATCGGTCCTTGTTACCGGAAAGAGTCTGACGGCAAAGAACACCTTGAAGAATTTACCATGGTGAATTTCTGTCAGATGGGTTCAGGCTGTACCCGGGAAAATCTTGAAGCTCTCATCAAAGAGTTTCTGGACTATCTGGAAATCGACTTCGAAATCGTAGGAGATTCCTGTATGGTCTATGGAGATACTCTCGATATAATGCACGGGGACCTGGAGCTTTCTTCAGCAGTTGTCGGACCGGTTCCTCTTGATAGGGAATGGGGCATTGACAAACCCTGGATTGGTGCAGGTTTCGGGCTTGAGCGC
>DUGT01000187.1:1170-2233 GCA_013331275.1 Methanosarcina sp. | reverse complement strand
GGGAATGGGGCATTGACAAACCCTGGATTGGTGCAGGTTTCGGGCTTGAGCGCTTGCTCAAGGTTATGCACAATTTTAAAAATATTAAAAGGGCATCAAGGTCCGAATCTTACTATAATGGTATTTCAACCAGTTTATAAGCTTGAAAACTCATTTAAAGTAATTTCAGACCGTTAAAAACAGATTGAAGATATTAAGACTTCACATTGAATGGTAATATAGAATGGCAAAATGTAAAGTGGCAATAAAGAATGGCAAAATGTAAAGTGGCAATAAAGAATGGCAAAATGTAAAATGGCAATATTGAATGGCGAAATGTAAAATAGCAATATTGAATGGCAATATTGAATAAAAAATAGGATTTTAAATGCTCAATATGGTAAAATAGGCTAAATGACGAGATCGAATTCGTAATCGGCTTCTTTGAGGCCGATAAACGTCTATAGAATCTATGAGAGGGTGAAATTTTGATCCAAAAAATGGCATTTGATAAATTTGACAGTTTAGGGGAAAAGGTCATTGAAGGGTACCAATTAACTGATGACGACCTGAGAACTCTTCTTTCCCTTGAATCCGAAGAAGACCTGGAAAGACTCTACTCTGCAGCGCGAAAAGTAAGAGATCATTATTTTGGCAACAGGGTATTTCTTAATTGTTTCATCTATTTCTCCACTTACTGTAAAAATCAATGTTCTTTTTGCTACTATAACTGTCGAAACGAGATCCATCGCTATCGACTGACCATGGAAGAGATAAAAGAAACCTGCAAAGCCCTGAAAGGAGCAGGCTTTCATATGGTTGACCTGACCATGGGAGAAGACCCCTATTACTATGAAGATCCGGACCGGTTCGTTGAGCTTGTCCAGATAGTAAAAGAGGAACTTGGGTTACCCATAATGATTTCTCCGGGTTTGATGGATAATGCTACTCTTCTCAAAGCCAGGGAAAAAGGAGCAAACTTCCTTGCCCTTTACCAGGAAACATATGACACTGAACTCTACAGGAAACTTCGAGTTGGACAGTCATTTGATGGCCGTGTCAATGCACGCCGTTTTGCTAAAAA
>DUGT01000187.1:0-978 GCA_013331275.1 Methanosarcina sp. | reverse complement strand
ACTATTCTGTCCTTAAGGGGAATGAGTACAAACAATCCTGATATGGTCAGAGTTATGACCTTCCTGCCCCAGGATGGAACCCCTCTTGAAGGTTTCAGAGATAAATCAAATCTCTCGGAACTGAAAATCATCTCGGTTCTCAGGTTAATGTTTCCCAAACGCCTCATCCCTGCTTCCCTTGATCTGGAAGGCATTGACGGCATGGTCCACCGCTTAAACGCAGGAGCAAACATTGTTACTTCTATTCTTCCTCCTGATTCCCAATTGGAAGGCGTTGCAAACTATGACCGTGGCCTTGAAGAAAGAGACCGGGACATAAAAAGTGTTGTCAGAAGGCTTGAGATTATGGGTATGAAACCTGCCCGGCAGGCTGACTTTGAGACAATCCTGGGGTGCTAGCTTGAAAACGATCTGTCTTGTAGGTGGGAAACTCCAGGGTTTCGAAGCTGCATATCTATCTAAAAAAGCCGGAATAAAAGTAGTTCTGGTAGATAAAAATCCGCAGGCTCTCATCCGTAACTATGCGGATGAGTTTTACTGTTTTGACGTAATAAAGGAGCCTGAGAAACTCCTTGATCTCTCAAAAAAGGTTGATGCTATACTTCCTGTCAACGAAAATCTGGCCTGCATCGAGTTTCTGAATTCAATCAAGAAAAAGTTCTCTTGTCCGGTTCTTTTCGATTTTGATGCTTATCGAATAAGCAGGGATAAGAAAAGTTCAAAAGATTATTTTAAGTCCATAGGAGTCCCGACTCCGCAGGACAGGCCTTCAGAGCCACCTTATTTTGTAAAGCCCCCCTGTGAAAGCAGTAGTGTGGGAGCCAGGATTATCTACGATAATGAAGAGCTTGGAACTCTTGAACCTGACATGCTGGTTGAGGAATATGTGGAAGGCGAGGTTGTTTCTCTCGAAGTTATAGGTGATGGAAGTAATTTTGCCGTGGTAAAAGAGACTCAGGTCCATATAGACGAAACTTA
>DUGT01000075.1:45905-47533 GCA_013331275.1 Methanosarcina sp. | reverse complement strand
AGTTAGTCTGATTCCAGGGCATGTTCGAGTCTGTAGAGGATACTCAGATTCTGGCGTTGGAGTACACTATTTGAAGATTAATGATCCACTGCCTGTTGGATCGGGGCACCAATATATAGAAACTTGGGGAGCTGAAACTTGTCATATATATGTGAAGTGAAGAGCTAAAATTCTTCACTTTTTTGGGGTAATTGGTATGAGTAGAATTAACAAGAAAGTTGCTTTTTTTATTGTTTTTCTGATTCTAGTAATAATTGCAGGGTTATTTGTAAAAACACCAGTAGATACGAAAACGCAAGTTAATGATGAGCTTAAGGTAGGTGATATGTATATTCAATTTGAAGATGGAATTTCCGATTCGGAAGTTCAAACCATTCTTGAAAGCTACAACCTTACTATGAACTATAGCATAAAGTACAATATTGATCATGTGGCGGACAAATACTATATAATGTTAGACAAAGACAATTGGGATATAAGACGTGAACTAAGCCAAAAAATGAAAGAGGAAAAAAAAGATTGGATTATATCTTCTCCTTCCCAAGTTATCAGAAAAGGAGATTATCACGTATTTACGGTATCTGAACAAGCTGTTCAAGATGAAAATTTTCTTGAAATACTCGATAAATATGATATTCAAGTGAAAAAGTTTACCTGGTGTTATATTCGTTTTGAAAAACCTGATGGATCCAGATATTGGATTCCGGAAAAAGATGCAATCAGAATAAAAAGTGAGCTCGAAAAGAACGAAAATATTTTCTCTATATATCTTGATTACCGTTATTAGCTCGTTTATTCATATTTTTAAGAAATATTCCACATAACTTTGCCTGCATACGTATTAACACGCCCGCACTTTATGGAGGATGGAAGTTCAGCAAGAAGTAATACAGGGCTTGGATTGCCAGACAGCTGAATGGCATAATATCTTTTTGCGTGTTTGTTTTCAGCCTCTTGAGGAAAAAAAAGAGCTAAATCCCCTTCATTTTAATGGCGAGATACAGCCCGTAAACTTCAACAAAACGACAAATCTAATATTTTTATATCTCAATTAGCCAAAACAGTTTTACGCAGGCGCATGCACAGTTAACAGTAAGTTCCCATTCTTCGAACTCTTTAATTGATTACACCAATATAATCAAAATTGGATAATTTATAAATAAAAAAGACTATATATATTATTCATTGACGTAAATAAGACTTATATATCCTAAAATTAGATAACATTTTTTCTTTATATATATTTTTGAATATGAGTTGAGGCATAATACTCAAATAAATAATTTATGGNNGGCATAATGTCTTTTTGCTTGTTGGTTCAGCTTCTTGAGGAAAAAAAAGGGTTAATCCCTGTCAACTTCAACAAAACAGCAAATTTAAAATTTTATATTTCATAGGTTAAAACATTTTATTCAACTTCCTCCTTTGACCTGAACCTCCATGCTATACCTTTTAATTTCTTTCATAATTTACCTTTATCAACCAGTTGTAGTAACCTATTTTTTGCAAGTACTGGGTTGCACCCTACTTTCTCGGCAACCTCGGCTGCAGTGCAGGTAGCTCCATCCATACACTCATCTACAGTTTTTAAAATTTATTATTCTCAAACTCTTTTGCAAACCAAGAGC
>DUGT01000075.1:35605-45806 GCA_013331275.1 Methanosarcina sp. | reverse complement strand
GAGCCGTCCTCAGCTCTTGGTTTTGTTTTATTCCACTATTTTTTCCAGAAACTCACATGCGTTTTTTGCCTTTGAACAATTCTTGAATTCGATAAGATTGTTTCCATTGAGTGAATAAAAAGCAAATGCATTTGCCTTTATATAATCAGTATTTTTATCAAATGTTTTAAAAAGTTATAAACGTTGTGTATTTCCTTAATATCTGAACTTGACAAAATAGAGTTTTTTAAGTATTCTAGAGTTCTTTTCATGAGTAATCAAGGAGTTAAGTTCATCAAGAGTTATCTTTCGATCAATAACAATTTGTTCCTTCCTCACTATAAAAGGATACAAGACCTAATACATGTAGTAGTCTACATTAAGAACTATAATTACTGAGTATTAATACTTAGAGATACATTATCTATAGTCACTTTATTAATTCTATAGGTATTAAACTGAATTTTCTAGACGTCAATGATCTTAGATCAGAATCTTAATCTATCTGATTTTATATATTTACATAAGTTTATAGGGAATTTCCATTCTCAAAGCCGACATTAACTGAATTTCGGAAATTTTCGGTTTATATATTTGTAACATGCATTTATTATGCATTTATTATGCATTTATGGTAATCATTGCCCTTTATTCAATTGTATACTCATATTATTTTAAAACAACTCTTAGAGGCTGTTTTAAAATTCAAATCATTCCTGCAGCTGGATAATGGGCAATGTCAAATTCAAATTCAGACAGTGAACTTTCCGAAATTCAGGTATGTATTGACCTTAAGGTATCCTATTTGAGTTACGTGCTCGATGTGTTAAATCAAACACATTAGGCATTATGATTTGAAGTTACACTTTGAACATTTAGCGGTTTAATGCTATTTTGTTTTTAGTTCAAGTATGCAAGTCTTATCCCAATTATAGAACCAAATTTGATTTTAAGATATGATCTAAGTTAAACAGGTTTAGGAGATAACTCTAATGAAAAACTTGAAGATTTTTATGACAATGTTTATTTTAACTCTTTTTTTTCTTGCGTTAAGTAGCTCTGCAGCTTTGGCAGCAAATATAGTGATTGACAAAGAAGCTGGCCCAGCTGAACCGGGTTATTTTCATACACCTAACTATGAAAACGATTCAGCTTGCATTCAGGCAGCACTGAACTACTCAAAAAGCGGAGATACGATAACTATCTATGGAGAGGATTATTATCTTCCTGAAGAAATATATCAAACAAATAAAAGTCTGAATATAGTAGGCAAGGGAAAAGTAACCCTTCATCTTCAAACTCCGGATAGAGGAATGGCTCAAGAAGTGAATAGAGAGATTTTCTTCAATGGATCAATTGTTGCAAATACAACTCTGTCTGCTAACGCTAAAAAAGGTTCATCTAAAATTGTATTAACCGATGCTTCCCAGGTTCGCAAGAATGACCTGGTTAAGATCTGGAAAAACGTTCAGTGGTGTCCTCTGGACTATCCTGATCAAATGACAGGTGAAATGTATGCTGTTAAAGGTGTAAATGGAAATGTTGTCACTTTAAATCAACCACTTCTTAGAGATTACAAATTGTCCGAGACTGTACGGGTTGAAGTATACAGGCCTATTCAAATACATATAAAAAATATAAGGATAGAGGATACAGGCAGTTCAACGATTCATCACGGACTTGTTCTGCAATATTGTAAGGATAGTTCGGTCACAAACTCCTGGCTCAATAACAGTGGATTTGGTGATCTTTGTTTATATTCCTGTTTTAATGTGAGTGTCAATAATAATGAAATTTACAATTCACTACACGCTAACTGCGGATATGGTATAAATGTGGCTAGCGGTTCGGCTTTTATAAATATATCCAATAATCACATAGAGAACTGCAGGCATGCTATTACAGGCAATTCAGATGAACGCAAATCTTTAGATCGAGATGTTTTTATTTCCAATAACACTCTGATAGGGACTGAGGTCACTGGTGCTAATGTAGTTGATGCTCATGCCGTTGTTATTAATTTTGTCGTAACTGGAAATAAGATCTACCCACAACTTCTAAAACATTATGCATTTGCAGATGGTACGCAACAGTCTACTTTTTCTGATAATAATATCTATGGCGGATACGGAGGGATATTTAAACGTGGCAGCTTAAACGATGGGGTACACATTTACGAAAATAACACGTTTAATGGTATGACAGGTGACATGTATAAGGGAGGAAATGGAATTGATAGCGAGCTTATTATTAGAAATAATATTCAAAACAAAGGGACTTACGGAGTCGATTTTCCAAATAAAGGAAGTTTTAGGAGTATACTAATTAGTAATAACACTTTTAAAAATCTTTCCTATCAAGGAGTGAATCAGAAGTTCCTGATAGACGGAGTAAACTCGGATATTTCCAAAAATACTTTTGAAAACCTGGGACTGGAAGGAATTTATATAGATGGAAATTCTTTCAAAAATGGCGCTGTAAATATACAAAATAATACCTTAATAAATGTGGGTACATCGAGAACCTCTTCCGGAATCCTCGTAAAAAATATTAAGAACGTTGTAATTAGTGGGAACAAGATATTCAAAACCCCGACTGCTGCATTCTCTGCATCCCCTACTTCAGGAAATGCTCCTCTGAAAGTCAGTTTTACGGATAAGAGTACAGGCACACCAACTTCATGG
The DNA here is from genome assembly GCA_013331275.1 of Methanosarcina sp. Lineage (GTDB taxonomy): Archaea > Halobacteriota > Methanosarcinia > Methanosarcinales > Methanosarcinaceae > Methanosarcina > Methanosarcina sp11020u. Next base: position 43,143 of record DUGT01000075.1, on the reverse strand, counting down.
AAATGGAGCTTTGGAGATGGAAATACTTCAACAGTTAAAAATCCTGTACACGCATATAGTAAAGCAGGAAAGTATACTGTGAGCTTAACAGTAAAGAATGCAGTGGGCAGTAATACCGCAACAAAATCCAGTTATATAAATGTTGTAACTTTGACAAAACCTGTTGCTGCTTTTTTTGCATCCCCTACTTCAGGAAAAGTACCATTAACAGTAAAGTTTACTGATAAGAGTGCAAATAGTCCCACTTCCTGGAAATGGAGTTTCGGAGATGGAACGTATTCAACATCCCAGAATCCAGTGCACAAGTATACTAAAGCAGGAAAGTACACTATCAGCTTAACGGTAAAGAATGCAGTGGGAAGTAGTACAGCAACAAAATCCAGTTATATAAGTGTTGTAACTGTAACAAAACCTGTTGCTGCTTTTTCCGCATCGACGACCACTGGAAAACATCCTTTGAATGTGAAGTTCACTGATAAAAGCACAGGATCACCTACTTCCTGGTACTGGAATTTTGGTGATAAAAGCACTTCAACGGCCCATAATCCAACACACAAATATATTAAAGCAGGAAAATACACTGTGAGCTTAACGGTAAAGAATGCTGCTGGTAGTAACACGGTAAAAAAGACCAGTTATATCACAGTTAGGTAAGCCAATGCTTAAATTAAAAATAGTAATAGGTCAAATTTAGGAATGTGGAATTTGTTATTTAAAAATTGGAATAAAATTACAAAACTTCCACTATTTCCCCTTTTTTGTTTCTGTAACTTAGGAAGCAGCTTAATGTCTAACCTGCTATTTTCCTGGATTAAGCTTTGAATATTAACTGCCTGTTTATGCATTTTCTCATTTTCTATTCAAAAAGGAAAATTTTTGTGCTTCAGATGGCTTTATTGGTTAATTCAGCTATTTTCTGTCTTCATCACGTAACTGAGTTTTTGTTTGATGGTGAAGTTCTCAGCAAGGTCTGCATTTTGTTCTCTTTTTATAGGATTTATTCTCATTCTGTGAGTTTTGTTTTTTTTGTGAGATTTATTCTCGCTTTACAGCTTTTATAACTACTGCTCCTTCCTGGCTCTCAACCTCTACTGCGAAGCCAACATCTTCAAAAAGCCCTTGCCATCCAGCTTCCGAGAGTTGAGGCCCGTGGTGATGGTGATCTGCAAGTGGTTCAACTGCTACCAACATACCTCCGTTTTTAAGCACTCTCTTGATCTCAAACAGGGCGAATTTGATGTCTTCAAGGTGGTGAAGCATTAAAAAGCAGGTAGCTACATCCACCGAACCGGCTTCAAAAGGAAGGGAATAGGCGCTTCCGGTCCTAAATTTTACATTCGGCACGCCAAGGACATCGGCATTCATCTGCGACTGGTCTGTAAGAGAATCATGAAGATCGATTCCGTAAACTTTCGAATCAGGGTTGTTTTTTGCAAGCTCTATGGTAAGGCTTCCAAAGCCGCTGCCGATATCGAGAATTGTTTCTCCTTTTATGTCCGGAAGCACAGAAGGAATCACTTTCGCCCGTACACGTGCCATGCGGTCTTTAGGAAATGTTGCCATCTTTGATTTTTCTGCATCTATTGTCATAAAAGGAAGGATAGCATAGATTTTTGATCCATTAACTGCCATGAGCCCTTTTACGTAAACGCTGTCAGTTTCAGTTATGAGACGCTCAACAACTGAAACTCCGACATCTCTGCAAAAACGCATATTCCATTCTTCTCTTTTCTCGGGAAAACGGATATTTAGGGGAGTATGAACTACAATATAATGAGAATATTCCGGTTTGAAATAATCTGATACGGATTCAGGTTCATTCAGGCAAATTTCACTGATACTTTCCCTGAATAGGGAAATAATTTGCAAGGCAATCTCATTCGCCTCGTTTTTTACACTTCCGATTTCTCTGAACATACCTCTAAATTTGCTTTCACTCAATAAAAGCTCTCTGACAGAAATATTTGAAAACAGGGAAGTAAACTAACGCCAGATACTCAGGACTCCCATTTTTAATATACAGTAACAATGTCGAAGCAGATAAATCAATATTAGGCTCCCTAATTGAAGAATACTCCGTTTATTTTAATTTTTTTGAAAGAGCTATTTAAATACCCAACGCTTCAATAAGCAACTTTAAATATGATAAAGTCGGATACAAGATACCGATTGGTGGTCGTGATGAAGTACATAATCGCAATGATAAGGCCGGAAAGACTCGATGCAGTCAAAAGAGAACTTCAGAAACTTGAGGTCAATAGACTAACCGTCTCATCGGTCGCCGGTTATGGTGCGCAAAAAGGGCATCTAGAGATTTACAGGGCAACTGAACATGAGGCAAATCTTCTTGAAAAAGTCAAGATCGAAATTGCTGTGGAAGATCATTTCCTGCAATCAGTTATTAAAGCAATAAACACCGGAGCAAAAGGAAATGACGGTTACATCGGAAGTGGCAAGATATTTGTGCTTCCTTTAGAAGATGTAATAAGGATTCGCACTAACGAAACTGGACCTAACGCTCTATGAATAGATAAATAGCGCTTTATGAGGGGATAAATATGGCTATCGAAGGAGCAGACACGGTATGGGTATTAATCTCAGCCGCACTTGTATTACTAATGCTTCCTGGACTTGCGTTGTTCTACGGCGGATTGGTCCAGCGTAAAAATGTTCTTAGCAGTATGATGCATTCATTTGTTGCAATGGGCGTCATGGCTCTGGAATGGGTATTGATAGGTTACTCACTTGCATTTGCAGATGGCAACTGGTTTGTGGGTGGTCTTGAGCATGCATTCCTGAGAGGAATTGATGCATATTCAGTAACTGGCACAATTCCGACTTATGCATTCATTGCATTTCAGGGAATGTTTGCAATAATTACACCTGCTCTGATTTCAGGTGCAATTGTAGGACGTGTTAAGTTTAAATCTTATATTGCGTTCATTGCCCTCTGGGGACTTATTGTATATGCACCTGTCTGCCACTGGGTCTGGGGTGGTGGATTCCTTACCGGAGAAGCTCTAGACTTTGCAGGTGGCACGGTTGTTCATATAACTTCAGGTGTCTCTTCGCTTGCAATTCTGACCTACATCGGCAAGAGACGTGGTTTTGGAGTAGACCCGTTAAAACCACACAACGTTACTCTGACGCTCCTTGGAGGTGGCCTTCTCTGGTTCGGATGGTTCGGGTTCAATGCAGGTTCAGCTCTTGCTGCAAATGAGATCGCAGCACTTGCATTTATTACGACGCTTATAGCTCCAGCAGCCGCAGGTTTTGTCTGGATGGCACTTGAATGGCGTCACTTTGGATATCCGACTGCCCTGGGATTTGCAACGGGTGTTCTAGCAGGACTTGTTGCAATAACTCCATGTGCGGGTTTTGTTACGCCAATGGCAGCAATTCCTATAGGCATGATTACAAGTTTCGTATGCTACAAAGCTGTAGGACTCAAAGAAAGGTTCGGATATGATGATTCGCTGGATGCCTTTGGAGTACATGGAGTAGGAGGAATAGTAGGTGCACTTCTGGTAGGTGTGTTTGCAAGCGTAGGAGGAACTGGTCTCCTGCTTGGAAACGCTAGCCAGATGTTTATCCAGCTTCAAGGCGTTGTTATCACAATTGTTTATGCAGCTGTTGGTACTCTCTTTATCGGATTCATACTCAACAGGACTATAGGGCTTAAAGTCAGCGAAAGTGAAGAAAACATCGGACTTGACAAAACGCAGCATGGTGAAATTGCATACAACGTTTAAGTACAGATTTGATTACAGATTTGAGTACGGATTTGAGTACAGGTAAGAATTTACCTGTACTTTTCTAATTTTCGATTTTCGTTGAATTTTCCTTATCGAGAAACCCCATCTTAACAGTATCTATCCCGGAAATCTCTTAAAACATATTTCGTATAACACGAAGAGTAGAAACGGTTATGTATGATAACATAGGAAGAAGGTAAGACGTTTGAGATTTCCTAGTTATCGTATAAATATAGATGGGATGATAAGATGTTAAACACCGGTTCTACAGGCTTTATGCTGCTTGCGACAAGTCTTGTGATGCTAATGACCCCTGGTCTGGCATTCTTTTACGGAGGACTTTCCTGTAAGCGGAATATTTTAGGAATTATGATGCAAAGCTTTGTTTCGATGGGATTGACAACTATTTTATGGTTTTTCATAGGCTATTCCCTGTGCTTTAGCGGGGGAGAAGGTGCAATTATCGGAAATCTGGACAAAATGTTTTTGCATGGAATTACTCCAACCACAATATTCAAAGATATGGGGTTCCCGGAAATTGTATTCGTGGCTTACCAGATGATGTTTGCAATTATAACTCCGGCTCTGATTACGGGAGCATTTGCAAACCGGGTTACTTTTAAGGCTTATTTTATTTTCCTTGTTCTCTGGCAGCTTTTTGTTTACTATCCTTTTGTCCATATGGTCTGGGGAGGCGGTCTGCTTGCACAGATGGGAGTTCTTGATTTTGCAGGCGGAATCGTTGTCCATGCTACAGCCGGCTTTGCAGCTCTTGCTTCTGTTTTTTATGTAGGCTCAAGAAAGTACAACAAAATAACAAAGCCAAACAATATTCCGTTAATGGCTATAGGGACTGCTCTTCTGTGGTTTGGATGGTACGGCTTTAACGCTGGAAGCGAGCTCAATGTAGATGGAATTACCTCACTTGCATTCCTGAATAGCGACATTGCAGCCTCTTTTGCAGCAATCACCTGGATGACAATAGAATGGTACAAGGAAAGAAAACCAAAGTTCGTAGGGCTTATGACAGGTGCAGTTGCAGGCCTTGCAACCATTACTCCGGCAGCAGGTCTTGTTTCTTTGCCTGTGGCTGCACTAATGGGAATCCTCGGATCAGTTGTCTGTTATTTTGCCGTACATCTTAAAAACAAGATGGAATGGGATGATGCTCTTGATGTATGGGGTGTCCATGGAATTGGTGGCGTTACCGGAACAATTCTACTTGGAATCTTTGCCTCGACGGCTATAAACCCGACAGGAGCAAATGGTCTGCTTTACGGCGGCACAGCATTCTTTATTAAAGAAGTTGTGGTTGTTGCAGCTACTTCAGTCTATGCATTTGTGTTTACCTACATTATGCTGATGTTAATAAACTTGGTAACTCCGGTCAAGGTTACGGACGAAGATCAGCTTATAGGCCTGGATATCTCTATGCATGGAGAATGTGCCTACGATACAATTCACTGAGAAAATATATTTTTCAGTTAATCTAAAAAGTTAGTTATCCAATTAACCTGAAATGTTAGGGAGCTTCTCTAACTCTTTTATCTTTTCTATTTCAGTTTTTCGGATTGCCTTCCTTTCACAGGAAGCTGCACTCAGGGATTTTCAAGTACGAAATTAACAAATAAAAAGTTCTGAAGAGAGAATATTCTTAAAATTCGGGTACTTAGGAAAAACTTATTTAAAATCTATATTTTTAGTGTTTTTTAGAGCGATTGTTTTCTTAAAATAGTTGTTTTCTTAACATTGTTAGAGCTAAAATTGTCGAGAAAACCAACGATATTATGAAAATAATTACAAAGGCATGAGGATTATTCTCGAAGGGGACGTCAACGTTCATTCCAAAGAAACTGGCAACCATTGTTGGAACTGATAGAACGATTGTAGCTGAAGTAAGGAATTTCATAACAATATTTAAGTTATTGGAAATAACCGAAGCATATGCATCCATCGTTCCGGTCAGGATATTGCTATAGATATTTGCCATTTCAATTGCTTGCTTGTTTTCGACAATTACATCCTCAAGAAGATCCGTGTCTTCAGGATACATTTTGACAGGAGTAGACCTAAGAATTTTCTCAAGGACTATTTCATTGCTTTTTAAAGACGTAGAGAAATATACCAGGCTTTTTTCCAGTCCAAGAAGCTGAATTAATTCTTCGTTCTTCAGGGATTTATGCAATTTGGATTCAATTTTATCGCTTGCTTTATCAATGCGCCTGAGATACTGAAGATATAGCTTTGAGTTTTTATACAGGATCTGTAAAAGAAATCGTGTTTTTTTGAATGTATAAAAGGATTTTATTCTCCTTTCAATAAAGCTACTAATAACATAATTTTCCTGAAGGGAAACGGTAACTATGTTTCTGTCGGTAATTATAATCCCAAGAGGAATTGTATAATAAATCCCTCCATCTTGCAAGTTCGCGTTCGGTACGGGTATATCTATTAATACGACAGTACAGCCTTCATCCACTTCAATTCTGGAACGTTCTTCTTCATCGAGTGCAGCTTTGAGGTGTTCAACAGGAATATTCAGACTTTCTGATATAGAGAGAATTTCCTGCTCTATCGGATTTGTAAGATTAATCCATGTGCCGTCTTCAACCTGATCAAGAGTTACCAGTCCGGAATCTGTTGATTTGAATATTTGAAGCATGGATATTTCTCTCCCTATATAGTATAGAAGTTATATTTACTCAAAATGAGAATGGAATTATACAGGGCTTCAAGCAGAACGCTTATCTATAAATATATTTTCATAACAAATATTTCTGCCAGGTTTAATTATTTATTAAACTTTTTTCTCTTTGTTTTTCCCTATTTTTTTCCTAAAATTCCTTTTCTTTTTCTGCAACTTTCTATAATTTCTCTCCTTCCCCTGTTTATCCTCTATTTATCCTTAATACTGACCTGTCAACGAGGAATGTAGAACATTATCAACACACCTGCAAGTGCGATCAATGCCCCTATTATTTCATATTTGTCTGGGTTTTTCTTGTCTATCAGAGCTCCCCAGATCAGGGATGAAACAATAAAGATTCCTCCATAAGCAGCATAGACCCTACCAAAATGTGCCGGTTGAAAAGTTGGAATTATCCCGTAAACTGCTAACGTCAGTCCTCCTAGAAGCCCGAGTACTGCTCCTTTATTTTCCCTTAACCATAACCAAACAAGATAGCCTCCTCCTATTTCAAAAAGGGCAGCCAGAAAAAACAGAATAAGAGATACTACAGAGTCAATCATTTACTATCATCCTCTCTTGGCCAGTAGTAAATGATTGATACTCCAATAAGAATAACCAGGGAGCCTATAAGATCATGGGTATCGGGAGGGATTTTGTCAAAAATCCAGCCCCATAAGAGGGACATAACAACAAAAATACCACCATAAGTTGCATATATTCTATGGAAGTAAGAGCGCTGAAAAGTGGGCACGATTCCATATAAAAACAGGACAATTGCCCCTGAAAATGCAAAAATCAGTCCTCTGTCTTCACGTAGCCACAACCACATAAGGTATCCTCCTCCTATCTCAAAAATACCTGCAAGGATAAACAGGAAGATAGTATACGTAAAGCATCTTTTCCTGGAAATGCATTCGGGTTTTGTTTCAACCATGTTCTTCAAAGATTGCCAGATATATATATAAATACACTGATTTTGACTCTCTTTGGATTTAATTTAAATATCAATCCGGTTGAAACTTGATTCAAATTATTTTGAAATCGGAAATTTTATATAGGTTATTTCAACTCTATTTGAAATAGAGACTGTTATT
>DUGT01000075.1:27261-35410 GCA_013331275.1 Methanosarcina sp. | reverse complement strand
AATGTTATTTGAAATAGAGAATGTTGAGGTGAATACGATGAAAATCGAAATACTTGGTACAGGATGTTCAAAGTGCAACAAAACAAAAGAAATTGTTGAGAAAGCTGTAAAGGAAACAGGTGTAGATGCTGAAATCATCAAGGTAGAAGATTTCGATAAAATCCTGGGATATGGAGTCATGGTAACTCCTGCTCTTGTGGTTGACGGAGACGTTAAAGTCGCAGGTAAAGTTCCAAGTGTCGATGAAATCAAAAAATGGATTAAAAAATAAACCTGTTAAAATGATTGAAGTGTTAGCCCGGAACTAGCAAGTAAAATTATAGTTAACTTAAGATAAACTCAAGATTACAGTCACTTTATGATGAATCCAAGGTCAGTGTGAAAAATATGCCAGAAGAAACAAAATGTGCATGCGGTTCGGCAAATGTGGCAATTTTTCCGTGTGCTGGAGCAGCAAATATAGGCCAGCTCTCAAACAGAGTTGCAATCGAACTCGAAAAACAGGGGATAGGAAACCTGATGTGTACTGCCGGAATAGGTGCAAGAGCGCCAGGACTTATGAAGTCTGCAGAAGCTTCTGATCGTATTATTACAATTGACGGTTGTCCTTTGAACTGTGCCAGCAAGACACTTGAGCTTGCAGGGTTTAAACCTGATAGACAGATCGTAATTTCCGAATTTGGAATCAAGAAAAGCAAGAAAAGAGATCTTGAAGATCAGGAAGTAGCAGATACTCTCAGGAAAGTCATGGAGATCCTTCAATCAGAGTGATCCCCCATTTTAATCTTTTATCTTTTAATTCGAATCTCTTCCCTTTAAATCTATACAAAATCTCTCTGCACAAAACCGTTTATAGATATTTAAGCTTGTTTACAGAATTTTTAGCTTTTTACGGCTGATTTTTGTCACTAAAACTTTTTGATGTTAATTCTTAATCGGGTTTAGTGGCTGACTTCTCATAGAAGGAAAAGAGCAAGTAGGACTCCGAAGGGAAAAGTAGAGTGAAGAAAAGTGAGAGTAAACTACAGAATGTAGGAATAGATTTATTTTCAGCAGTCGCATCCACTACATGAAAGACGAAGATTCTTGTTGCTGTTTTCGACTTCCCAGCATCCGAAACAGAGCTTGAGCGACAAACTTATATCTTTTAACAATCATATAAATATATGTTTATATAACGTGACGTAAAAATTACGAAATGAATGAGAATAACTGGAAGAAGGAACTCAAAACGGTAGATATATTTTGTCCTCTTCAATGGATTGCAGACAAGCTAACATACGAGGTTTTCGGGATTGCACGTGACACGCACCTTGCAGCCAGTGTTAACTTTGTTGTTTATGATGTAATGAAAATTTCTTGCTGCTTGCAGTGATGATTTTTCTCATTTCTTATCTCAGGACCTATATTACTCCTGAAGGAACCCGGAAGGTGCTTGGAAATAAAAAAGGGATTATTTATAAGATAAAAGTATGGCAGCAGACTACAAAACCCGATGAGCTGACTGTAAAGGAACGAGTAAACGCTGCATTTGAAAATGTAAAAGACATTGTTGGAAGGGTATGGGTCTATGTAATATATAGGCGTTAGCATAGGAGGCATTTTCCACGGATATGCACCTGAAGGTATTTTAGAAAAATATGCAGGTAAGGACAACCTGTTTGCAGTTCCGATTGCCGTCCTGATCGGAGTTCCATTGTACTCAAATGTTATGGCAATGATTCCTATCATAGAAAGCCTGATTGGGAAAGGGCTTCCTATAGGAACTTCTCTTGCGTTCCTTATGTCCTTTACAGCTGTTTCCCTTCCTGAAATGATCATCCTTAAAAAAGTGCTTAAAAATGAGCTAATAGCGGTTTTTGTCTCAATTGTGGCAATTTCGATAATCTTTACGGGATATCTATTCAATATCCTTCTATAACCAGTATGAACCTCAATCAAACATTGAGAGAAGTAGGGATAAGCTGTACAAAGCCGAAACTTTTCCTTCTTCTTGTCTTTTTACTCTATTTGTTAACTAGTGCTTCGATTCCAAAATCAGTTTTTTATTTCCTGGGGAAATCCATGATTTTCTGGTCTATTCAAACTATTATAAATATATAACAAATTTACTATATTATTCATATTCATCATTATTATAAATATAAAGTTAAAATCACTTTATTTAAATATCACTTTGTTATATTAATTATTGTAGTAATCTAATAATATTATTTACCATTTATTTTTACATTTTTATTTAAAACTGTAACTTTTACAAGCTATTTAAAAATGAGTTTCAGGAGCAATATAAAAGTAAATTAAAATCAGTATGTTTAAATATAGCTTTGTTCATGCTAATTTGTACTACTTAGTAGTACTAAAATCATTTAATAGTACCTGTTGTTACTCAGTAGTATTACATAACGAGAAATGTAAACAAGAATAAACAACAATTGGAGGCTATTTTGCCCATTATTCTTGTTAGTAATATAAAAGTAGAAAGAAAATCACTATCTTTAAATATGCCTTTGTAATATTAAGAATTGGCAACATGTCGAATTTATATCGACATTATTCACATATTATTATTTCTTGTGATTTTGATATAAGAATACTATAATATTTGTGGAATATTAGTCCATATTCTTATACACTCAGGAATTGCGCAGTTGGACTGGGAAATCAATATAATAATCATTTAGCAATATAAAAACCAGGTTACAATAACATTCAGGTTATAAAACGTCCTGATATTGGATTCTGTTTTTTCAGTTGCGTAAATTCCAGCATTATAGTCAGACAATAAACAGATCGGAGGATTAATAGATCGGAGGATACGCTGTATGATGGAAAACACCGTTATGCTATTAATTATAGTACCCATACTGTTTTCGTTATTATTTGTAGCCCTTCCTAAATCGCTATATAAGTACCTGGCTTGGGCTTTTTTCATAATAGGAGTAGCTTTATCAGTTAATTTAGTATTGGATGGTACTGGAGTAGTTCAGATTGGTGAACCAAATTTCGCAATGTTTGAAAACATTGTTCTCGTACTTGAAGTACTGGTAATACTATTTATTCTTGCTGTGTCAGCAAAATATAAAAACTGGCCTACACTTGGACTAGGAATAATTTCAGCAGCTTTATTTGCTTACACTTTTACCAATGTTCCAGGTGCTGAAGGTGCTTCTTTTAATATTGACCAATTTTCTCAGATAATGATATTAATCGTCAATATAGTCGGTACTGCGATTATACTATTTGCAACCGGTTATATGGATGAATATGAAGAACACAGACACTTACACAGACAAAAAACTTTCTACTTTACAATGAGTTTTTTCCTGGCAGCCATGAATGGTCTGGTAATGGCTGACACACTGGGATGGCTGTTCCTTTTCTGGGAGCTAACAACTCTATGTTCATTCGTGTTGATTTCATATAACATGGATGAGGAAGGAATAAATAACGGTTTCAGGGCTCTTGCTTTAAACCTGGTTGGTGGAATTGCTTTATCCATAGGCATAATCCTTCTCGCTACTAAATATGAAATAAGTACTCTTTCTGGGATTGGAACTTATGCTGGAACTGACGCAGCAGCAATGGCCGCTGTAGCTCTTCCTGTTGCCTTACTCTGTATCGGAGGCTTTGCGAAATCTGCTCAGATGCCTTTCCAGAGCTGGCTCTTAGGCGCAATGGTAGCTCCAACCCCAGTTTCTGCCTTACTGCACTCAAGCACAATGGTTAATGCAGGTGTGTTTTTAGTTGTCAAACTTGTACCAGCTTTTGCGGGTTCGAGCCTCGGAACAGCTATTGCAGTTTATGGTAGCTTTACCTTCGTTATGTGCTCAGCTTTAGCCTTATCTCAAAGAAATGCTAAAAGAGTGCTAGCATATTCAACTATTGCAAACTTGGGATTAATCATCGCAAGCGCTGGAATAGGCACACCTCTGGCTGTAGCTGCTGCGATTATGCTTATCCTGTTCCACGCCATATCAAAGGCTCTCCTCTTCCTGTGCACAGGTGAAATTGAACACACTATAGGAAGTAGAGATATCGAGGACATGTCAGGATTAATAAACAAGGCTCCTCTTCTCACTACTCTTGCAGCTCTGGGAATGGTTTCCATGCTCTTGCCTCCTTTCGGAGTACTGCTCACAAAGTGGGTGTCAATGGAAGCTGCTTCAAGCAACCCTGTTGTAATAGTGTTCCTTATCCTTGGAAGTGCACTCACTACAGTTTATTATGCTAAGTGGCTTGGAACAATTCTGTCATCCAGCATGGACAAAAATGCAGTTCCGCATAAAAAACCGGAGACCTATTTCCCATTGTCATTCCTTGGATTAGCCATTGTAGCTACAAGTATTTTTGTATTCTCAATATACAGCTACTTCATTAAACCTCAGGTCGAAATTCTGCTCAAAACCGCTCCTGTTATCTCAGGACAAGCTGGACAATTTACCTCTGAAATAGGGGCATTTGCTTATGCAGCAATATTCGTAGTGCTTGCTCTGGCAGTTCTGATCTATCTAGCTACCAAAAATATGTTTACTCCTCGTACAACTAGCTATTACATGTGTGGAGAAAACAACCTTGAGAAAGATAGATTAATGTTCAGAAATGGACTTTGCAGTTACGAAAAAAGCAGCGTTTCCAACATCTATCTCCAGAACACTTTTGGAGAAAGTAAACTTACAACACTCGGATACGCAATATCCATAATTCTTATTGTAATTGCATTAGCAGGGGGAGTAGGATTATGAATACGAACGACATTCTATTAGCTGTTCTTGTTTTAATTGGTGCTCCTATTATCGGCTGTATAGCTTCAGGAATTGACCGAAAAATTACTGCAAGATTGCAGGGTAGAGTAGGCCCTCCTCTTTTGCAGCCATACTACGACGTTAAGAAACTCCTCAGCAAAGACAACATGGTTGTAAATCCATCGCAAAACTTTTACGTAGTCGTGTACCTGGTCTTTATAGTTCTGAGCCTCTTAATGTTGGTTTTCAAACAAGACTTCTTGATGATAATATTCGTCTACACAGTAGCCTCGTTAGCTTTAATTGTAGGAGGAATGAGCACTGGTTCTCCGTACGCTAGAGTGGGAAGTTCAAGGGAAATAATGGCTATACTGTCCTATGAGCCAGTTTTGATTTTATATGCTCTTGCAATCTACCTGCTTACCGGTACTTTCAAATTAACTGCGGTGTTAGATGCATCATCTCCTATGCTGATGTATACGCCTCTTATATTCATAGCAATGATAGTTGTTCTGAATATTAAACTGAAAAAGTCACCCTTTGACTATTCAACATCTCACCATGGTCACCAGGAGCTAGTTAAAGGTATGACGACCGAATATGGAGGGCCAGGGTTTGCTACTATTGAGATTGCACACTTCTATGAATACGTGTTTTTAACAGGACTCATATTCTTATTCTGGGCATCAAACCCAATAATAGGTGTGCTTTTAGGTATCATTGCTTACTTGCTTATAATTGTCATAGACAATATTACCGCAAGAGTATACTGGCAGTGGATGCTCAAACTGAGTTGGTCAGTCCTGCTAATTATTTCGATCGTGAACATAGCATTCCTGTACGTTAGCGGAGTCCAATTAGCTTAAAAGAGGGACACTTATGAGTTTGGCAAAATCCCCATGGATTATACATGTAAACGTGAACAGTTGCAATGGCTGCGATATTGAAGTAGTGGCCTGTCTTACTCCTCTATATGATGCTGAAAGATTCGGTGTTTTAAACATCGGCACTCCTAAGCAAGCTGATATAATGGTAGTTACAGGCTCAGTGAATTATAAAAATGTAAATGTGCTTAAAAATCTCTATAACCAGATTCCAGATCCAAAAGTTGTCTTAGCTGTAGGCGCCTGTGCATCTACAGGTGGGATCTTCCATAACTGCTATAATGTAATAGGCGGAGTGGACCAGGTCATACCTGTAGATGCATACGTTCCCGGATGCTGCCCAAGGCCGGAAGCCATACTTGACGGTGTAGTAGCAGCACTTTCAATACTCGAAGAGAAGAAGAAAGGGAATATCAAAGGAAAAGAAGTCAAACTGAAAGGAAGCGAGGTGCCATCGAATGCTTGATAATACCATAGAAACCACAGAAATTAAAAGCAGTGGAGAGCTGCTAAAAACTGTTGAGGGTTTAAAAAGTGATGGCTATCGATATTCTACGATGATATGCCTGAAAGCTAACGAAGGTCACGATTTGATATATATCTTTGAGAAAGATAATAAATTAAAAAATCTAAGATACTTTGTTAAACCCGGTGAGAAACCCAAGAGTGTATCAGGAATCTATCTATGTGCACTTTTGATCGAAAATGAGTACCAGGATCTCTTCGGATTGACTTTCGAAGGTTTAGCAATAGACTACAAGGGCCATCTTTACCTGACACCAAACAGTCCAAAAGCTCCATTGGCCTAAAGCAATTTGAGAGGAGAATCACATGACAACCGTAATACCGTTTGGTCCTCAACATCCCGTTTTACCCGAACCAGTATCGTTAAAACTTGAAATTGACAACGATGTTGTTGTTGGAGTACTTCCCTCACTCGGCTACGTTCATAGAGGGCTTGAGAAATTCATAGACACAAAGGACTATAATCAAACTACGTATATTTGTGAAAGAATATGCGGAATATGTAGTGCACTCCATGGTATAACTTATACACGGGCAGTCGAAAAATTGTTCGATGTAGAAATCCCTGAAAGAGCGCAGTATATCCGAGTGATAGTTGGTGAGCTCAACAGAGTTCATAGTCACCTCCTCTGGCTTGGCCTGTTTGCCGATGGTTTTGGATTTGAAAGTCTCTTTTATGAATGCTGGAAGTACAGAGAGGCAGTATTAGATGTACTGGAGAGAATCACTGGAAATAGAGTTATACATTCAATATCCAGAGTTGGAGGAGTTTCCAGAGACTTGACTAAAGAACAAATTGATATGACTCTGAAAATGCTCGATGCAGTGGAATCCCAGGTCAAAGACATTGAAAAAGTGTTCGTAAATAATTACACCGTTAAGCAGAGACTTGTAGGGTTAGCTACAATGTCAAAACAACTCGCATATGAGGCTGGAACAGCTGGTCCTACACTCAGAGGAAGTGGAAATGCTGTTGACGTCAGAGAGACCGCAGACTGGGATATCTATAAAGATCTCGGTTTTAAGCCAGTCGTTGAAAAAGACGGTGATTGTTACGCCCGGACTAAAGTAAGAATTACTGAGCTATACGAGTCTATCAAATTGATAAGGAATGCGATCTCCAAGCTGCCTAATGGTGAGGTTGCAATACCCATAAAGGGCTTCCCTACCGGCGAAGCAATTATGAGAACAGAGCAACCCAGAGGTGAAGTTGTATATTATGTGAAAGGTAATGGTACTAAAAATCTTGAAAGGCTTAAAATAAGGACACCTACCTTTGCAAACATACCTTCACTGCTACTTATGTTGCCCGGCGTTAAACTCGCTGATGTACCTATAGTTGTACTTACTATAGATCCATGCATTAGTTGTACTGAGAGATAAAATGGGTGATCACAATGGGTATGTTAAACCTTGTTCTAACAAATATTTCTCGTAAACCTCCTACCAGACTTTACCCCTTCGAGATACGGGAACCTTTTAAGGAGTTCAAAGGAAGAATTGTTTTCAATCCTGAAAACTGTATTCTCTGCGGGCTATGTCAAAAGAAATGCCCACCTGATGCAATAACAGTTACTAAGGCCGATAAAACATGGGAACTCAATGTATTTAGATGCATTATGTGCACTGAATGCGTTAATGGATGCCCAAAAGATTGTATCTCAATCTCTAACGAAAGAGCAAAGACTGGTGCTAAGGAATTTATTAAGGTAGCGGTTCCAATAGTGGACAAGCCAAAAGCTCCAAAAGCAGAAACTCCAAAAGCAGCGTCTTCAAAATGAGAACTTAATTTTTAAATTAATTCTTTTTTGATACTGCTTTTCAATTTTTTAAACTTTTTACCTGAAAAACAATACTGAATGTTCTCCGGTCTAAATTTGGCAGTTAAGGGAATCCTTCAGAGGAATTCCCCAAAAGCCATTCTAGCAGAAAAGTTATTTTTCTCTTGCTTTCTGTTTTCTCTTGATTCTATTTTTCTCTTGTTTTCTGTTTTCT
>DUGT01000075.1:25399-27097 GCA_013331275.1 Methanosarcina sp. | reverse complement strand
CTCTTGTTTTCTGTTTTCTCTTGATTCTATTTTTCTCTTTATTTAATCTGATAACTAGCTGTTATGAATGTAGCTGTGTCAATGGACTTGGCAATTTTTCGTTTACTGGTTCCGTGGGTAAAAGAGCTCTTTGCAAGTGGACATCGATATAAAACTCGCAGATCATAAGGACTGAAGAAGTGATCGCAATCAATTCCTTGCTCTTGCTGTCAGACATGATATTCTCAAAACGGTTATTTTAATTAAGTTTTAAATAGGAAAAAATGACAAAGAACTTATGAAGCTTAGTTTCTTTTGTTTCCCTTAAAGCGGCTGCCATTCCTTCCTGATCCAGGCCATAGGAATGTCTGCTTCCAGTTCTCCAGTTTTGCCTGAAATCCGTTTTTCAAGCCTTCCTTCAGCCCTAAAACCAAATTTCTTGTAAAGTCTTATGGCTTTTTGATTGCTTTCCTTTGCGATGAGTTCAACTCTGATGATCTCAGGATGGTTTGATTCTATTTCCTTAAACAGGGCTCGAAAGAGTAATGACCCTATCCCTTTACCCTGATAGTCCGGGTGCACAGCTATTGTAAGGTCGCTAAAAAGATGTGAAAAAACCTTTATACCCGGGCTGCAGGTATGAACTTCAGCTATCAAGGTTTCAGGATTTAAAGGATTTTCAATTGTCAGAATAATTCCTGTTTCATGGCATCTCTCGATGAAACTTCGGACATAAGTTTCAGTAACCTCATCGGCTTGCCTTGCAATTCCACCTGATCGGGCTGCAACAGCCTTATAAAGCACCATGATTTTATGAAGATCCGAAAGTTCGGCTCCTCTTACGCTGTATTCAAGTTGCATTTTACCCATCCCCATTTTCAAGAAAAAAATCAACATGACAATATTAAAACATATCCCTATATGTGCCAGGAGCTAAATCTCGGGAATGGAAAGCAGTACCAAACTTGTTGAAAGATATTACGAGAGAGTAAAAAAGAAATCTTTTTCTGAAAAGAGTAGAGAATGAAAAAGCAGTGGATAAGTTGATTGAGAGAGAAGCCCTGAGCTTACTGAGAACAAACTCTGTAATATATGTGTTCTCTAGAGTACTTCCAAAGAAAAATCCAGAAAACACATTATAGAGCCAGAGAATTTAGTTAAGCTTTTATTCTTTCCTCTTACATATTAATAATGAAAAAAGGCAAAAATGAACAGGAGATGAACTGGGTGACTAGTAAAATTCCGTTTTCCAGTCTAGGCCCGGAAACTAACTTTGATAAGCAGTGGGCTTTTGAGATTGCTTACTTTACTCAGCATATAGGGACTGATCTCAGGAAGCTCGGTGATCTTCTAAAAGCAAAGGATTATGTTGAGTCACGTTTTCTGGTCTCCGAGATGAAACATAGGGCAGAGTACGAAAAAACCGTTCAGCCCGACTTCAGAACCTCGGATGGCCTTATAAAGGCCCGCAAGTTATTCAACAGCTTTCTGGACGAGTGCGTTAATTTTGCCGAACTTCTGAGGATCACAACAATACAGGAAGAAACCGGGTGTGAAGAAGTACTTGACAAGCCCGAACAGATCCGGAACTCAATAGATAGGCTGAACCTCCTTAAAGAAATGTTGACCGATGAAATTTGTTTTCATGGACGGTATTATTGAACAGGCAGGTATTTTCTCAACATTTCTTAGTCCTATCTTACAGTCCTATCTTAAAAG
>DUGT01000075.1:18944-25282 GCA_013331275.1 Methanosarcina sp. | reverse complement strand
GTCCCATCTTACAGTCCTATCTTGCAGTCCTATCTTAAAAGTCCTATCTAAAGCCTCATTTTATAACCTCAAGCACCGGATATAATTTCCAAGCATTGATTGCGATTTTAAGCACTCTATTGAGTCTGTAACTCCTGTCTATATTGCAATTGCTTCATATGCCTTTATTGTAATTGCTCATATACCTATATTGTAATTGCTGCATATACTCATTTAATTACTGCATATGCTTGTATTGTGTAACTACTGGCTTATAATTGGGTTTCCTGAAAATCGATGCCATCTGGCTTAAGATCTTTTCCGGATGATAGAAAGCTTTATTATTAAAGACTTCATTAGAGGAGTTGCAAAGGGTTATATACAGGAATTGGTAACAGGGTAACTGTAATTATTCAAGTCAAAGGTTATCTAACCTGGTATTATCTAATCTAATAACTCCGTCTGCCTGTATCACAGGGAAGAACTCAAAAAAGCGTCCGGAACTTATCCAAGAAAATCGAACTTTTGCTGTATAAGTTTTATGTATCTCGGTTGTGAATTTCCCTGGTCCTAGGCACCTTCTCGCATTCCCGGGAAATATCAACCATTTATTCGGCGTGTTTACCTGTTTTTAGCTGGTATCATGTACTGGTTTCAATAAATGGCCTCTTCCGCAAAGGATACTGCCGGGTATGCGGCAGAGTATGTCAGCAGCAGACCTGCAAATTGAGCGATCTGTAAAAAATATTAACATTAGAGTGAGTACATGGAAAAATTAGCAAAATTTAAGGCATTAGGGCTTTCAGACAGTACATTAAAAGCTCTTAAAAAGAAAGGGTTTGAAGAACCAACCCCAATTCAGGAAAAGGTTATCCCGCTTTTTTTGAAAGGAGAATGTGATATCATAGGGCAGGCTCAGACCGGAACCGGGAAAACAACGGCTTTCGGAGCTCCCATTATAGAAAAAATTCCCGAGAAATCAGGAAAGGTGCAGGCTATAGTCCTGACTCCTACTCGAGAACTGGCAATCCAGGTCTCAGAAGAGCTCAACTCCCTGAAAGGGGACAAAAAGCTGCATATCGTCCCGATTTATGGAGGACAGTCCATGACCCAGCAACTCAGAATGCTGAAAAGTGGAGTTGATATTGTCGTGGGAACCCCGGGAAGGGTCATCGATCACCTTGAGCGGAAGAGCTTGAACCTTGGGGACATCATGTACTTTGTGCTGGACGAAGCCGATGAAATGCTCAATATGGGCTTTATTGACGATATTAAGGAAATTCTAAAGGCAACTGGGCCTGATAAGCGAATGCTTTTCTTTTCAGCTACAATGCCAAAGCCAATCCTTGGCATCATCAAGAAGTATATGAAGAACTATGAGCATGTTGCCATTGAAAAAGAAGATCTTGATGTAAACCTGACCGAGCAGATTTATTTCGAAGTCCAGGAAAGCGACAAATTTGAAGCCCTGTGCAGAATTATCGATATCGAAGACGAATTCTACGGGCTTGTGTTCTGCAGAACAAAAACCGATACCGCTCAGCTTGCCCAGAAGCTTGGAGACAGGGGATATGCAGCCGATGCCCTTCATGGCGACCTTTCCCAGAATGAAAGGGAAAAGATCCTGAACAGGTTCAGAAAACAAAAAATAAATATTCTCGTAGCAACCGACGTTGCAGCTCGAGGTATTGATATTATGGACCTGACCCACGTAATTAACTATTCTCTGCCGCAGGACCCTGAATCCTACGTACACAGGATAGGAAGAACTGGTCGAGCAGGAAAGCAAGGAACTGCGATTACTTTCGTTACATCCACGGAGTACAGGCGGCTTACCTATATAAAAAAGACTGCAAAGTCCGAAATGAAGAGAGGCCGAATTCCCGAGATAAAAGATGTAATAAAAGCCAAAAGGGCAAGAGTAAAAGCTGAACTCGAAGAGACTATAAAAACCGAAGACTATGGCGACTGCCTTGAGATGAGTGAAAAGCTTCTTGAAGAGTACGCGGCCGAAAAGATCCTGGCTGCCCTTCTGAAGTACTCTTTCAAGGAAATGTTCGACGAAAGCATGTATGCAGAGATCTCCGGAAGTTCATATGTCGATCGGAAAGGTAAGACCAGGCTTTTCATTGCAATGGGGAAAGCTGACGGCATGACCCCTGAGAAGCTGTGCGAGTTTATACAGGAGGAAATCGGAGAAAGCGACCTTAAAATAAGGGATGCAGAAATTTTCCCACACTTCTCCTTTGTAACTGTACCTTTTGCCCAGGCTTCAGCCCTACTTGAAATCTTCAAAGACAAAAAGAGAGGTCGAAAACCCTTTATAGAGCTTGCCCAGAAATCGAAGGGCCGAAGTTCTAAGAGTGCTGGTGAATATCGCGGCGGCACTCACAACGGCTCTCGGAGCGATTCTCGGAGCGATTCTCGGAGTTACTCTCGAAAGGATTCGCGAAATGACTCTCACAGCGATTCTCGAAGTACGAATAGCACAGGTTACACAAGAGATACACGAACTACGAAGAAAAAATATTCTTCGTATTAATTCCATTTTTTAAGGAGTTTGCGTAACTGAAAAGCTTCAGAGGTCAAGACAAATTTCAATAACATGTTCAGAGATTTTTGACAAATTCTGTGAGCTTTTAGATATTCCGATAAATTTTGAGAGTATAATTCTACTTTAGTCCTTTATTCAGACTTAGGATTTTCACTCAGACTTTTTAGCTTATTTTTTAGATTTACGTTGAAATTACAGCCAATAGACTGATTTTGAATAACTGAGTAACATTTACATCCTTAGGGGTAGAATTATTATTTTCCCAAAAAGGTTTTTATTCCTACTAAAATAACAAATATACCAAAAGCCTTTCTTAGTACATCTACTGGGAGCATATTTGCGAATTGTGCTCCGAACTTAGCACCAATAACCATAGCAATACAAATAATTATACCCGCGTATACATCGGTGTATCCTCTTTTATAATACTCAAGAAATGCAAGTATGCCAACAGGCGGTAGCAGTGCGACTAGAGAGGTTCCCTGAGCTTTTATTTGAGAGAATCCTTGTAAAAAAACCAGTGCAGGAATAATTATAACCCCCCCACCAATTCCAAATAGTCCGCTTAAAATACCTGCTGCAGCGCCAATCAGTAAATAAATTATTAAATCTTCCATATAATTACCGCCAAAATATGTTTGATATGAATATTCCATTTGTTCTGTTTGTGTGATGAAAACAGATGTAGAATCAATATTAATATCATTTCATTAATAAAAAAATTATTTTGTCTATAAGTAAGATTGAATTTGTCAGCTAATTGATGTGATTTTAAAATCCTGTAATCGGAAAATAAGAACCAAAATAAGGACAATGATAACTCATCAACTTATTTAATGCAGTAAAAACCAGCCTGCATGTAAGAATACCAGAATAGTTCCACGGTTCTGAATCCTGTTTCTCTTAAAAGCTCAAGGTGTTCTTCAACAGTTATTGGAAAATATTCGGTATCAAATCGCTCCAGATGTTCCTTTATTTCTTCTTCAGTCCTGCCGTGGGCTAACTGGAAATTGCGCCAATATTGTTTTCCTAAAGTAATGCCTTCTTTGGTTAGCGGCCTGATGTTCTCAAATGTGATATAAATCCCACCTTCTTTTAGAAGATTATAACACACACCAGTCGCCCTGATCCTGCCTTCGCGGTTAAGATAATGATGACACTGTATTGCAGTTATAATATCCGGCTTTTCCTCCAATTCTTGAGAAAACTCCTGGGAAGAGGAAGCTTTCAGGAATTCCAGCCTGTCAGCAGGGCAGGACGATAGTTTTTTCCTTGCCTGATCTAGCATACCTTCTGAGGGATCAAGTAAAAGAAATTTTGTAGCCGGAAATTCCTCAATTGCCTTATTAACCAGAGATCCTATCCCACATCCGGTATCTAACCAGATTTTTGGGCTGTATGGCAAAGATTTAATGAAATTCACAATTTCCTGGTGAAAAAAGGAGTAATAGGGAAGAACTCCGGGAATCCGAGAATCATAGTCCTCAGGAAGATGAGGAGTAGCATTTTGGGTAGATTTTGCAGAAGTCATATTACCAGGGTCCTTTTTATTTGTTATCTAGTTAAAAAACTATCATCTTACTTTTCTAAAGAAAGCTTTCACTTCTAGTCATTTCAAATTATCCTGAAATAACTATATATATTCATTAATTTCAAATATTATTGTTCTAAGATTACATGCTATATCAATTCTTAATTTCTAAACTCTTTTATTATGCGAGCAAGTGCAAAAATAATAAAATATTTGTTAAAGCCACTTAAAGAAAAAGAAAAAAGGAGCAATTTTCAACATGCATTATAGCCTTGGGATTGATGCTGGAGGTACTTATACCGATGCAGCACTTGTAAGGGATTCAGATGGAGAAATTGTAGACTCAAATAAAGCGCTTACTACCTATCCCGATCCCCTTGAAGGCATCAAAAACGTGATTGATGGACTCAATCATGAATATCTCGAAAACGTAAAGCTGGTTTCGGTCTCAACGACCCTTTCAACCAATACAATTCTTGAAGGCACAGGTTTTCCTGTAGCCCTTATCCTTATAGGAGACCATCCGGTGGAAAAAGAATTGCCTGCAGAACACGTGCTTTTTGCGGCAGGCGGGCATAACCACAATGGAGAAGAGGTTGCTGCACTTGACCTTAAAGCTATCGAGAAGTTTGCTCTGCGGGTCAAGGATAGGGTTTCAGCTTTTGCGATATCGTCCTATTTTAGCACAAGAAATCCTGAACATGAAATAAGGGCAAGAGACCTGATTCTTGAACTTACGGGGTTGCCTGCTGTCTGTGGCCATGAGCTTTCCCAGGAACTGGGAGCTTACGAAAGGGCTGTAACGGCTTTTCTCAATGCCCAGCTCATCCCTATAACAAGGCAGTTTGTGAAGTCCATTATTTCAGATATCACGAAGCGTGGAATTAACGCACGGCTACTTATGCTCAAATGCGATGGTTCGGTAGTGGGCATAAAAGATGCCCTGAAAAAACCTATTGAAACTATCTTTTCAGGCCCTGCAGCAAGCCTTATAGGGGCTTCTTACCTTTCAGGGCTCAAGACCTGTGCAGTTGTGGACGTAGGAGGCACAAGCACTGATATCTCCTCAATCTGTATGGATGTTCCCGACCTGAGCGACGAAGGAGCCGTTGTAGGAGGCTGGAAGACCCGTGTCAGGGCAATAAGGATGGAGACGACGGCTACAGGTGGAGACAGCCATGTTTGGACCGTTAACAGAAAACTCTTCCTTGGTCCCAGGCGAGTCATTCCCCTGGCAGTAGCTGCGGTAAAGTATCCTGATTTCTTGAATAACCTCAAAAGAACGCCTATACATGCTAGAGAAGATCTTGGAGAAAACATTCAGCCAACAAAGTTTTTTGTAAGATCCGGCTACCCTACAGGAGAGCTGAGCAGGGCTGAAGCCGAGGTACTGGAGGTCATCGGGGAAGAACCTGTTTCGGTAACTGAAATCAATGCACTTATTCGAAAAGACGTCTATCCTCAGACATTAGATTCCCTCACCAGAAAACGCCTCGTGCAGGCAATTGGCTTTACCCCTACTGATGCTCTGCATGTACTGGGAGAGTATACAGCCTGGAACGCCGAGGCTTCCAGGATAGGTGCAGAAAGGCTTGCAAGACTTATGCGCATGACCCCAGGAGAGTTTTGCACTGCCGTAAAAAAAAGGGTTGCAAGGAATATGGCACTTCATCTGTTGTCTTATATTCTTGCAGGCGTTCCATGCACATCCATTGCAAAAATCCTGGATGGAAACTATCCTGCCAAATTCAAACTGGACATTCCGGTTGTGTTGCTTGGAGGACCTGTCCGGGCATATAGGGAAGAATTAACGAAAATTATTGATGCGGAAATTCTCGTTCCCGAGCACGCTGAGGTAGGAAATGCAGTTGGAGCTCTTGTGGGAAAAGGCATTAAAAGAGTTGAAATTCTAATACGGCCAGCTAGTCTCATGTCGCCAGATAAGGATTTCCTGGTCTTTACCCCTGGCAGCAGGCTGAAATTTGATACATATTCTGAATCCCTTGATACTGCAACCACACTTGGGAAAAAGCTTGTTGCGGATTACATGCGAGGCTGCGGCCTTAGTGAAAATCAGATCGAGATTTCTATTGATAAAAGGACAATTTCGCCTGATGGGTGGAATCATCCACCTATGGAAACCAATTTACTGATAATGGGAATAGGCATACGCGGATTACGTGTTTGAGGGATAAAACGGAGAATCTAAAGAGAAAAATAGAAAAAATAAAAAACAAAGGGAAATGAAAATAAAGGGAAATAAAAACAAAGGGA
>DUGT01000075.1:11629-18784 GCA_013331275.1 Methanosarcina sp. | reverse complement strand
ATAAAAACAAAGGGAAATAAAAAACAAACAATGGAAGAAAGGAAACAAGTACGGAAATCTAAGGGAAAAAGGGAAAATATGAGAATTCTGCTGATTGCCGACATCCATGCAAATTATGAAGCTTTAGAGACTGTTCTGGAAATTTCTCATGATAGAGTCATCTGTCTCGGAGATATTGTTGACTATGGACCTGATCCAGACAAATGTATTGACCTTATGCGTATGAAAGGAATTCCTGTAATAAGAGGAAACCACGATAATGCAGTTGCTTTCAAGGTAGACTGCCAGTGCGGGTACAAATACAAGCATCTCTCAATTGCAACCAGGGAATATACCTGGAAAATCCTTAACAGATCCGAAATAGAATATCTTCAGAAATTGCCACTCCTTATAAAAAAAGTAATCGATGGAAAAAGTCTCTACCTAACTCATGCAAGTCCCCGCTCGATGTTCGAATACATAAAGCCTGAAACCCCGGATGATGAAATCCAAAATATGATAAATGAAGCAGCAGAGCCTGTGGAAACAGGATTTCTTATTGTCGGGCATTCTCATATCCCCATGAACAGGAAGCTCGGAAACCTGACAATCATAAATCCGGGTTCAGTCGGACAGCCTAGAGACGGAGATCCCAGAGCAAGCTGTGCAGTTTTTGATACCGAAAATGGAGAAGTAGAGTACCTGCGCCTCGATTATGATATCAATTCAGTCTGCGCAAAAATCAAAGAAAGAATGCCCCATGCTGATGAACTTATAGCTATTCTCAGGCGTGGATACTAATACTCTAAACAAGGAGTTAAAAGTAATATAGGGAGGTTGGAATCAGGCTTCTTTTATAGCTCTGACAATTTTCTCTACATATTCTAGCTTCACATCCGAAGGCATTGTTTTTTCAATCCCTAGTTCAGTGACCATCATATATACATCAGCTTTTAACCCGCCTTCTTCGAGCTTTTTTGTGGCGCAGCGGTCCGAGCAGCCATCCAGGACAAGAATATTAAGCCCGTCTGATAAGGCATCTTCAACTGCATCAACCCCTTTGTGAGCAGCTGCAGCCCTGTACAGGTCAGGTCTCCTGAAAGCAAGAGCTGACGCTGCCTGCATTGTAAGTTTTCCTGTGTTAGAAAGGCCAGAGCAGGCAAAAATGAGAGTACTTTTCCTTTTTCCGGAAGTTTTTGTCATTTCATTTGCCTTGCCTGGTAAAGAGTCTGTAGGTTTCTTTCCTGACGCTTCCATGGCTATTACAACCTTAAATGAGAGATCTAATTTTTAGATACAATCTTTATGAGCTTACAATTTTAATGAGAAGCTGCTTCAAAGCTTGTTGAAATGGAAAAGTCAAGGAAGCTAATATAATTTCCGATATTATTTCCAGAGAATCGAGCTCAGTTTGCCTGATAAATACTAAAGAATGTCAAAAAATGCCAAATAATATCAATAAAACTCATTATGCTAAAAAATAAGAGAGGAACAAAATCAGTCAAGTTCAAGCTGCATTATTTCAATGTTAAGATTTGAGATCTCAAGAATGGCAACCGTTGACTTTTCTGAAAGCACTCCTGAAGCTTCTCCTGGATTTATCACAGGAACTCCTTCAATGATTTTGACACCTGGTTCATGGGTATGGCCTCGGACTACCACATCAAACTCACCTGATTTGGCAAGCGCTTTGACAAAGATCTCATTTGTCCCATGGAGAAGGGCAATATGCAGTCCGTCAATTATCAGATCTCCAAAATCTCCGCAGGAAGTAGCTCCGATTTCTTCAAACCGCTTAGTAAGTGTTACTTTATCGCCATCGTTATTTCCGAACACAAAATAAAGTTTTGATTCCAGTTCCTTAAAGGCTCTAGCAGTAAACGGAGAAACGAGATCTCCAGCATGCAGCACTGCTTTTACTTTTTTTCCATTAAACAGCTCTACCGCTTTTCGTATAGCGTTTATATTATCGTGTGAGTCCGAAATAATTCCAATCAAGTATTCCCACCTCTTCGATTAACTTTCCTTATTCAATATAGTGCGGTTTGCTAAAAATAATTTGGTAAAACAGATTTTTGGAGCCTTATTCAAGAGTTTAAATTTTAAAATAGGTTTTATAATAATATTTTTATTGAGGTTGAGCTCGGAAATTGAGCTTAAACTTTAATGGAAACTGCTTTTACACCTGCACTCAAAACACTTCCCACTTGCACCTGGAATGAGTCTGAATCAGTACAAATCCATAGGTTGAGCCCTAAATCCCATCAAGAGGACAGCTACTTTTAAATACGAGTTGCTGGTATTATTGAAATAATCTCTGAAGAATATCTTGGGAGTCCTGGAAGAATAATTATGGGTAATCCTGATTAATGAACCCAGATAGTCTTGTAATCACAAGTTCAAGAAATCCACTCTTAAGTTTAAAAGATGATTTTAGTTCCTATTGAATCTAAATAATTAGTTAAATTTCCTGTTGAGTTTAAAAAGTAGGTTTAATCAGAGAGTTAGAATCTTGAGTTAAAACAAAGTTAAGTAGTGAGTGAAAATGAAAGCTATAACCCTCCTGAGCAGCGGGCTTGATTCAGTTGCGGCGCTCGCAATCGCAGCGGAAGATTTTGGCATTGAGATGGCTATTACCTTTGATTATGGGCAGAGAGCCAGAGAGAGAGAAATTGAGTACTCACGAAAGGTATGTGAATACTTCGAAATTGAGCACAGGGTTATAAAACTGGACTGGCTTTCAGAAATAACATCTACTTCTCTCGTTAACAGGGATGTTGAAGTCCCAGCTTTATCGTTTGAGGACATTGGTGAAACGGCTCCTTCAGAAATTACAGACGCTTCAGCGAAAGCTGTCTGGGTCCCTAATAGAAACGGAGTAATGCTCAATATCTCAGGGAGCTTTGCCGAAAGCAGGAAATGTGATTACATCGTGGTGGGCTTTAACGGAGAAGAGGCAGGCACTTTCCCTGACAATTCCCTTGCATACGTACAGGCAATGGACAGGGCTTTTTCCTTCTCCACCCAGAATGGAGTAAAGATACTTGCTCCTCTAATTGAACTTGGAAAAACCGAAATCGTCAGAAGAGCTCTGGAAGCAAAAGCTCCTCTTGAGTATAGCTGGAGCTGCTATCATGGAGGAGATATTCCCTGCGGAGAATGCGAAAGCTGCGTGCGCAGGGCACGTGCGTTTAAAAATGCAGGTGTAAAAGACCCTCTTCTGAAGAGACTTGGAATTTGAGCCGAAACACCTGGAATCAGAATCAGTAATAATCAGTAATATTAGACAGGATGTCGGCCAACAAATTACATTAAGAAAGAATTAAGATGAATACTGCAGAAAAACTTGCAGAAAAACTTGCAGAGATAGTTCTATGAAATGCATTGTTTTACCTGAAAAATTTGATTATGATGGGAGCCAGATTTCCTCTCTTTGGGCCTACAATAGTTTTGGAGTTCAGGAAGACTCGGTTGTAGTTTTCAGAGGGGCCTGCGACGTAAAAATTGAGCACATGATCGACCTGGAAGACAGACGGGCAAATGAATCGATCTGGTCCGAAGATATGGTAAGTTTCATTATCGAACATTTTGACTCTACAGACCTGAAACTTATATATTCACGGCAGCGTTTTTTCACAGCTCTTGTAAGAGAGTACCTTTCAGATCTCGGGGTGCATACAACCCGGGAAGGAGATGACCTTTTCCTGAACGGTAAGAAACTGACAGTCTCTATTGCCAGTACCTCTGCAGTTTCCCAAAAAATCCACTTCGGCATTAATGTATCTCACAATGTATACGGAAATCTGAGGGATGCAGGGATCGGAGAAGACAAACAGGTTGCAAACTTTATGCAGGCAATAGGAGAAGCCTATGTCCGTGAATTTGAGGATATGGAAAAGGATCTGAGAAAGTCCAGGCCTCTGGGGGCTATATAATGACGACTTCTGACCTTATTTCTGCTCCGATAAGGGAGGTCTTCTGTTCTGTGCAGGGTGAGGGGCCATATGTTGGAGTAAGGCAGGCTTTTGTCCGCTTTTCCGGCTGCAATCTCAATTGCAATTACTGTGATACTGACTTTGCAAACCCCGGAACCTGTGATTATGAGCAGGTGGAAGGGAGTGGAAGTTTTGAGAAGATCAAAAACCCTGTAAATGTCGGCCAGCTGGAAGCTATGCTGCATCCTTTCAAAAAGCTACATTCAGTCTCCCTGACAGGAGGGGAACCTCTCCTGCATGCAGATTTCATAGAAGCATTGAATCTGGCCTTGCCACTTTATCTTGAGTCCAATATGACTTTACCTGAGCAGGCCAGAAAGCTTACTAAAAAGGTTACTTATGTGTCCGGAGATTTTAAACTTCCAGCATCACTCCGGGATATAAGGTCCGAAGCCCGGGAAACCCATATGGAAAATACGGTAGAGTGCTTCAGGCTTCTGAGAAAAAACCATTCAAGAGATTGCTTTTGCAAGATTGTTGTAGATAATAGTACGGAATTAGAAACTGTAACTTCGGCCGTGGAAGCTATAGTTCCCTATGTATCCTGCGTGATACTCCAACCTGAAACCCCTATTGGACGTGACGTAACGAATCTGCGACCTTCTGGATCTATACAGTCATCCGTACAGAATATTATGCAACTTCAGAAAAGCCTGCTTGAGATTATAGACACACGAGTTATCCCTCAGACCCACAGGATGTGGGGTTGTTTATAATCGGAATTAAAGCGAACAAAAACACACTGAAATATGAATAAGTTATTGAAAAAACATTTATTGAAAACGGAGTATACCAGATGACAAAAATGAGATTGGGAGTCATTGACTATATTGATAGTGCCCATTACCTTCCTGGACACGGAAAATGCGGAAGAGTACACGGTCATACGTATAAAATTGAGGTCCTTGTAGAAGGAGAGGTCAGAGAAAGTGGAATGGTTATCGATTTTTACGACCTGAAGAAGGGAATTAAGGAAACCCTTGAAGAATATGATCATACTCTGTTAAATGAAATCCTCGAATTTCCAAGTTCTGAGCACCTCTGCCAGCATATTCACTCCAGACTCCTTGAAAGATTTGGTTTTCCGCTACAGGTAAAGGTCTGGGAAGGGGAAGGAAAATGGTGCGAAATGGATAATTTTTCGGAATAAGCAGGTTTGAAAATGTTTGTCCTGACAATATTTTATAACCAATTCCATTTTATTCAGGACTTTTAAGAAACAAAATTTATCGAACATAGATAAATTCATTTAAAGTTCGCTATACTATGCTGAGCTTTTATATAAGTAAAGAGATTTTTAATATTATTTAAATTTAAAACTGTAGGAACTCGGAGCAAGCTTCTATAATTCTCCGGATTCCAGATAAATTCACAATATATATCAAGGGGCGCATCATAGATTGGTTAGACATCCTGAAATCCCCCTGCACTGAAGTTCTGCGTACTTATAAACTCTGAATGGAGGAGAACACATTTGCCAGAAGACAATCCTATAAATGATATAAACAGCCCTAAATTTGAAGAAGGGCTCCTGAGAAAGATTGCCGAACATCCCTGCTACGACAGGAAAGCCCAGCACAAGTACGGGAGAATTCACCTGGCTGTGGCTCCTTCATGTAATATCCAGTGTAATTTCTGCGTCCGGGAGTTTGACTGCGTAAACGAGAGCCGCCCAGGGGTTACGAGTAAGGTTCTTACTCCACAGGAAGCTCTTGAGAAGACAAGGCAGGTTCTGACAGACTATCCTTTTATCAAGGTTGTAGGAATTGCAGGCCCGGGTGACCCACTGGCTAATAAAGAGACGTTTGAGACTTTTGAACTGATAAAAAATGAGTTTCCTGACCTCACTCTCTGTATGAGTACAAACGGTCTCCTGCTTCCCGAAAAGCTGGAGGACATTCTGCGTGTAGGAGTTTCTACGTTAACGGTAACAATAAATGCGATAGACCCGGAAATCCAGGCAAAAATCGTGGACCATATAGTTTATCACGGAAAGGTCTACAGGGGAATCGAAGGTTCAAGAATCCAGGTAAAGAATCAGCTTGAGGGTGTTAAAGCTGCTGTTGATGCAGGTATTGTTGTCAAGGTAAATACCGTTCTCATCCCGGGCATTAATGATAAACACGTAGTTGAGATTGCCAGAAAACTCAACGAACTCGGGGTATATATAATGAATATCATGCCCCTTATTAATCAGGGAGCTTTTGCAAGCATTGAGCCTCCTACAGCAGAAGAAAGAAAAGCTGCTCAGCAGGCATGTGAACCTTACGTCTTGCAGATGCGCCACTGCAGGCAGTGTAGAGCTGATGCGTATGGTCTCCTTTCTCAGGACATGTCGCAGATGAGCGAAGAACGTAGAAAGCTCATAAAAATCCAGACAAAAGAGGATGTTGAAAGAGCAAGAAAAGTCCTTAAGGAAAATGGGAAGGAGAAAGCTTGAAAAGTGCAGGAGTTCCAGAGCTATAAGTTACCTCTTCAATAACATCAGTAATTTTCAGGTTTTAAATTGAAAAAACTTTTAAAAATACTTTAAGTAAAAGCTCAAATAAGAGTTTCGGCTTAAAAACCTGAAAAAAATTCTTAACCAAAACCTGAAAAGTCGGAGTAAAAGTACCCGCTTTTCAGATCTATTTTAAAAACATATTAAAAATTACATCTATAATAGTTATTCGATTGTGATTGCATTGTTCGGGCAGGCATCTTCGCATGCACCGCAGTCCAGGCATTCACCTTCATCCACAACTGCAATATCATCGTCGTTGAGAGAAATTGCGGCTGCTGGGCATTCGTCTACACAGGTTCCACAGCCTGTACAAATATCGGCGTTAACTTTTGCTACCATTTTTTTCACTCCTTTTTTAATAGTATGGAATTTTTATATGTCCATACTTATATTAGGGCCTTAATAAGATTGAATTACTTAATAAAAAGCTGTCGCTTCTTCTCTATGAAACAAAGAACAAAAAAGATAAAGGATAAAAGAATAGGTACTCACGAAAATATCTCAAGATTCTTTCATAAGAGAAGTTTCGTAATCTGTTTAAGTTTATTGATAGCATACTGGTAATGTTACCTATATTACTTACATGAATAGCTTACTGGTAATGTTACCTATATTACTTACATGAATAGCTTATTGGTAATATTATCTGTATTATTACATGCTTTCATATTTATAGTA
>DUGT01000075.1:0-11410 GCA_013331275.1 Methanosarcina sp. | reverse complement strand
TAGTACTGATTAACTCGTATTTACACTGCTGAAATATTCGTGTTTATACTATTGAAGTACTCGTATTTATGTTACTGATTGCTCGCACTTGTACTGTTAATATCCGTATCTATACTACTACCACTCACATTTGCACTGTTAGTATTCGTATCTATAATACCGAAATATTTGTATAAATTTTAAAAACAAAAGGAAGCCTGACATTGAACCTAGAAAAACTTGCAGAAGGGATAAAGAACTTCGAAGGGGTTACCCGAAAAAAACAGATTAAGGATATCGTTTCAGTTTTCGAAGCCGTTCGTCCGGAGTACAAGAACGCGATTGTTGATTTTGGAGACGATGCAGCAGTTATAGATATAGGAGGAGATGATGTTATCCTCTTTGCAGCAGATGGAATCTGGGGAAGGATACTGGATGCAAGTCCCTGGTGGGCAGGCTATGGAGCTGTAGTTGTTAATATAAACGACATCGCAGCAATGGGGGGAAAGCCTCTTGCTATGGTAGATATTGCATCTTCAAACTCCGAGAAAGCCTGTAAGGAACTGATGGAAGGACTGGCTGAAGGAGTCAGAAAATTCGGAGTTCCGGTTGTAGGCGGGCACGTCCATCCTGATACCGATTATAACTCCATTTCTGTTGCTATTATCGGGATAGTGAAGAAAGATTGCGTAATCCGGAGCGATACTGCCCGGCCTGGAGACCTGGTCATTGCAGCTTACGATATGGACGGAAAAATAGGGCCAAACTCTCCTTATAGCTGGGATACGACTTCTTTTAAAGACCCTGCAGTAATCAGGAAAAGCTATCTTGTGACCCCGGAAATTGCGAAAAGAAAACTTGCTACAGCAGGAAAAGACATCAGCAACCCAGGACTTATAGGGACGCTTGGCATGCTCTGTGAAACAAGCAGAGTTGGTGCAGCCGTAGACCTCGAAAAAGTCCCGAGACCTGACGATGTGGATTTTGAACAGTGGCTAAAAGTGCATCCCGGAACAGGTTATGTGTTTACTGCAGATCCGGAAAAGGCTGAAGAATGCAGAAAGGTTTTTGAAGAAGCCGGACTTACGGCAGCAATTATCGGAAAAATTGAGGCTGGCTCAAAACTCGATATGTATGATAAAACCGATAGAATTACGGTATTTAATTTCTCAAAGGAAAGCATTACAGGCATCTGTTCTGAATAATCGAAACCTTCATGCTTTCTTTCCTTTTAACTTTCTTTCCTTTTTTACTTCCTTTATTCCTTTTTGATGTCATTTCTCTTTTAAAGTTTGATCCTTTAAAGTTTACATTTTTCATATTTTCGTCAAAAAAGAATAATTTTCATTGTTGTCTTTCAATCCGGTGTTTATTTTCTTCAAGTACTGACCAGAAGAGACTTAACCGGATTGAGAAAACTTGCTGGATTATTTGTGAAATTTAGCCGATTGAGAGTTTTTAATCAGTTACTGATTTTTTATCCAGGCTTCCATTTCTTCGTAGAGGAATTTTTCAGCAGCCTGAACTTTCTCCAGAGGGCCACGGAGAACCAGGAGTTCTCTTTCTTCACTGTTTGCTACGCCTACGAATATCTTCCTGGTAACAGGTTCAAGCCCGAACTCTTCAACAATATCGTAAATAATAGATACAACCGTACCTGGGGGAATTATTAGGTCGTACAGTTCTTCAATTTTCAGATCTCCGTGTTCTGTCTCTTTTTCCTTTTCAAGTTGCTTTGAGGCAATTAACTCTTCCAGATTAAGTGTCTTATGCATCCTGGGGTCACCTTCTTATCTTCTCTTCTTACTTATTTTTCCTTTTTATCTTTTCTTATTTCCTTCTTGTTTTTTCTACTTGTAGCCTCTGTCAGTTTAAGTTAGCTTCAACCAAAAGAAGCAGGTTTAGTCAAGTGGACAAGTTTTTGTTTGCATATTGTTTAAGTAAAGGATAAGGTAAATCAAATTGAATCTTTGGATATATCAGGCAGTTAATCATATTTTTTTCGTATCAACTTATGATAGATATAATCATATTTATGATTGATTCTTGCAAATATTATCTATTTTGAGTAGAATATTTAATTTGTAAAGCTATGCTAAAACAAAATTATACCATATAACTCAAGAAGATAAGTTAAGGTTCTATATTCTAATGTAAATTACTGAAAGTAAACTCAACATGAAACTACAAAAATTATAGATAAACTTAGATAAACCAGACTAAATATGAACAAAAAAGAACGTGATAAGGGAAAGTAGAGGAATCCATGTTCAGGGGCTTTATTCTGGACTGATTTGTGAAATTACTCAACTTCATGTTAAATTAATGGCCAATGTTAAATATGATCAGAACTGAATAGTTAGAGATATCCTATAGAATACCGTATCCTTTCCCTTACTTGATATAACGCATTTGATATTACGAAATAAAATGGATGTAACAATGTGCGGTATAACTGGAAGTAACAATGTGCTGAATGTAAATAAGTATACTAAGATATAATTAAAATGAATGTAAATAAGTATACTAAGATATAATTAAAATCATAGAAAGTAAGGGAAAGGGTTCTAAGCAAACCGATTCTAGCAAACTTTATCTGAGATGAATATCTCTTATAAGAGGATAGCAATGCAGCAGTATAAATTGAAGCGCGGTTTTAAGCCTGATATTGACAGGATTTACTCTGTAATGACGGAATGTTTCCCCGGAGAGATCTCTAAAAATGAAGAAATCCTTGAGACCTCCTATGGAGCTATGTCAAATATAAAAGTCTGGATTGAGAATAAAATGCTTTCTGTGGATACGGTCTCTGACAAAACCGTGACTGATGATGAAATTGTCATGCAGACCAATAAAGCCTTCCGGGATTTCCTGTATAAGGCTACCGGATACACAGCAAAAGAACGAGTAAAAAATGCTAAGAAAGAAGTCAGTGGGGAGTAAAACTCCTGACGACTTAATCTTATTTTGAAATTTTTTCTACCTAACACCCCCACCTTGAGGTATTTTTTTGAGTGGCGATTTTCTGGAAAAACTGAAGAGTTTTGAGATTCCCACCTGCCTGCGAGTCTGCTGCGGAACCGACGGTTCAGTGACCTTTCTGCTGGAAATAATGACCCGAAAGCCGGTAAGTGTAATAACCGAGTCTCAGTACACCGTTAAGGCTGACAAAACGATTGCTTCCCTTCTGGATGTGGAAGAAGGCAGTAAAGTAAACGATAGAGTAGTCCGGCTTTCTGCAGGAGGCACGACCTTTGTACATGCAAGATCTCTATCCCCTCTGGAGCGCATGCCTGATACCATGCGGGAACAGCTCATGCGGGCTGACATCCCGATTGGCCGGATCCTTCGCAGCCATAACCTTGAAACCAGACGCGACATGGGCGAACTTGAGATTCTTGAAGGGGAACCAACCTTCAATGGCATACCTGTCCTTTCACGTTCCTATAAAATAGTCCATAACAACCACATCCTCATGTGGATTAATGAGCGTTTCCCGATTGATGAGCGCTGGAATTTATAAAGGAGGTCTCAGGGAAAGACAAATTAAGCGATAAAATTGGAATAATATAGCTTTTTTGAAGCAAATTCTCCCAATTTATTTAAAACAAACTCGTAAATTTTCCAGCAGTCATGGGAAAAATCGCATCGATTTCTGCTTTCAGTCGAAAGCTTTATATCTCTGCTGTGATATTTTGGAGATGCTCTTTGAGCATCAGTGCCTTGGTGGCTTAGGGGTATAGCGCGTCCTTGGTAAGGACGAGGTCGCGGGTTCAAATCCCGCCCGAGGCTTATTTTATTTTTCAACTTTTTCTTTTATATAGGTTCAGAACCTATTTCCCTAATTTGAGAGTAAATTTAAAAAATATTTTTTGAGGATCTTTAATTTTAAATTTTTTGCTTTCTCATATCATTTTTTCAAATTTCAGGCTATTGAGTGATTCTTTGGGCTATTGGGTAACTCTTTGACTATTGGGTGATTCATTTGTTTAATTATGCCTAATGATACTGATTTCTAATTTCTTATATGGGTGAAATACTGGTGAAACATAAGTGAAAATGGGAGATGAGTATTAGAAGACACAGGATGAAAGAAAATCTCCTTCTACCTATGTTCTCCCTATTAATTTCTCACGCACTTGATTTTTGAGTCCGTATTCTTAGGCCGCCAATGTTTACTAAGATCTTTTATGCATTACTTATCCGAATTTTGGGATAATCACTGGAGTTATCTGCCTACTGCGTGTATTTTTGTATAAAATAAAAAGATAAAGGTAATATGAATCATAGTCAGGTAATCGGAAGAATTAATCAAATCTAGAAAGCCAGTCCATTCACCTATTTTTCCAGATTTAAAACACATTTCTACTTGTTTTTTCAATAACTGCCATAAATGCCATAAATAGGAATGTTTAGAAAAAAGTTTTCTATTGATTTTATCTATGTGCCCATTATTTTCTTCATTCTAAGTACTAAATATTGACAGAAAACAAAATAATGTCAAGATTTTCTATTTATTTAGATTTTTTATTAAAACTTAATAATTCTTTTTGAGGGGAAATAAATGAGGAATGTAAATAAGTCGTATTCGATAAATCTAACAGCCTTATTTTTCTTTTTCTTAATCTTCATGTCATCTACGGCATCTGCTCTACAAGAAACTCGGCTCACGCAAAATGGTTCACGAGCATCTGCTCCTGCCATTTACGAGGATAATGTCGTATGGTCAGATTATGTTAATGATTCAGGAATAATCCACCTTTACAACTTAACAACATCAGAAGATCTTCAGCTTAATTCATCCTCAGCAAGCTGGCCTACCACTTACGGGAACAAAGTTGTGTGGGTAGAGTGTGTTGGATACGATGACAATTACGATTGCAAGCTTGTGGTTTATGACATTCCGACAGCTAAAAGACTCCAAATTACTGAAAATGTATCTGAAGACAGTATTCCTGCTATTTACGAAAACAAAATCGTATGGCACTATTCTCAAAATGGAAACTCAAATGTTTACATGTATGATCTGTCCACATTTACTAAATGTCAGATCACAACTAGTAAACAGGCTTTATATCCAGCTATTTATGCTGATAGAATAGTATGGACAGATTATCGCAATAAAATCTCTAATATTTATATGTACAACTTATCTACTTCAAAAGAAACTCAGATTACCAACAGTGAACTTCGTCAGTTAAGCCCCTCTATATATGGTGACAATATTATATGGGAGGGTGACCGTGGTGGACGGCGTTACAGTCTAAATCCAGATATTTACATGTATAATATATCAACTTCCAAGACAACTCAAATTACAAATAGTGAATCGGCATCTCGACCTAAAATATATAAAGACAACATAATATGGATGGATAGCCGCAATAGTAATAGTCACTCTGATATTTACATGTATAATATTTCCATGCAAGAAGAAACTCAGATAATCATGAATGGATCAACTCAAAATTGGCCTGCTATTTATGAAGATAGGCTTGTATGGAAGGATTGGCGCAATGGAAATGGGTATTCTGATATCTACACCTGCATTGTCCCGACAATAGTAAAGTCTCCTATTGCAAACTTTTCTGTAACGCCAGATGTAGGATTTGCTCCGCTCTCTGTACAATTTACAGATTTTTCAAGAAATTCAGTATCAAGATCATGGGACTTTAATAATGATGGAATACCTGAATCCACAGAAAAAAACCCTGTTTATGTTTACACCGATCCTGGAAACTATACCGTTAATCTGACAGTGAGCGATGCAAATACTACTGACTCAAAGTTATTTACAATTTTAGTGTTTCCTAAGGATCTCGTAGATAACCAACTTGTTCTAACAGAGACCCAAATTAGTACAGGTGGGGAAGCAATCTATGGTTCTTCTCCTAAAATTTACGAGGACAAAGTTGTTTGGCAGGATTCTCGTAATAATTTTGGTAATCAACAAACCGATGACATCTATATGTATAATATTTCGACCAAAAAAGAGACTCGAATAACCACTCCTACTAGCGGATTCTCATATGGACTTGATTTTTACGGAGACAGGATAGTGTCGTTATATGGACGCAATGGAATCAACATATATATGTACAATCTCTCCACCTCTACGGAAATTCAAATTTCCTTCAATAAATATACGTATGTTCCTTCAATACATGGCGACAGAATAGTGTGGATAGATGATAGGAATGGAAAAGGGCACATATTTACGTATAATGTCTCCAGCTCCAAGGAAACTCAGGTAACTACCAATGAATCAGTACCTGGAGAGCTTGATATTTATGGGGATAGGATAGTATGGCGTGATTACCGCAATGGAATAAATTATGAAAATAGCAATATTTACATGTACAATCTTTCTACTTCCAAAGAAACTCAGATTACTGTCAGCGGATCAGCATATAATCCTAAAATCTACGGTGACAGAATAATTTGGCAGGATTCTCGCGATGAGAAAAGTCCTATTCATATGTACAATATTTTAAATTCTACAGAGACCCAGATAACTATTCCGAGCAGTAAATCAATATTCGGACTTGATATCTATGGGGATCGATTAGTGTATACGGATAGCCGTAATGGAAATTATGATATTTTCATGTATAATCTTTCTACTCAGAAAGAAATTCAGATTACTACCAATAAATCAAATCAAGATGATCCTGCAATATACGGAAACAGAATAGTATGGCGGAATCATGGCAAATATGATACTGATATTTACATGTGTACCATTTCATTAAAGGAACCGGAGAGTACCTGTTGCAAATTTGAGTACTAACAACACAAATGATTTTGTTCCCTGACGGTTCAATTTACATAGTTATCGGAAAATACAGCACAGCGGCACTCGACTTTGGGACAAAAATTACTCAACAGCCAAAGTCCTGTACATATGTAAAACAAGCGAGAAATAAACCCAGCTTGACAGCAAATAATGCAAACCAAGTTGGTATAGAAAAAAGATTTAAGCATATATTAATCAAAGGAAAATGAATGCATTATTAAAAAGGGAAATATTAAGGAAACATAATTTCTTATTGATTAAATCTAGCAGGTAGATACATTCATCTTATTTTTTCCACATTTAAATTATATTTTACTACTTTCCAGATACCTGTTTAACTAAGAGCAGTGAAAAAGTAAACTTTCTTTTCTTTTTTCCCTTTATTCCAATTCCTTAATACAAATAGAGAATAATGATTATATTAATGCCGATTTGTTAAACGTTTGGCAAATTCATTTGGGGGGAATAATTAGGAATAAAGAGAAGCTATGCCCAATAAGTTTAACTTCAACATTTTTGATCTTCATTTTCTTAGTTTTCATATCAGTTACTGCATCAGCAAGGGAAATTACGGTAGATGACGATTCTGGATCTAATTTCATGTCAATTCAGGAAGCTGTGAATAATTCTGTAACAGGAGATATAATAATAGTGAGGCCTGGTACTTATACGGAAAATGTTCTTGTCAATGTAACAGGCCTAACTATCAGGCCAGAATCAAAAAATGGCTATGCGCAAGTAAAACCACTGAACGAAAGTGTAAGTACCTTTCTGATAACAGCTAATAGCACAACGATTAGTGGTTTAAATATAACGGGAGCCAGTAAAGTTTACAATAAAAACGCAATCTTTGCTTATAGCGATATGAATAGTGTGACAGGTAATACCATTGAAAACGGTTCTATTATTCTGGGAGTCTATATGCCAGGCAATTCAAAAATCATCTTTTATGGTGAAATGAATAATGTGACAGGTAATATCATTGAAAACGGTTCGATTATTCTGGGATCCCAGATATCAGATAATTTAATAGCCGAAAATAAGATTTTTAGCGGCGAAGGTGTACATATTTCCTGCTGTGGAATAAATAATACAGTATCAGGTAATACGATCTCAAACTGTTCCACTGGCATTTCTGAATGGGATCAGGGAGCAAATATTCGTAATAACAGGATTACTGACTGCGATTATGGGATTATACTTGAGATGTCAGGTTCAGGAATTGACAATAATACAATATTAAACTGTAGTGTCGGGATTGAATTAAGAGAAGCTTGTGATGTTGACATAACCAATAATACAATAGCTTCCTGTGCAGAATGCGGGATTTTTGATAAGGAAAACAATGGCCGTAGAAGAATCTACAATAATTACTTTAACAACAGTCTAAACATAAGGTTTGTACCTGGCGAAGGAGGAAATGCCTGGAACAATTCACTTATTTCAGGCAGAAATATTGCCGGAGGCCCTTACATAGGGGGAAATTTATGGGCAAAGCCAGATGGGACTGGATTCTCCCAGATCTGCGTGGATCTGGATAGGGATGGAATAGCAGACCTACCTTATAACATCTATGAGGATGAGTTTGACTATTTGCCTCTTGTATCTATGTCCAGTCTGCAAAATTCAATTACTCCGACTTCTAACTTTACAGCTAGCGTCACTAATGGCACTGCACCTCTTGTTGTTAAGTTTACAGATCTTTCGAAGAATGCAGTTGTGTGGAACTGGGACTTTGATAATAATGGTATATCAGATTCCACAGAACAGAACCCTGTATATGTATACGGAACTCAAGGAAACTATACGGTTAATTTGACAGCTAGCAATGGACTTAATACCAGTTCCAAACTTACCAACATAACCGTTAAAAAAAGAGTTTCGTCCACATGGCCATTTGTATACGTTACAAGTGGATTAAGTGTCTTTGTAATTGACATAACCACAGGAACAGTTATAACCAGAGTAAAAGTAGGATGTTGGCCTGAAGGAGTTGCAGTCACACCTAATGGAAAAAAGGCATATATTACGAACTCCTGGGATGGCAATGTCTCTGTGATTGATACAGCTACAAACACGATTACAGACACTGTGAAAGTGGGATCTTCCGATGTTGTAGTCAGTCCTGATGGAAAAAAGGTATATGTAACAAGTCGTGACAGCAACAATATTTCTGTAATTGACACCGGTATAAACACTGTTACAGCTACTGTGCCTGTTGGGAACAGTCCTTCTGGAATAGCAGTCACTGCAGATGGTAAAAAGGTATATATAGCGAACTCTGGTAATCTTACTACCACTGATGATACTGTTTCTGTAATTGATACCGACACAAACACTGTTACAGCTACGGTACATGTTGGGAGTCACCCTTATGGAGTTGGGGTTGCTCCAGATGGAACTAAAATATATGTGGCAAATCTGTACAGTAGAACTGTCTCTGTAGTTGATACAGCAACAAATAATGTTACAACTACAGTGGATATAGATAACTCACCTTATGAAATTGTAGTCAATCCCACAGGAACAAAGGTATATGTGGCAGGAACAAAGAAGGGGTATGCGGCTGGCACAGATGATGGTTTTGTTTCTATAATTGACACCTTAAACAATACTATTACAGCCACATTAGATATAGTAGGAGGTAGTCCTGTAGGACTTGCAGTAACCCCAGACGGAAAAAAGGTGTATGTGGCAAACAGCAATATTTCTGGTAACGGTACTCTCTCTATAATTGATACCTCAAACGATACTGTTTCAGCAACAGTGAATCTCGAGTTCTCTCCTGGAGGGCTTTCTATCATCCCAGATCCGGAATCAACATCAGGTAGCTAATTTCAGTAGTAATGTCAATAGGAGTTTTGCATCTCTCTCAGTTCAGTTTATTGGCAGTTTAGAAAACACAATCTAGTGGAACTGAAACTTTGGGGACAACACGTTCTTAACGGCTAAAAATTTTGTGCATACTTACTGGACCAGGAAAATATAATGTCAGCTTGACAGTAAGGAATGCAAAAGGAAATAATACGAAAACCTTGAGTAAAGGTATATTGTAGCCAAAAAATGAACTTTCAACCGGGAAAATAATTTTAAAATTTTCCCTTTGCTATCAACATCA
The DNA here is from genome assembly GCA_013331275.1 of Methanosarcina sp. GTDB lineage: Archaea > Halobacteriota > Methanosarcinia > Methanosarcinales > Methanosarcinaceae > Methanosarcina > Methanosarcina sp11020u. The sequence continues at coordinate 1,517 of DUGT01000075.1, read as the reverse complement.
ATTTCCTTTGTCTTTGAGTTTATTAATGTTTCCTGTACATCGTACTTTCTGAAATCCGCAAACGATAAGCTCAATTGTCCTATCATTTGAGTTTTTCCACTGCACCCCAAAGAATATACACGATTGCAAAACACAAGCCGACTAATAAAGCACAAGCCAGTTGATTTTCTGGATCTCCGCTAAGTGCAACAATAGCAAAAAGACATATACCGATTATACATAAAATTGATATGTCTAATATAGTTCTAACTATAGTTTTAAATACAGTTCTTATCTTCATGGGTTATGCCTTCTTGTAACTATCTTGAAATGCCGGTAAACCTCAGTTAACTTGAAAACTTAATAGAGATTGAAACTATTTCCTTGTTATTATAATAATCGCTGCTTGCTTATTGTAATTAACTTGAAAATTTGATAAAGATTGAAATTCAACATCAAATTTCTAACACTAGTTATAGGCTGTCGTGCTTCACAGGACATGTTTACTAAAGTAAATAATCGAAAAATATCTGCACTTCTTCACTGTTGTATTACTCTTTATTCTTTGAAACTATTAGGTTACTGTACTTTAAAAAGTCTTAATAATATTTCCTGAGGACTATTACAATAGACTAATCTTGGTTACAAGAGCATCCAGACGGATACAATCCAGAAGTGCCATGATGCGTCACATAAAAAAGTAAAGAAAATTCGGTTCTGTAGAAATCCTTAATTTTATGCAAATTATTTCTAGAACATTTTCATTTATGTTCTAGACTATCAGGCAGTGTACTCAATTTTCTGTAAATTCGGAATCAAATTTTTCTATATTGACCATAATTTAGCTCTCTTAATGTTGGATTCTCCAGCAGTTAACTTATTAAGATTTATGATTTTACAGAAAAATTGACACACTATCACTATCAGTTTAATTTTTATTTCTTTGACCTGATTATAGAATTTTCTTGCTCTTAGTACTTCTCCAAACTTCCTTTTGACAACAGAAAACGTTGTTTTCGCGATGTTCCTTTTATTTTATTTAATTTCATTAAAGGTTAAATTCAACTGTTTTCTGTATATTCCTTTTATTTTCTTTCTTTTTCTGACTCTTAAAGGTATAATTGAGCCTGCTTTTATTTCTTCTCTAGTTAAAGCATGAATTTATTCAGAATCATACCCTTTATTCATCACATAACATTTAAATTTTCTTGACTTATTTGATTGTCTGATTAGAGCTTTTGCATGTCTGACATCATGATGTGTTTTTTGACTGATTTTCCATCCTAATATTACTTTTTTATTAGTATCTACTGCTATTGAAGTTTCAAAGAAGATCCTTAGGAGCTTCCCTGTTCTTCGAGGATAATAATGATTTGCATAAGAACTCGTAAATCCAGTTGCATCGATTGCTGTAATAGAAGCATTTTCTCCATGTGAGTAAAATAGTTTTAGAGTTTTTAATAAAATACATTAAATAATGACGAAGGAATTCTAGATACAAACTTTGAAGAGTAGTATAACCTAAGTTTGACAGTACC
>DUGT01000164.1 GCA_013331275.1 Methanosarcina sp. | reverse complement strand
TGTTCAATAACTTCAGGCCAGTGTGAAGTCAGGATCATACTCATATTATAATTCTTAACTGCCCTGATCATAGCATCATGAACCAGTTTTGCAGTCATGGGATCGAGGGTACCTGTTGGCTCGTCGGCTAACAGGAGTAGAGGACTCCTCACAAGCTGCCTTGCAAGCACAACCCTCTGTTTTTCTCCACCTGAAAGTTCTCTTGCAACATGCATCATGCGATGACTTAGATTGACTTCTTCCAGCAGTTCGACTGCTTTTCTCATGGAGTCTTTTCCAGTATATCCTATTTCATTCAGAGAGTTCATGACGTTTACAAGAACCCTTTCGTCTCCATAAAGAGCAAAGGTCCGCTGAAGCATGATAGCTATGCGCTTTGTAAGATCTTTCCTTATCGGGTCATAAAGAGAAAGTTTTACAAAATCAGCTTCGAAAGCTTCCAGCGTTTCTCCGCAGACCGGGCACCTCTGTCCTATTTTACTGGGGCGCTCTATGTATCCACATTTCGGACAACGGGATAGATGATAAACTACTTCACCTGAAATATTCTCAAAAGACTCTGTGCCGCGCAGTACATGCATCAGGATCGTTTTTCCGGAACCGCTTTTTCCCAGAATTCCAACTATTTCCCCTTCATTGATATTTAAGCTTACATTTTTCAGGGCTTTATGACCGTCGAAATCTACGGTTAGGTTTTTGACTTCAATAAATACTGGCATGGATTTTCCTCCGCAATTATGAGCTGCAATAATTTCTGGTGGCTCTTGCCTGCCTGGGCATATCGCTCAAGAGTGAAAAGCAATTACTATAAATGAATAATATAATAGCATAAACAACAAATTTTACACACTTAACGAATTTCACACATTTGGGCAACAACTACATAAGAGTAAAGATTACATAAACATAACGCATTATTTTTTCACTGTTAACATTTAAAGCACATTTAAAGTAATCTGCCGAATTTGTTTAATCCGTACTTTTGTTTCGTCCTGTTATACTGACTCGATGTATTATATTGATTTGTCTTATGTTGATTTGTCTTATTATATTGACCCGTCGTGTTATATTAATTCGTTTATATAATAATTCTCTTTACATCCTAATTACAGCGTTTTTACCACATCCACAACCTTTATAATATCGTCAATTATTACGTCTGCTGCTTCTCTTAGTTCTTTAGGTCTTTTGTCGCCTTGCTGTATTGTCATTACTCCTACATCTGCTGCCCTTAACGCCAGTATGTCATTAATTCCATCCCCTACCATGATTACTTTCTCATATCTTTGTTTTAGTTCGAGCACTACTTTTTCCTTCATAAGAGTGTTTGAAAAAGCAAAAACTCTTTCTTGAGGAACATTTATGAACTCAGCCAATTGCAGGAGAGCGAATAAACTGTCTCCGGACGCTATATAAGTGTCTACTTTCATAGAATGGAGAGCCTGAACCGTTTGTAATGTGGTACTGAATACATGCCCGCCTGTACTCAGTATATATGGCACACTTCTAGCCTGAGAGTCAACTATCAGACCTGCTGCCAGGTAAAAAACGTTAGGACAGTGAGATGTAACCGCTTTCAGCACTTCATGTACGTCACCCATTTTTGGGGATGTTCCTCTTATGATATCACACGCAATTTCCGAAGTAAAGTTTCCTTTTGAACAGCTTATACCTATTGAAACTCTGTACTCTTTTATAAACTCAAACAGAGGCATATCTTTTCTTGAGCGCAAGAGGATATCACTTTCAGCGTTTAGAACTACAAGCCCGCATCCGTTCTTTTGCGCGACAATAGCAGTGCTCTCTATATTTTCAAGAATATTTCCGGTACTGGCTTCTTTTGCTACCCTGTACATATGTAGAAGAGTCCCTGCGCTATCAAAGACCACTGCAATTCTTTTGGACATATCAGGTGATTAAGCTGTTAAATAAAAAAATCTTTGCGAAAATGTAAAAATAAAGTAAAAATTTATAAAAATGACAATATGTGAAGAAAATATGTGAAGAAAATATGTGAAGAAAATATGTGAAGAAAATATGTGAAGAAAAGATAACTTCACAGTACTGAGGCTCCTGATATCAAGACACCAGCAAAGAACCCCAGGATTACTCCGGAATTTAAAAAGGGAAGACCTGCCTGCGGTTTTCCTTTCATTACCTGGATGGAAAGAACTGCGTGCCCTATAAGCGTGCCCAGTATGGCGCCAAGTACTGGATAGAAGTTACTTTTCATGAAGACGTTTGCTGAGACTACCAGCAGGGTAGGCATAACTGCGTCTCCTAGTCCCATAAAAAAAGCCTCATGCTTTTCTTCCTTTTTGAAATCTTCCTTTAAGAAAGAATACTTCAGGTGTTTTGGAATTACGAACATGATTGGAAGTTTCAGATCCATTATTCCCTCGGCCATATCTATCATATGCTTTGTCTTGTACACCGATATAGCGTCATATATTGCAAGAAGCACCAGAAGCACTATTACGGGAACAACTGAGAGGGAAATTCCTATAAGGGCACTTACCCCTGCTGAAACACAAACTCCTACAGTATCGACTATATACCATTCTGGATATTTATAGAGCAGCACTGTTATTCCTATAGATAGCACAACTGAGGCAATGGACTCAAATCCTGAAAGTGACGGAATGAGGCCAAACAAGGCGAAGACTACGTAATAAATAGTGCTTATTATGGCCAAATAAATAGAGAGACTGATTACCCACTTCATATTTTTCTTTATTGCTGTAAGGACAAACAGGGTAAAAACCAGAATCATTAAAATATAATATATAGAATTGGACACCTGGGTTGGGTCCTCAAAAGCCTGCATTCCACTAACTTCCATTGGAGTTGACAAAAAGAGTGCAAGAATTTGCACTATAAGGATTAGTCCTCCCATGGAAATAATAGGTAAGTAATCTTTAATTGATTGTTCGATGGAACTCAATTGCTAAACTCCTTAGTTCTTAACAGTATGCCTTTTCTACTCCTTTATTATACTACTATATTTCCATCTTCGAGTTCTCTTGACTGTTTATATATAACTATCTGAGAATCTGTTTTTCTTCTTGATATTAAACAGAGGTTTTATTAAATAGAGATTTTCCACTAAGTGCTCCCAAGATATGTCCTGAGGCACTGACTCTTTTTCAGGAGTATCAATAATAGAAAGTGACGAGATGAAAACATAGTTAAATAATTTGTGATAAAAAACTATACTACATCTATTAAAGAATAGTGATATAGATAAAGAAAAACAGTGAGTAATTTAGCGGATAAATAATACCAGATATACATTTCCGTTTTTAGAAGAGAAATATTTGTAAATTTCGAATTAGAACTTATATATAATTCTTATTGTTTCTGCGGCAATAAACAAGTTTTTATCAATTAACTGCCTAACTTAATTATTTTAATTATAAGAAGAGTAGGGATCACTGACACCCGGTTCTTACAAACTGTCAAATAGTTACATAAGTAATTATCAAAATCTTCTTTTTAAATTTGAGGGATTTATACATTATTTTTAAATGTTGTACTCCTACATTAGATTTTTGGATAATCTTCTTGGAATGGAGAACCTACCATAATTTGATTCACAAACTGAATTTAGAAGAGTATTATTCAGGTATTCAATATTTATTTTATCCATACTTTCCATAGAAAACATATATTGAGTTACCTGTTTCTAGATATATATTTCAAATATTCTAAACTATAGAGTATGTCGATAAATAATATATACTTTTTTATTTTTGTATACGCCGTACAAGTAATCAACTGAATAGGGAAAAAGAAGAACACTAGTGAGAATTTTGAGGAACCTCTAATTTTAATAAATGTTTATACATTCTTTATAAACACCCAGCCAAACAGAGGGATTTTCAAATTCTCTAGTATTATTGAAAGGAGCGACTTTAATATGACAAATAAATTAAAAACTTACGCAATTTTTACATTACTTATAATAGGATTTGTGTTTCTGGCTGGATGTGCTGGAAAAAATAGTGAAAGTCCCTCTCCTGCTCAAGAAACTTCTTTAGAAGGGACTCCTGCAGAGAAAACTACTGCGTCCGAAGCACAGAGCATTACTCTGAAAGGCTCTGATACGGTTCTGCCTCTTGCACAGGCTGAAGCTGAAGAATTCATGGCTGAAAACTCTGGAAAAAGCGTAACAGTTACCGGAGGCGGATCCGGTGTTGGGATTGCTGCACTCATTGACGGTGAAGTAAATATTGCTTCGGCATCCAGAGAAATGACAGATGACGAAATTAA
>DUGT01000177.1:75305-79588 GCA_013331275.1 Methanosarcina sp. | reverse complement strand
ATACTGATTTGAGAGGACCCTATAACTATAGAATGAGAAAGGTTATAGCTATTTTTCTTGGGAAAAAGAGTATCAATCAAATCTGAAATATCAAGTTCGTCAAATACGTCAGCAATAAGGTCATAATGACCAAGATGAGTTGCGGATTCAGAGCTAGGAGAGAGGGTCATCAAGGTGAAATTAGGTGAGATTTTATAAAAAGTAAGTACATATTTAGAAAATATAATATCCAGAAATTTTACTGCGGAAAGTGCAATCTACTAATAGACGACCAAGATTCCAAAATTAAATTCGAAAAATTAAATTTAAAAAATTAAATTTAAAAAATTAAATTTAAAAAATTAAGTTTAAAAGTCCTTAAGATTACTTAAGATTACTTTACAATAGCTTTTGCAGATCTTCTGATGAAGCGCCTCTTATGACCTGAAGAACTGAAGCGCTGCGCAGGTCCTGGGTGTGCTTTTTGAGCCTGTGACTTCTGGACCTTAATTACTCTGCCTTTTCTGCCTTTTACTTTTACCCAATCAATGCTGCCGGTTTTGCCCATTATCATTCCTCGTTAAGTTTAATCCTAATTTTTTCTGAATTTTTTGTAATTTATCACGTAATATATCCAGGTATTCGCTTATTGCTGGACACTGCCGGTTGCCGCGGATTTTTTCCTCGGCAGAGTCTCAATAAACAGGTATTCCCTGGTTTAACAGGTATTCCCTGGTTCTATAATGTTAAATCGATAATTCTCAATGATGATTGAAGAATATCTGATATTCCTTGAAGCCTGAGAGTGCGAAATTATAAATGTCATCAAGCCTTGGATTTATGATAAAAAGAAATGCTAGTAATTAAATGTTACGGACATAGAATTAAAACAAGGTAGACTTGCATAATTCTTTTTTTAAAAAGGTGATTAGCGTAAAAAAGAATAACATTGAAACAAGGCTTGCAGACGCAAGGGAAGAACTTGCAGACGTAAAGAAATTTCCTGACTCTGAATTTGTGGGTATTATTAAAGAGCTAGGGTTCAGGTGCGAACTCTGCGCACGCTGCTGCACAAAAGAGTTTAATGACCATGTTTTCCTGCTCGATGCGGACCTTGCTGTTATAAGGCAAATAAATCCGGATTCAGTTACTCCTGCTCCTTATTATGAGTTTTGCGACCAGAAGGGTAGGTTTTATGTCTCAGGCTACGCCCTGAAAACAAAGCCTGATGGCTCCTGTATTTTTCTTGAGAATAAGCGCTGCACAATTTATGACAGGCGTCCTTCAATCTGCAGAGTTTACCCTTATATGCTTCACAGAGAAGCTGATGACTCTGGTAAGGTGGATTGGCGCCAGATAAGCGGCTTAAACGAGCATGGAAGCTATTATTCCGAACTTGATGACTCCGAATGTGAAGCAATTGCACAGGATACTAGAGCTTATGAAGAGGCTTACCTGAGACAGATCATCGGATTTTTTGAAGCTGTGAAGGCTCACTTCCAAAATAATGACCTGAAACACGTTCAAAGCGTATATGACCGCAGAATACGGGAGTTTCTTAAAGGTAAATGCGAACTTGAAGTTTTTGTATACCATATGGGCGAGTTTGAAAAATATAATCTTAAGCCCGGTATCAGTTAACAATATTAAATCTCTGGAACGACAATTTGCTTTTATTTTGCCTTACCTTTTACCTTCCACCTGAGAAGTATCCCATCTTCTATTTTTTCGGCTGAAAGCAGTTCTAGTTTAAGAGTTTCAGCTTCTGAAAATCCCTCTCCATCAGTGAAAGTTGGGGATGTAGCGCCGCCTATAATAAGGTTTCCTACGAAGGTGTAAATTTCATCAACAAGGCCTGAAGAAAGCATTCCCCAGTTGAGGGTTGCCCCTCCTTCGACCATAATTGTGTTTATTTCCATTTCCTTTAATTTTCTTACAAGCTCCGGAAGGTCTACTTTTTTAGTCCCTGCCTTGATGACGAGAGCTTTTTCATTCAATTTTTCTATTTTTTCGGCAGGAGCAGAAGTTGAAACAGCAATTATCCTGAGCCCTTCTCCTTTTTTAAAAATATCAGCATCAAGAGGAGTTCTTGCTGAACTGTCCACAATAATCCTTACTGGGTTTTCATACTTTCCTGCGGCTTTCCTTGCTTCCCTTCTCTCTGGAGACTTTACTGTTAAGCTTGGGTCGTCCGAGAGGACAGTTCCTATTCCTACCATAATTGCATCTGCATGGGCTCGGAGTTCGTCGACCCGTTCAAAATCGAGTTTTCCGGAGATTCGAACCTGCTTCTTTTCCTTTGTTGAGAGTTTGCCGTCGGCTGACATGGCAGAATTAATAAAAATAAAAGATCTGTCCATTTTTCTAGCTCCTGAAAAAAAATAGTTTTCAGAGGTGCTCTAGGGAAAACACCTCCTTTCTTGAAGAATTCCTTAAATCGACATTAAATGTACGTTAAATAGGTTTAAATCTGCATTAAATATACGTTAAATCTGCATTAAATATACGTTAAGTAGACGTTAAATAGGCATCAAGTAGTGTTATCTTCTTCACTTCGCGCTAAAAAGTTTAACGGTTTTTAGAAGCGAGGTTTTAATCTTAATTTATTCGATTTCTATCAGAGGTTTCAGGAGATCATGGTCTCTCAAAAGTCCCTGAAGTTTTCGGTTTGAATTGATAATCGGAACCTGGTCAATTCTGTTCCTCTTCATTTTCCGTGCACAGTCGCTGACAGATGTAATATATGTGGCTGTGATTGGCTCTCTTATCATTATATCGCTTCCGATCAGGTTGGGAACCTTAATCCTTGAGACACTGTAGTAAATGCTCATGGTGTCTCGCATCGATTCCCAGGTCCAGGCATCGTCGTCCTGACCTGCAGACATATCTGACATCTCTACACTGTCTTCAATTATGCTTGCAGCAATAACGTCACGGTCCGAGATAATTCCTACAAGTTCCAGGCTTGAGTCAAGTACCGGGACAGCCTTAACACCTGCCAGTTCCATAATCCTGGCAGCAACGGGCAGAGGCGTTTCATTGTATATTGCAACAACTTTCTTTTCCACATAGTCCTTTATCGGGATATCAATGTTCATGTCTGCAATTGTACCTATAATATCTGCAACGGTAACAAGCCCTACAAGTTTCCCGTCATCTACTACCGGAAGCCTTCTTATGTGGTGTTCCAAAAGTAAACGTGCTGCAGTCTGCAGATCAGATCCGGAGGATATGGTTATTGGATCCCGCGTCATAAGAAGAGCCAGTTGTTCTTCTTCAGGGTTTTGTAACAGGTTTGTCCTTGTTACAACTCCCACAACTTTGGAATCTTTAATTACTGGAACTCCTGAAATGTGTTTGTTCTTAAGAATTTTAAGAACCTCGTCCCTTGAACCTGGAAGGGTTGCACTTGCTACATCCCTTACCATGATATCTTCAATGAAGATGCTTTTTGGCATGTGATATACACCTTTGTATACGCTAAATCCTGGTTTTCTTTCTCCGATATCTATTTTCTCAAAAGGCTTCCAGTTGACTAGAAAGTCTTAATCTCGTTTTTCACTCCGGACGACCAGGACCGGGACTTTTGAGCCTCTTACTACTTTCTCTGCAACACTTCCAAGCAGAAATCTGTCGAGCCCGCTTTTGCCGAGGGTGCCTACAACTATCAGGTCAATATCATTATTTTCTGCGAAATTTATAATCTCATTACTCGGGTGACCTTCCAACTTTACTTCTCTTACCTCAACTCCTGAGGCATCTCCGTGTTCCTTTACCACGGATATTGCTTTCTCCCCCTCTTCTCTCAGGGTGTCATATATTGCTTCCAATCCCGCATCCATAGGCATCGAAGAAAAAGAAGTTATATCTGTTACGTAGAGAGCGTGAACCGTAGCCCCGCTGAGTTTTGCAATCTCAATACCGTAAGAAATAGCTCTAAGGCTGTTCTCGGATCCATCTGTTGCAATCACTATATTCCGGTAAAATTCGCTCATCATGCTTATTCTCCATTTGCTTTATGAATGAAGTACTGATAATATGTCATCGGGTCTTGCCCGCCTTGTAATTCCGCTTATGGGGTTCTTTATCCCTGCAAGATTATTGGAACTTCCATTCAGGATCATGAGATTAGCTTTATTCCCCTTTTGTATTGAGCCCGTAGAATTAGATCCTATTACAAAGGAACCATTAAGTGTGCAAATTTTAAATACTTGCCTATCATCAATAGAAAAAATCTTAGACATAAATTCCATTTCAGCAAACATATTAACAGAATTTAACATTACATTATCCGTTCCTGCAGC
>DUGT01000177.1:74885-75086 GCA_013331275.1 Methanosarcina sp. | reverse complement strand
TGTAGCATTTGTCAAATGAATCAAGAGATCCGGCTCAAGCGACAATGCTTTTTCTATATCGCTCGTGTCTTTTTCTCCGGCATGGATCGCAAAGAATTTTTTATGCTGCCGTGTGCAGGTAGTAATATTCTCCAACAGTTTGAAATCAATGTCATTTGCCCCACTCATCCCAAGTCCGGTGGAGTGTAGAAGAATTCTTCT
>DUGT01000177.1:73563-74748 GCA_013331275.1 Methanosarcina sp. | reverse complement strand
GTGGAGTGTAGAAGAATTCTTCTCACTTCTGCCAGTACAACCTGAGTCGGTAGTTCAGGTTCTGTAGGTCTGCCCAGTGTCATGGAATGAAGTTTGAGTCCTTCAAGAGCTTTATTCAGGGCTGCAACTCCTACAACACCCCCTTCCCTGAAATCAGCAAAAGCACAGGTTCCGGTTTCTATCATATCCAGCAAGGATTTTCTCATGCCTTCGATTAGAGTTTTGTATGGTGTGTCTCTTAATATTCTATGTTTTAACCCGTCAGGAGGCTTTACAAGAGCATCCAGGTCTCTTTGAATCCGAAATCCGGAAGTCCTTCCCAGAGGAGGGTCTTTGAATACCGAGTCTCCAAGGTGAGTATGTGCATTGACAAAGCAGGGAGCAATTATATTTTTAGAGGGTGTATGCTCCTCCCCAATTTCCGTAATTATTCCTCTCTTTACGCAGATGTACCCCTCAATGGGTTCCAATTCGGGGCCTGCAATAATTGTCCCTGAAATTATCTGTTCAGTGCCGTACATATGCACCTCAGTTACTCATTAAGCACTATGCTCAATTTGTGGAAGAGCAAACATATACATGATATATAAGTTTTTCTTCATATTTTTACATTATAATCTTTTCAGAATGTACACTTCTTCAAAATTCAATTTTCCCAGAACATAGTCTTTTTGAGAATGTAATTTTGTTAGGAATAGCACTTACTACTCTTTTCTTTTTCTGTTTCTTTTTTATGATGTCTATCTTCGCAGTTAGCAATTAACTCTGAACTCTTTTAGGTTATTTTTGCATTCTCATGTTCTTATGTTGCCTTTTAATCCAAATCATTTTCTTGAGAAAAATCAGCTTTAATGTAACTACTTTAATATTGCAATGTAATAAATCAACAGTTCGCCGACATTTTTATATATTACTATGTATATAATATGGTTTCGTCGCATTGTATAGGTCCTTGCACGAGGTAATGGAAAATCCTGACTGTGAGTGTACAGACAACCCCAATGCGGTACATTGATAGTGTGATACTGCCCTGCACGAGGGTAACTGAAAGTGACTGCGGAATACCAGAGGATGAGCTTTCGGAGTTAGTGCGCCAGGGCTACAGCACTATTTTCCCACAATTTTGAAAACTTTTCAAGAAGTTTTTTGAACAACATCTAGTTTGAATTATTACTTGTTGAATTA
>DUGT01000177.1:61933-73377 GCA_013331275.1 Methanosarcina sp. | reverse complement strand
TATTACTTGTTGAATTATTACTTATTTGAATACTAATTGTTTTGATATTACTTGTTTGAAACTTCATTTGCTTGAAATTCTAAGCTTATGTTCCATTGTCTCTGGTTATTTTTTTGCTTTGATAGGTAAATCCGTCATTGATTTATATGATCCTCCAGAAAGATAAAAGATATGTCTTTCGAAGAGGCGATATCAGATATGGGGTCCAGTGTGATTGTTGATATAGAGGTTACTCCAGGCTCCAGGTCTATTTCGGTTCCAAGCGGTTATAATGAGTGGCGCAAACGAATCGAAGTAAAACTAACCAAAAATGCCCAGAAAGGAAAGGCAAACGAACAGCTGGTAGAATGCCTTGCTGAACTTTTTGCAATTAGTAGTTCGGATATTCTTATAAACAGCGGGGCAACAAGTAGTAAGAAATCTTTATTGTTAAAAGGAGTTTCATATCAACAGGCAGTTTCAGTTTTTGGAGAGCGTTTAAAGAAATAATCAGAAATTTAAAACTTTATTTAAAAATAATTAAATTTTAAGAGTAGTTTCTTTATTTCCTGATAAGTAAACTGTTATAAGTAAACTACTTATAAGTAATGCGGTTCTCTAAAGTTTTAATTAATAATAAGGTTGCAGAAAACGTGGCTGATCTTGAAATTTACAGAAAAAGGCTTGAAAGAATTGAAGAGCTACTCTCCGAACTCTCTGAATATTCTGAAAGGGAAGCAATTATCATTGTTGAAGGAAAAAGAGATGTTCTCTCACTGAAAAGGCTTGGGATTAAAGGTAATTTTGAACTTGCAACTCGTCAATCTCTTTTTAATTTTTCTGAGAGAATCGCGCGTCTTGGTAGTGAAGTAGTTATACTAACTGATTGGGATAGACGAGGTGACATTCTGGCTATAAAACTTTCTGGATACTTCCAGGGTTTCGGTTTGAAACCTGATCTTGAGATCCGAAATAAACTCCGACTCATCTCTCAGAAGGAAATTAAAGATATAGAAAGTCTGTACACTTATGTTTCCAAGCTGAGACTGAAAACTGGTTCCTGCTTAAAACAGGATTTCCAATAAATCTAAATCTTAAAAATTAAATTTGAAGGTCAAGTTCAAAAATTAATATAAAATTAATATTAAAATAATGTTTAATATTAAAGTTGATGTTATGAATATTGCCGAATATAAATTTTTAAGTTAACATTGACTTAAGTTAACATTAACAATTGACGGAGTTTTTATTCTTTATGCATGGGATTGGAAGATTCTGCTTTCTCCTGAATCATCTCCATACTCTGCGGACTCTTTTGATGGTTAAATGTTCTGTCAAACTCCGGATATTTTGGAAACTTGCCAGCCAGCTCTTCAAACATTTTGTGCCTTGGGCTGATGATAATTATATGAGCAGGAGGATGAATTTTTTTCAGCCTACTAATTGCTGCTCCTGCGTGATTATTTAGCTCCACCAGTGCTGCAGAGTTGCATTTTGACTTGAGGGATACGCCCATTACACTAACAAGAAGTTCATCAGCATAGTTTGGCTCTATGCATTTTGGAGTAGCTGAAAATTGAATATGTCCNNACGCCCATTACACTAACAAGAAGTTCATCAGCATAGTTTGGCTCTATGCATTTTGGAGTAGCTGAAAATTGAATATGTCCGTATCGTTCTAGATCATGTAAGGCTATTTTTACTTTGTCCGAATCGTCTGCCCGGACTAATGCGAATGATTTCATTTTTACACACCACCAATATACTGAAGTTATCCCCATTTCGATATGGATTTACCCCTATAATAATCTTTGTGTATGAGATATGCTGAACAGCCGAGTTTTCGGATATTTAAGGCCTCCTTATGACCTTTTAGTTACTTTTACGGCGCGATATATGGTCTGGTCCCTGGGCTGTAAAATTCATCTCTCTTATGTAAGAGATCTTCAAAAATTATAAGGGTACCTTGCAATTTCTTTTTTCAGATGTAGTATACGCTTCCAAATAATAGAGTCGCGTATTCTAGTTATATTCATCTTATATATATTCGTTTTGAAATAATATCTTTTATTGAATCCGAATGTAAGATTCATAAAGTAAAACTTTATCTTATTAAAATTTATTTTTTAAAGTTTATTTTTAATTTTACAAAATTGGGAATTAACCTTGAGTAAGTTGATATAATGGATAAAGTTGTTCTAGTTTTAACTTTGGAAAAGTTTTGAATTAACAATACAGTCACATGAAGTTATTTATTTTGGCACATTTATAAAAATGGTGGATTCAGGTTAATATAATAAAAAATATCTTGGCGAGTTGTACTCCTGGGATCAGGTCACCAGATAAAATTTCCAGAATTAAAAAACCTCTTTATAATGCTGCAAAAATATTGTGAGTAAGATATTGTGAGTAAAATGTTATAAATACAACATTGCCGGTAAAATGAAATCTCTTATTTAGAACTTCGCTATATCATATACCGAAACAGTGTATAAAATAAGGTATTAAAAAGGAACTACAGAATTTAAAAGATATTACGGAACTTAGAGGATATTACAAAAATTAAAAGGTATTACAGAACTATATTCGTTTTTTCCGCATTTAGTTTTACATGGAGCGGAAGAATTAATACGTCTTTAGAATTATGGATATATCCTCAATACTAAAGAGAAAATGACCTTCAGTTTATTTGATATTCAATCTAATTTCAGCACTATTATTCAATGATTTAACGGTAAGTTCTATCATTTGTAATTCAATTACGAAATTGTTACCTGTAATTTAGTAATAAGACCGTTACCTATAATTCAGTATTTAGATCGTTACCTATAATTCAGTATTTAGACCGTTACCTGTAATTCAATGGTAAAATCATTACATATAATCTAATAGTAAGATTTTACTTCTATCCGATATCGAGTAATGCCGAATCTTCTGCAAATTTACTGATACAGTAACAGGTTTGGCTGCCCAGCTTCTTAACTAGGGACGTACAGAAGTCGTTATATTAGAAGGTAATTATATGGCTGAAGATATTAAATCCAAAGTAATACAGGCAAAAAAGGCATCGATTGAGCTTTCCAGTGTAAGTACGGAAATAAAAAATCAGGCGCTTGAGGCTATGGCTCAGGCCCTTGACAAGGAAAGGAAAGCTATTCTGGATGCAAACGCAAAAGATCTTGAATCTGCAGCGGAACTGAAAAAGAAAGGGAAGCTCACTCAGGCTCTTGTAGACAGACTTAAAGTAAGCGACTCAAAAATTGACGGAATGATTGCAGGAATTAGAGATGTAGTTAAACTTAAAGATCCTGTAGGAGACACCCTCTCTACTCTTGAGCTGGACAAAGACCTTATTCTCTACCAGGTAAGCTGTCCAATCGGCCTTATAGGTGTCATCTTTGAATCCCGGCCTGATGTGGTGCCTCAGGTTATGTCTCTTTGCCTTAAGAGCGGGAACGCGACCATCTTCAAAGGCGGGAGTGAAGCTCGAGAGTCAAACCGCACTATTTTTCAGATCCTTGTAAAAGCCATAGAATCTACCGCCGGCATGCCAGTAGGGGCTTTCCAGCTTATGGAAACCAGAGAAGAGATAATGGACCTCTTGAGTCTTGATGCCTATGTAGACCTCCTGATCCCAAGGGGCTCAAATGAGTTTGTTAAGTTTATCCAGGAAAATACGAAAATTCCGGTGCTCGGACATACTAGCGGGATCTGTCATATCTATGTGGATGAATATGCGGACCTCGATACAGCCTGGAAGGTTTGCTTCGATGCGAAAGTACAGTATCCTGCAGTATGCAACGCCATTGAAACCCTTCTGGTAAACCGTAAAATTGCGGACACTTTCCTGCCGAAAATGGCAGAAATGTACCTCGGCGCAGGGGTTGAGTTACGCTGTGATGAGGACAGCTATTCTCTGCTTGAAAAAATAGGGATTTCTCCTCTCTCAAGAGCTACAGACGAAGACTGGAGTCTTGAGTACAATGATCTTATTCTTTCGATAAAACTCGTTGATACCATAAAGGAAGCCATCAACCATATAAACATGTTCGGTTCTCATCACACCGATGGAATAATAACTGAGAATGCTTCTAGAAGAAAAGAGTTCACAGGGCTTGTTGATTCTTCGAGTGTTATGGTAAATGCTTCAACCCGTTTTGCGGATGGCTATCGTTATGGGAAAGGGGCTGAGGTGGGAATCAGCACAAACAAAATCCATTCTCGTGGACCTGTAGGCATGGAAGGTCTCCTGATCTACAAATATATCTTGCTCGGGAAAGGGCAGGTTGTTGCAGATTATGCAGGAGAAAATGCAAAACCCTATACACATAGAAAACTTGATCTTAAATTTGAGAATGTAGATTGAAATCCTGCCGGAGATTATCGAAGAATATCGAAGAATTATGATATGTTTATATATCTGAATTGAAATACCAGCGCAAATTGAGTGCAAGCGATGGAAATCCGGATTGTGGCTGTTACTTATTTCAGCTGCATTCTCAAAATATTTTACGAGGCCTTGTGATTGACAAATAAAAATCAATTTCTCAATGATGTTAATAAAATCGTTATCAAGATAGGTACTTCCTCAATTACAAAACAGAATTGTGACAGTACAAAAGAAAACTGCAGTATTGATCCTGCTTTTATGGAAAGTATCGCAGCTCAGGTCTCCGAGCTTCGAAGGCGCGGAAAAGAGGTAATTGTGGTAAGTTCGGGAGCAATAGGTGTAGGACTCTATGAACTGGGCATTGCCCCAAAACCTCGTGAAATTCCTATCAGACAAGCAGCTGCAGCAGTTGGACAGAGTATCCTTATGCAGTACTGGAGCAAAGCTTTTTCGAAACATGGGATAAAAGTTGCTCAGATCCTTCTTACTTATGACTTTTATTCTGACCGGGTATCCTACCTTAACCTCAGAAACAGTATATCTACCCTTCTGGAATATGGGGTAGTTCCCATAATAAACGAAAATGACTGCACCTGTACAAACGAGATTGAAGCAATCTTCGGAGACAATGACAAGCTTTCTGCAATGGTCGCAAGCAAAATCGATGCTGATCTCCTGATTATTCTTTCGGATATCGACGGTCTCTTTGACAAAAACCCAAAGATGCACGACGATGCCAGACTCATCTCTCTCGTGGAAAAAATCACACCTGAAATTGAAAGCTATGGGGGTGACCCAACAAGCTTCAAGGGTGTAGGGGGAATGAGGACCAAAATAAAAGCTGCAAAAATCTGTAGTATGGCAGGTTGTTACGTCTTGATTGCAAATAGCGAGATTGAGAACGTGCTTCTGAAAGTTTTGTCCGGAGAAGAGATTGGTACCCTATTCCTGGCTGAAAGGCATATCCAGAAGAACCGTGCTCGCTGGATCCTTCTTGCAAGAGCTTCGGGTACTATCCGTGTGGACGCAGGGGCAAAAGCTGCAGTCCTCGGAAAAAACAGCCTTCTTCCTGCAGGAGTTGTAGAGGTTGAGGGAAGTTTTGATAGGGGAGATGTGGTTAGATTAGAGTGTGAAGGCAGGGTCTTTGCGAAAGGAATCACAGACTATACTTCTGAAGAACTTATGAAGATAAAAGGAGCCCATACCGACGAAATTGAGGGTATTTTGGGCTATAACAACTACAACAATGTAATAAAAAAAGAAAACGTTGGCATACTGGAAAACTGAATTAAATCTCCAGCATGTTCGAAGAACTAAACCGGATTTTTCGGGATTTCTGAAGAATCCAATTAATTTCTTGTAGTTTGGAAACTTTATCAATCTACTAATTTCTTAAAAATTTATTTGGACTATAAAGTCCTTTTTAATTACTCAATATTAGTTAAAAATACGTTTTGAGGCAGTTGCCTCTATATTTGCATTTATTTTGAAAATAGGAGAAATTATATGGTAGATCATAACCGAAAGATAGGATTTATCGGAGCAGGAAAAATGGGCTCTGCTCTCATGCAGGGAATTATAAAGGCCGGAATTGTAAAACCCGAAAATCTTGGTGCAAGCGATGTGTACGAGCCTTTCTTGAATGATCTGAAAGCAAAGCTTGGCATTAATGTATCTACTGACAATTCTGTTATCGCCAAGGCATCCGATATTCTTATCCTGGCGGTAAAGCCCCAGACTCTGGGTTCGGTACTTGAAAATCTTAAAGCTTACATAACTTCAGATAAACTTATAATCTCAATTGCAGCCGGTGTGCCTCTCGCTACTTACGAAAATGCACTTCCTGCTGGCACAAGAGTCATACGTGTAATGCCAAACATTGCAGCCACAGTTTCCGAAGCTGCTTCAGGCATTGCTCCAGGTAAATATGCTACTTCCGAAGACATGAAAACTGCTCTTGAAATCTTTTCTGCAGTAGGTACCGCAGTTCAGGAGCCTGAATCCCTGATGGATGTCGTTACAGGTCTTTCAGGCAGCGGGCCGGCATTTATCTTTCCAGTGATTGAGGCAATGGCCGATGGGGCTGTCCTTGAAGGAATGGATAGAAAAAGTGCCCTCACTCTCTCAGCCCAAACTGTACTTGGAGCTGCAAAAATGATGCTTGAGACAGGCATGCACCCCGGAGAACTCAAGGATATGGTTACTTCTCCTGCCGGAACTACAATTCAGGGTGTTCATGCACTTGAAGAGGCCGGAGTCAGAGCTGCATTTATGAATGCAGTTATAAGAGCAACCGAACGCTCAAAAGAGCTTGGGAAGAAATAAATTTATTTTTTTCATTTTTCCATTTTTTATTTATTTTTTACTTAATTTTTATCTGCTTTTTATCTCTTTTTGTATATTTTTTATTTATTTTACTTAATTCTTATACACTTTTTTTTATTTTTTATAGGTCGAAGCGTAAAACCCCGAATTCTTTAGCTTCGTGGGATCTAATTAACAGGACCTTTTATAACAGGACTTTTTAGGATTGATTTCATGATCCGAATCTTGATTAGTCACTTAAGATGCGAAACACAAAGAAGCAAGTTTTGAGTTGCGGGATCTGCTTATTTACCATTTTCTTCCCTTTGCCGTTTCTTTCGGAGTTACTTTCTACTTTCCTTCTTCAGGCAGAGAAATCAATCAAGGCAATAAGTTTCATCTCCAGCTTTTTCAAGCGTTTCCTTTACCTCTTGCATTGAACGTGGATATTCTCACCTTTACTTTTGCCTTCTGGCCTTCCTTTCTATTGAGACTGGCTTTGAGACTGGCTTCGAGTCTTGCTTCTAGTTTTGGGAGTAAACACTAAACGCATTGCTTTTCCCCTGAAAGCAATCTTATCTAAAAGCATCTTACTTATATATCCCAATTATTATTATCATCATCTTTATTATTTTTTATTACTATTTTCTTATCATTATCCCTATCATTATCCCTATCATTATCCCTATCATTATCCCTATCATTATTCTTTTTTTATTGCTATTATTATTTTTTTCATATTGTTAATACCGTTGTTATTATTTTATTATCATCAAAAACAGAAGAATAGCTTCTCTTGCTAGAAATCCGATCTTTTAAAATTCCTTTTAAAATCGGCTTTAATTCTTTTTGAAATAGATAAGTGGAGGCCTCTCTAAAAAATAAGACTTTTTTATTGGTTTTTCCGGAGGCCCCTCAAATTAAAAATAGAATGTGTAAAATGGATTTTTATACTTCAGGTTACATTTTACAGTTACATTTTACTATCTTTTTTCAAACATAAAAACCAGTCAAGACAGTACATGTTCTCTTCTGGTTTACCAATTCTTTCTTTTACTGCTTCCATGGAATTGGGAGCTGGAATAATAACATCGTCCCCAGGCGTCCAGTTAGCCGGAGTTGCGACTTTTTCGGCCGCATTTTTCTGCAGGGCGGTCACAATCCTTTTGATCTCCTGCATATTCCTTCCTGTTGACTGCGGATAGTAGAGTATTGTTCTGATTTTTGCCTCGGGATCAATAATAAATACGGCTCTTACAGCCTGTGTTGTTGAGGCTTTTGGCTGGATCATACCGTATTTTTTTGCGACATCCATCTTCAGGTCTTCGATCACCGGAAATTTGATCTCGAGATTTTTCATTCCTTTATATTCGATTTTCTCTTCTATTCTCTTAAGCCAGGCAATATGGGAGAACACACTGTCTATAGAAAGCCCTATAAGCTCAGTGTTCATCTCTCTGAATTCCTCCTGCATACTGGCAAAAGTCATGAATTCGGTAGTACATACTGGTGTGAAATCTGCAGGATGACTGAAAAGAATAACCCACTTACCTTTGTAATCCTCGGGGAAATTGATTTGTCCCTGAGTTGTCACTGCTGTAAATGATGGTGCATCATCTCCGATAAGAGGCATACGTATCTGTTCATACTCAATTTCTACCATATTTTCACCTACTTTTGAGCTCATGCAGTTTTCTTTCGGGATCGGAAACTGAGTTCAAATTAGAAGGCTTATCCTTTAAAAGAGTTCAAAAGCTTTAACATTAAAAGCCTTTTC
This sequence comes from Methanosarcina sp., assembly GCA_013331275.1. GTDB lineage: Archaea > Halobacteriota > Methanosarcinia > Methanosarcinales > Methanosarcinaceae > Methanosarcina > Methanosarcina sp11020u. Next base: position 64,927 of record DUGT01000177.1, on the reverse strand, counting down.
TTCCCTTAACCGTCCCCAAAATTATCTTATAGTTATTTTCATTGTTATATATCTGTTACGAGAAAGAGAAAGAAGTTTATTTTGTTAGGAAGATTCTCTCTAATATTCTATTATTTTCTGGCTGTTGTTTTTTCTAAAATAAGTGCACAGCACTCACATTTGAATCTTTTTTCAATCAAAAATTCATGTTTTTTTATTCATGTCTGTTAAAGCCTTTTTTGAAAGATTCCCACTTTCTAACGTTTTATTTTTAAAAAAGAAGTATTTTAGTCCTTTCTTTTGGAAAATAATTTATGCTAAAAATCCTTTGTTATATGGGGGTTAAATGAGGAAGTTTGTTCGGCCAAAGGTTGTGGTTAGTAGGTGCCTTGGGTTTGATCACTGTCGATACAACGGGAATATTATAAACAGTTCGATAGTGGCGAACCTCATGGAGTATGTTGATTTCCTGCCTGTCTGCCCGGAAGTGGAGATAGGGCTCGGTGTTCCAAGAGATTCGGTAAGAATTGTTCTTGAGAACGGAGAAGAGCGGCTTATTCAGCCTGCAAGTGGCAGGAATATAACTGAGGCTATGAAGGCATTTTGCACCAATTTTCTCGGTTCCACAGGAGAGATTGATGGGTTTATCCTTAAATACAGGTCTCCTTCCTGCGGCATTAAGGATGTAAAAGTTTATCCGACTACATCGCTCAAATCAGCAGTAATTGGAAAAACTTCAGGGTATTTCGGAAGGGCAGTCCTGAAAGAGTTTTCCTATCTTCCTGTTGAGGATGAAGGAAGGCTAAGGAACGCTCGTATAAGAGAACATTTCATGACCAGAATCTTTATGCTTGCCGCTTTCCGAAAAGTAAAAGCAGAAGGCAGCATGAAAGACCTTGTCACGTTCCATACCGAAAATAAGTATCTGCTCATGGTATATGGCCAGGAGGAACTCAAGAAACTGGGAGCTATTGTTGCAAATAAAGAAAGAAAAAACTTTAAAGAACTGATTTCTGAGTACGAGAAGCATCTTTACAGCATCCTCTCCAGGCCTCCAAGGTACACTTCAATTATTAATGTACTCATGCATGCCTTCGGACATTTTTCAGAGAAGCTCTCAAGCCAGGAAAAAACACTATTTTTTGACTGGATCCAGAAGTACAGGAACGGGAAAGCCTCTCTTTGCCCTGCAATTAATATCATCAGGTCGTGGGCTATACGTTTTGAGGACCAGTATCTTATGAACCAGACCTTTTTTGAGCCCTATCCAGAAGGACTGATGGAAGTAGACTCTACAGAATCCCACCTGAGGGAAGACCTCTGGGAATAAACTCGCAATCTATGAAATTCTGGGTGGGAATAATTTATGAAAAGCTTAACCGCTTTGTTTTATTTCTGTTTACTCATTTATCTGGCCGAGTTTATCTCAACCTGGCCCGATTCTGAAACTTCCATAGATTCCTATATAGGCGATGCTGGGGAGAATCTGATAGGAGTAGATATTGTAAATTCCGAGCCTTACAGTGCTTCAATAACTGAGGAGTCAGTAACTGCCGGAACGTTTTCCCGAACTTACTCCTGGGACTACGAAGGCTACAACTGGCAGCTTACTCTGCCTCTTGACAATGAACTGTATGAAAAATATAAATCAAGGTCTCGAAACAGGGACTACGACCTGTTTGCTTCAGATCCATATGATGATCAGTTAATTAAGGACATTGCAGAGGCTTTATTTTCTCTCTCAAAAGCTCACGGACTTGAGAAATGTGAAATTCCAGGGCTCTGCATTTCTTTTGTCCAATCGCTGAATTATACCTCGGATCTTGAAAGTTCGGGTTACGAACAATATCCTCGTTTTCCTTATGAAACTCTTTATGAGAACGGTGGAGATTGTGAAGATACCTCAATTCTCTCTGTCGCAATTCTTCAGGAGATGGGTTACGATGCTGTCCTTTTAGAGCTCCCTGAACATATGGCTCTCGGGATAAAATCTAATACTGGACAGCAGGGAAGGAGTTTCGAGTACGAAGGCAGTAATTACTATTATTTGGAGACTACAGGGAGTGATTGGCAGATAGGTGAAATCCCAGAGGTGTATGCAAACCAGCCTGTACATGTTGTCCCGGTCTACAGAAGGCCCATGATTAAACTTGATTTCAAAGCCCAGTGTGGATGCTCAAAAAAAGAAGGAGTTGTCGATGTTAATGTAACAGTAAGAAACCTGGGTTCGAAGAGAGCTGAAAATACAACCGTTTACGTTGCCCTTCAGGCTGAAGATAAACTTTCCTTATGGGATGAAATTAAGAGTTCGTCGATTACGATTGAGCCTGAAGAAGTTTTTAATTACACTGCAAAAGGCCTTATTGTTCCTGCAGGAGAAAAATTCAGGGTATATGTGCAGACATCTGGAGAGAACATGGTGCCTGAAAACATAACCAGTGAGTGGGCCGTAATCTGAGAACCCGGATTTCTGGCAGGCCTGTAAGAAAAAAGCCTGCCGTAAAAAACCAACTTTAAAGGTTAATTTTACCTGCAAGCACAAGGAAATCCCATATAAAATTAACACGTGGAAATTTCGGATAAAATTCTAATCAACGAACTTATTAATCCATTGTCACTTATTAATCACGAGTTACTTATAAATCGGATATCAGCAGTTTATTAACTGTGATCCTTTTAAAAGGATTGACCGAAAAGCTGTACTTATAAATCATATATAAGTATAGTAGTGTACTAAGCATTTTGAAGTTAGGGGTGGTCAAATGAACAAATTATATAGGTCAAAGAAGAACAGGATTATTGCAGGAGTATGTGGTGGGATAGGTGAATATTTTAAAGTTGATCCTACGCTTATACGGCTTTTATGGTTGCTCATTTCTATAGTGGGTGCGGGAAGCGGTATAGTTGCGTACATAGTCGCATGGATTATAATTCCTGAAGAGCCCTGAAGGCTTTTGGTTTTATGTTTTAATAATACAAATTTCAAATTTTTTTACAAATATCTTTTTTATATAG
>DUGT01000177.1:58830-61728 GCA_013331275.1 Methanosarcina sp. | reverse complement strand
TATAGTCTAAAAAATCTCATTCCAGTCTGAGTTTTACCTTAATTGGAATCTGCTTCAGACTACATCTTGTTGTGATTGAAATAATAACAAAAAACGAGAGTTTTTAGATATTTGTAAAAAGAATGGTCACTCAAAGGGCAATAATTCCTGAGTCAACGAAATTCAATGAAAAAAAACTAAGTAAGAGTTCGGAATGTAAAATTCAGTGAAAAGAAAAATAATGAAATCACCGGATTAACGCAGTCGAACTGAAAAATCAACAGCATCAGACCATTAACTGTATAAAACACGACTTTAATCCATAATCTTTGCTGCAATTGATTTTGTTTCTCAAGTGCGTGAGTCCTATGGATTATGAAGCTTATCTTACTTAGTGTTTTATCTAAAGTTATATGGTCTGAGCCTTTATTCTTGTAATTATGTCTTTATTCCCGTAATTATAGCCTGTACTCCTGTAATTACTATCTCACTTACTTGTAAGCAATTACACGGAACTTTTTTCCTTGGTACCCATATTTCCAGAATTCAAGGCGTAACGGACTGTTGCGGAAACAGTCCTTCGTCACCTCTACTTTTGAAAAACCTGCTTTCAGCAACAGTTCTTGATCATATTGCGGTCGCCTGTGTCGAATCATCGGCAGTTGCTCGAACCCGTTGCCTACGGAACTGTGCTGTTGCTTTTTCTGAGGTTTCCACTCCATGAAGAGATTAATCAGACCTGAGATCAATTTCAATACATGATAACGCAAAGAAGACTGATCCCGCCTGTAATCACCGTCATAGATAACTATTTTGCCATCTGTCTTCAGCAGATTTTTCCATCTGATGAAAGCTTTCTCAGGGTCATAGAGTGTCCAAACAACATCACGTGATACTATGGCATCAAGGCTGCCTTCCTCTTCCTTATCCAAAAGCACTGCGTCACTTTTATATATTTTTGTATTTGCTGCCTCTTTTTTGATATTGATTCTGGCACGTTTTACCATTCCCTCAGCACCATCGACAGATGTCACATTATGTTTTAGCCTGGCAAGCATAATTGTAAAAAATCCCGGTCCGCACCCGACATCAAGTACATCCAATGGTTTCTCACCAAGCACCAGCTGAAGTTCGTCCTGCCAATGCTTCACATCTTTTTTATTGCTTAGCTGTTTTTGAATTGCCTGGTCATATCCCCCGGCATCGGCAGACCAGGCTTTTTCAATATGTTCAAATAGAGTCCCAGACATGCTTTTGCCTCTTACTTTGATATAGTGATCAACTGCCACTCTATGCCTTCATAGGTTGTCGGTGCGACTGTCACGTTTTGCAAGCGAGTGTTATATACATATTGTTTATTGGGATAGCATAGAGGAACAACAAACGCTTTGTCATTGATCAGCTCAAATATCTGGTCATATTTTTCCTGGCGCGTTGCCTCGTCCTGCGTCTTAATGACCTCGTCAAGATATGTGTTTAACTGCGGGTCATACCAGCACACGGACGTGCTACCTTCGGCCTGATAAAACATAGAACGTAAAAATCCATGAGGATTCCATGAATCTTCATACGTGCGGTAAATAATCATGTCAAAATCGCGGTTTTTCCAGATCGCGTCATAGTAGGCCGAAGTGTCCAGTTGTTCAAGCTGAATATCAATTCCGACCTCTTTGGCAGCTGCCTGCAAGTATTCACACATGGATTTCCAGCTTGCATATTCCTCAGACTGGAATACAAGCTTGAGGGACAAAGGCACACCGTTCTTATCAACTATACCATCCCCGTCACTATCCGTATATCCCGATTTGGCTAGCAGTTCTTTTGCTTTTTCCGGGTTATAAGAGTACCCCTTACTGTTTTCATCAGTGACATACGGTACCGTGTCAGGCAAAATACCCTTTGCAGCAGCAGCGTCGCCTCCGAATATATTTTTCACAATGCTGTCTTTATCTATTGCAGAATTTAATGCAAGACGGACATTTTCATCCTGCAGTATTGTATTTTCCTGATTTAGCATAAGGAAAAATCCCATTGTGCCTTTAGCATCTTTAACGGCAAGATTTTTTGATGATTCAACGATTGATTTGCTTTCGGAAGGCAGATCGGCAAGAGAAAGGTCAGCCTCTCCGCTCTGAAGCGCCATAATTCTTGATTCGCCGTCAGTAACTTTTCTGATAGTTATCTTTTCAATATTCGGTTTTGTTCCATAGTAATACGGGTTAGGCACCATGACTACCTCTTCCTCAGGGACATAGCTCTTCACCATCCACTCACCTGTGCCGATCATTTTTACAAACTTGCTTTTCGTATCAAATGAATTCTCAGAAGCAATGCGGAAAGGCCTTGGATATGTCAGTTCGATTAATACGGGATAGCAGTTTTCTTTAAATGTCAGCTTGACTGTATAGTCGTCTACTTTCTCCACATTTGTAAGCGGCGTAGAAAATTTCGTTGGGTCCCAGTGTTTTGCACTGCTTACTACGCTGTCCGCGTTAAAGTTGGTACCATCTGAAAATTTGACATCTTTACGTAAATAGAAAGTATATTGCGTTCCGTTATCGCTGATTTCCCATTTCTCAGCAAGCCCCGGTTCAATCGCGCCGTCTTTTCCGTATTTGACCAGTGGTTCGTACACCATTTCATAAAGGCACATTTCCGTGCTGGACTCTATCGGGCTTGCATCTTCCGGATTCAGTTTGCCGGAGATCATAATTGTAACGGAACCGGACCGATTGCTATCGTCCATGGCTGTAGTAGCTGAAGAACCAGAAGTTCCGTTCTGCGTATCGTTTGACACTTGACTTGAAATGCATCCGCTTATCAACAGCACCAGTGATAGTGCTGACGCAATAACTGCCCAGATATACTTTTTCTTCATTTCTCATTCTCCCTTTCTATAATGGCTTATACGATATGACA
>DUGT01000177.1:40176-58680 GCA_013331275.1 Methanosarcina sp. | reverse complement strand
CAACGTTCCGTACAGCAAGGACAGCGTGGAAAGAACCGACAGCAGTATTTTGAATCAGGTATAACTGTCGTATCAATTATGCTCTCCATTGTGCATTTTTTCCGTTCTGCAGGTACCTTTGCCGGTATACATGAAAACAGTAGGTTGGTGTACGGGTGAAGTGCGTTCTGCATCGAGTTCTTCTTTAAATCGATTTGCTCCACTATCTTACCCGCATACATAATGGCCATAATATCGCAGGCATAAGGCACACAGTTGAGGTCGTGGGTAATGAACAAATAGGTTAAATCAAATTTATTTCGTAAATCATTAAGTAAGGTCAGAATTTGTTTGCGCAATGAATAATCAAGACTGGAAACTGGCTCGTCGCAAACAACAAATTCCGGGTGAAGAACAAGCGCACGTGCAATATTGGCACGCTGGCGTTGTCCTCCGCTCAACTCCTTTGGATACCGTTGAGCGTATAAGGCATCCAGGCCGACCTGTTCCAATATTGTCTCAACTTTTTCTAAACACTCTTTTTTTGATACTTTCTCGCTGTTTTTAATGACCTCAGCAATACTTTCGCCTATAGTATAGGACGTATCGAAAACACTGCTGCTGTTTTGAAAGATCATCTGGATATTACGTCTCAGTGGACGCATTTTTCTAAGGGAAATATTTGATATTGACTGTCCCCGGAACAGTGCCTGTCCTTCTGTAGGAGTTTCCAGTCCGACCATCATTCTGCCAAGCGTGCTTTTTCCGCTTCCGCTCTCCCCTATAAGCCCTACTGAACGTCCTTTCCGAATTTTAAGAGACACACCGTTTACGGCAGAAACTTGCTCTCTCTTTTTTGTAAACAAATTTTGTTTTTCGTAGGTTTTTCGTATGTTCAGGGTTTCTGCCAACACTTCCATGGCCAAACCTCTTAAAGTGCTGCTGCCAGTAATTGGCGTGTATACGTATGTTGCGGATTCGAAAATATGTCGTCTATCGTGCCGCTTTCTACGATATATCCGTCCTTCATGACACATACATCGTCTGCTATTTCCGCGACTACTCCCAAATCATGCGTAATAAGCAGAATTGCAGTTCCTTTCCTCTTCCGCATAGAATCCAATTGATGCAGGATTTGAGCCTGAACAGTTACATCAAGAGCAGTCGTTGGTTCATCTGCAATGAGAAGCGCTGGACGGAAAACGCTGGCAATGGCAATCATAACGCGCTGACACATTCCTCCACTCAACATAAAAGGGTACTTTTTCATCAATTCCTCAGGCTGCGGAAGGCTGACAGCCAGAAGTTGATTGAGTGCAATGGTGAAAGCTTGTTTTTTTGTTGTTTTTTCATGTATCAGGATTGCCTCCACCAACTGCTCTCCAACAGTTAATAAAGGGTTGAGCGAATCAATAGGGTCCTGAAAAATAATGCTGGCATGGTTCGATACATAAGACCGCAGACCTTTTTTGGGCATTGAGAGTATATCTGTCCCTGCCAGGTAAATTTCACCATTTGATATTACAGCATTTTTATCCTGAATACCCATTACTGCGAGTGCGACAGTGGATTTTCCACTACCGCTTTCCCCAACAATTGCGGTGATTTTTCCTGTTCTTGCAACAAGGTTCAAATCTACCACAGCGTGGATACTTTGATCAGGCATAATGTAGTCAAGAGAAAGGCTTCGGATTTCCAGTGCCTTATTTTCACTCTGAACTCCCTGTTTAGTTTTGTATTGCATTTTTCAGTCCTTCTCCCAGAAGATTAAACGCCATGACTGTTACAATAATTGCAATTCCCGGATAAACCATCAGCTGCGGCTGTGTCTGCATAAATTCTTTACTGTCGCTAAGCATAATGCCCCACTCGGGCGTAGGCGGCTGTGCACCTAACCCTATAAAAGAAAACGACGCGATAGCCAGTATAATCGAACCGATTTCGAGTGTGGCCATTACAATAATTGGCGGTGCGATATTGCGAAGGATGTGACGAAAAATAATTTGGGTATGAGTACAGGCGGCTGCTTTTGCTGCAAGCATAAAGTCCTGCTGTTTTGCTTGCATTGCCATACCGCGTATTATTCTTGCATAAGGTGCCCACCAAACGCTGGCCATGGCTATAATCATATTTTTCACACTGGGTTCCAGCATACCTGCGATAGCTAATGCCATCAGAAAAGTAGGAAGTGATAAAAATATGTCAATAGTTCGCATAATAAATGTATCTATGCGACCGCCTGCATATCCGGAAAGGAGCCCTATCGGAATGCCAATTGCCATCATAAGGCCCAGCACGCACATGCTGTATATTAGTGACATCCGAGCTCCCCAAATCAGGCGGGATACAATGCATCGACCCAGATTGTCGGTTCCAAGCCAATATAACGGACTTGGGCCCTTTAGACGCATTGACATATTTACCTTAAGCGGGTCATTTGGCGCGATTACAGATGCAGCTATGGCAATGACGATAATCAAAGCTACTATTAATAAACCGAAAACTGCTGCTTTTTGCGTAAATATACGATTTATAATGCCATGGGATGAACAAAACCGTGCATTCGATCTTTTTACTGCTTGAGTTTTGACCTGCATCACATTCCCTCTCATACGTTTTTAAGACGCGGATCAATGATGCCGCATATGATATCTACAGTCAGGTTAATTAACACCATCAAAACAGCCATAAACAGTACATATCCCTGGACTACAGGATAGTCTTTGAGTTTAACAGATTCAAGCGCCAGATTTCCAAGCCCGTTCCATGAAAAAATTGATTCGATAATGGCAGATCCGGCTAACAAAGATCCGAATCCTATTCCAAGCTTGTTGATTACAGGAAGCATTGCGTTTTTTAGAGCATGTTTTGTTATAATTTTATATTCACTAACGCCTTTTGCTCTGGCTGCACGGATATATCCTTTGTTCAGCACTTCCTCCATATTTGTTCTAATAAGTCGGACATAAATCCCACCACTGCATAAAGACATTGTAAGAGCAGGTATTATTGGAAATTTCATTGAATTTCCACCAAGCACTGATATCAGTCCAAGGCGAGCACCGAAAATATACAGCAGAATGAGCCCAAACCAGAACTCGGGCATTGACACACTCCAAAAACAGTATACTCTGGAAATCTTGTCAATCCACGAGCCGGAAAACACAGCCGATGAAATTCCGAGAGTAAATGAAATTATAGTTAAAAACAATAGTGCTAGAAGTGACAGCTGAAATGTTTTAGGAAAATACTGAACGATCTCGTCAACTACCGGCCTGTCATTAGAATAAGAAAAGCCCAGATTACCCCTTACCGCATCTTCAAGCCAGCTTACGTACTGGACCAGGACAGGCCGATCAAACCCCATTTCTGTTCTTATTTCCTCAATCTGTTCATATGTTGGCCTGTCATATTTCTTTTCAGCTAGCGTACGTGCCGTGTCGCCGGAAGACATACTGCCAAGGATGAAAGTTATTAATGAAACAGCCAGTAGTACAGGAATCAGTGTGAATAGCCGTTCACCTATATCTTTAAGCATTACTTCACCTCCTGTAGCCTGTGATGTTACTCGTCTTTTGAACTGGCTCTTATTTTTGTAGTTGCAACTCACTAAAAGTCCTGTAAAAGCCTGACTGTTTTATTAGTTCGTCAAAGGTGGAGATTTATATAACCAGACATCTTTAAAAACAGCATGCTGTGGCAAAAGACCAATTGTTTTCGTCTTCTATATTTTTTTTAGAATCCACGAAGGAACCGTAAAAGCCGTAAATATTTTGCTACAAATCGCAACACTTAATGTGTCCCTTTTATTTTTCCCCTCCTACCAAAAACGGAGGATGCATACTGTTTATATCCTGCTGCTGTTCATTGAGTATCCTCTCACCCACCGAAGTATCCGCAAATACTTTTGAAAACCCGATTTTAAGCATTATATCCAGGTCCCACTGAGGCCTGACTTTGTCACTCATAAAGAGCTTCCTGCTAAGTGCTTCGCCTTCGTCCTCGTCCTTGTGCCGGTGCATCGGGCGCCCGTATTTCGTAAGGATCTCTTTTTCCTTTTTCTCATAGGCTATTTTCATATTTTCATCAAACAGGTGCAGATACCAGCAAGCGTCGAAGACTAGAACCCTACCCTCGGGTCTTAGGACGCGGTGCCATTCTTGATATGCTCTGGCAGGGTCGTCAAGTGTCCATGTGAGATTACGGCAAACTAACAGATCAAAACTATTATCTGGGAATTTCAAGTCATGACAGTCCATAGTCATTAACTTTGCACTGGCACCTTCACGTTCAAGATTAAGCCGTGCAAACTCGATCATATTTTTTGTTAAGTCTATGCCAGTAACATTATGTCCGCCCTGTGACAAGATAATTGGAAAAAATCCCGGTCCGGTACCAATATCCAGTATGTCAAGAGAATCTTTGAAGGGAGCGTGTTCCAGTAACAGATCGGACCATGCTTTTCTCTCAAAGCCGTTTAGTTCATTGTCAATAAATTCACTGTAACCTTGCGCCTCGCCTTCCCAATAATTTTTAATGCGGATGTTTAAACTCATTTTACTGTTCCTCTAATGTACGATATTTTTTGGTTAAATTCATGATAATCTTTATAAAATTGCTATTTTCAGACACTATTAATTAGAAAAGTTCCGTATTTTTTTAATTATCATATTTCGATTTCTTGAACAGTCCTCCGCGTTTTAACCTCTTTTAACTAGTATTTATTAAAAATACCACATTTTTAATTGATTTTTATTATTACATTTTTTTAATATTATTTGATCTGATATTCATACATTTATTTGACTAATGAATATTAATTTCTTAAAAACAAATATATTTGTATTATTTTTAATTACTAATCTCACTCAAAGTAAATTAATATGATATAAATATTGTTATTGATGTTAATTAATAAGTTATTTATATATTCTTTATAGCAAGTGTATTAAAAAATTCGTTGAATTGGCTTTTCTCAAGCAAGCAATAGCCAGAAAACTGGATGAAATTTTATCAATTGATAACAAATTGCAGTTATTAACAGAGAGATCACTATGTCAAAAAAAACAGATGTCGTCAACGAGTATACCCGAGTTGAGTCAAAGCGTGGGCTCTCGATCACAACAGGGGCGAACAGAATGAAACTGTTCGACCGCAGAGTGCTTGAGCTCGGCCGCGGAGAGTATGGCAAGCTACGGAGCGTTATCATTCTTGGCCTTCTCATTTCTTTCAGTTATATATTCCAGGGACTGCTCATTGCAGTCATACTCAACGGAGTATTCGCTGGGACATCGCTCCGTAATTCCGAACTGTACTTTGCCGCCGTGGCGCTCCTCATAGTCCTGCGATGGGTTATGATCCGGGAAAACGATCGCATCGCGGCCAAAACTGCCAGCAGCATTGCTATGTCTCTTCGGCGGCGAATGTATCGTAAGCTGTACGAGCTCGGCCCTGGGTGGGTCTCTACCCAGAAAAGCGGTGTTATACAGGCTACGCTTGTCGATGGAGCCGAAGCTCTGCAGAATTACTACGGTCGTTTCCTACCCCAGGTTATTGTGTCTATTGTCGCCGGCATCTCTATTGTGGCAATACTACTCCATGTCGACATAATTATCGGATTGGTTATAGGTGCTATGATGATTGCTGCCCTAATCCAGCCGATTGCCATCTACAAGGGAGTCGGAAAGGGAATAAGGATCTGGTTTGTCGCCATGCCTCGCCTGTTTGCTGAGTACGTGGATAATATCCAGGGCATTGTTACGTTGAAGTCTTTCAATGCCAGCCAGAAGCAGGGTGAAATCCTCTACCAGCGGACGAATGACCTGTATGATGCGGAAATCGGCATTCTGCGGGATGAGATCCTGTGGAGCATCCCTCCGGGACTGGTTGCTGCAATCTGCAGTACCGTAGCTATCATTATAGGTGCCATCCGCATGGATGCAGGTGCCATATCCGCAGAAGGTCTGCTCTTCGTGCTGCTGCTGGTGAGAGAAGCACTCCGCCCGGTAACTGACTTGAGGCAGACCATACACTTCTCCTTTACCGGAATGGGAGCTGCCGAAGGCGTGCTGGATATCTTGGAAGCAGTTCCGCTAGCGATAGCGTCAACTAATACCTCTACCACCCCCCTCCCTCCCTCTTTTGCCTTTGAAGGTGTCACTTTCAGATACCGGAAAACTGACGCTCCTGCGGTCGATAATCTTACTTTTTCGGTAGGACCTGGAGACAAGGTAGCGCTGGTAGGCCATTCCGGAAGCGGTAAAACGACAGTAACTGCCCTCCTAATGAGGTTTTTCGATCCTCAGGCCGGTTTTGTCCGACTTGGTGGCGAAGATGTACGGTGTATCCCAGCAGATAAATTACATGCTATGTACTCGATTGTGTCTCAGGACACATTTCTGTTCCACGGCACTGTACGTGAGAATCTGCTAATGGCAAAACCAACGGCCTCACAGGAAGAACTCGAGTGTGCTGCCCGTGCCGCTGCAGCGCACAAGTTTATTACATCCCTCCCGCAGGGTTATGACACCCTGATAGGTGAGAGGGGAGTACGGTTATCTGGAGGCGAACGCCAGCGCATTGCCATTGGCCGGGCTTTCCTGAAGGACGCCCCCATTCTCATTCTGGACGAGGCAACATCCAGCATAGATGTTGCCAATGAAGCGTTAATTCGCGAAGCAATAGCCGGATTAGCCCGTGAAAGAACTACCCTGATTATTTCACACCGCCTTTTGGTAGCTCGAGATGCCGACCGAATCTATGTGCTGGAAAAAGGCCGTCTGGCTGAGGTGGGTACGCATTCGGAACTGGTCGATTATAAAGGGAATTACAGTGCTCTGGTCAGGGCCGAAGAGGCATGCATATGAGCCACGAACACAACACACACTTCGATCTGCCTGTAGGACAGGTATTTCGAAAAGTGAGAGTCATTGATCGGCTGTTGACCAGTTATCATCTTGACCTCTGGAAGGTGAGAATTGCCAGCATCGTAATTCAGGTGCTTGGTATCCTGTCGGCAATCACCGGAGCGTATCTTGTAGGGGCGGTAATCACTGGGGTTTCCGTTATCGACTTATGGCCAACAATCGGGCTGCTGCTCCTGTTTACTGTTATGCAATTCGTTATCTCCAACCTCAATAGCTACTGGTCCCATGTTATCGCATTTCGGTCGCTGGCTGAGATTCGCAAAGCTTTGTACCGGAAACTGGACGAGCTTGCACCGGCATACGTGATCAAAAAGCGATCAGGCGACCTTGCCCGATCTGCTCTCTCTGACGTCAACCTTCTGGAGTTATACATTGCTCACACACTGCCCGAGTTTTTACAGGCGATAGTAGTGACGCCTATGGCGCTGATCTCCATCGGGCTTATCCACTGGAGCCTGATGATAGTACTTGCCCCGTTTCTGATAGCTGCAATAACGGTGCCAGACTGGTTTGCTCGCCGGGCGGAAGCGCAGGGCAAAGCCCATAGGGAATCAGCAGGAGCGATGAGTGCAGACATTATCGACTATATCCAGGGAATGAGGGAAGTTGTAGCATTTGGGGCCACAAACTTGTCGATGGACCGCCTCGATGCCAGTCAGCAAAAGTACTCTGACACTTATGTAGCCTACGAGAGCCGCAGCGGCATGGAACGCGGGGCAGGCGATGCGCTGCTTGCAGGAGGGATGGTAGTCACCGTAGCACTGGGAGGTTGGCTATCTATTATGGGCTACATGGACGTTGCACTGTACCCTGTGGCAGCAGTTCTTACAGCAATGGCATTCTCGCCTGTCATGCACTTGCTAAACATCGCTAGGCAGCTCAGCCAGACTGCGGCAGCAGCCGATAGAGTATTTGGCATCATGAACACTCAGCCTTCAGTTGTCGATCGGGTTTCTGCCCCTCCAGAAGGGCCTATCACTCCAGAGGTTTGCTTCGAAGACGTGCGGTTCAGGTATGGCCCCGAATTACCCGAGGTACTGAAGGGTGTGAACCTGAAGGTATCACCGGGTGAGACGGTTGCGCTGGTCGGGCCGTCGGGTGCGGGAAAGTCAACCTGCACTTATTTGTTACTCAGGCTATGGGACCCTGCCGAGGGCTCGGTCAGGATCGATGGGCATGACCTGCATGAGTTTCCCCAGAAGTACCTCCGTGATATGATTGCCTATGTGCCTCAGGATGTTTACCTGTTCAACATATCAGTGAAGGAAAATATTCGCATTGGTAGAAGCGACGCTACGGAAACCGAAATAAGAGACGCGGCTCGCCGGGCGTTCGCTCTCGATTTCATAGAGGCTTTGCCTGATAAGTGGGACACTGTACTTGGAGAGCGAGGTACAACACTTTCCGGTGGCCAGCGCCAGAGAATTGCAATAGCCAGGGCATTTCTAAAAAACGCCCCTATACTGATCATGGACGAAGCGGTCTCCAGCCTGGACACTGAATCTGAGGTCAACGTCCGAAAAGCGATCAAGGAAATATCGGCAGGACGCACAACGCTGATCGTAGCACATAGACCTTCAACGATTCGGTCTGCAGACCGGGTGATAATGCTAGCAAATGGGAAAGTCGAGGAAAACGGCATATTCGACGAGCTTATCGCTGCTAAGGGAGCTTTCGGCCGATTAATGGCTGCACAGACGACCACAAAGATGACTGCGCAGATATCCATACCTTAAGATAGGCATGGATTTCTCTGGACTGCGGTGGAACTTCTTCCATCTCATCATTCGTAAAATATTGAGAACTAAAAAAGTATAATATTTAGAAATTCCAGCGTATTTAATAAAAAAGTGTTTAATGTAGTCTAAAAAATAACACAATTTACAAAATTGATAATACATTAAATGATCTAATGAATAACATATCGTTACTAAATTATCAATGACTGTGAGAACTGTGATGGACCTTGATGGCGGATCCTCGTTTTGAACAATATGAAAGTGGTTCAATCCCAGTATAATTTAAGTAGTAGAGGTTAGTATGCGCAATAAGTTAACAACATTCCCTGTACTTGCGATCATATTGATCGTTTTTTTGACTTTTTTAGTTTCGGGCTGTATCACGAACGGTGGTACAGATGACCAGGCGAAGATGATTACTGTAACCGACATGGCTGGAAGATCGGTGACATTAAAACATCCTGTTGAGAGCCTTGTGCTGATGGATGCGACGTGCACGGCCGAATTTTCATCGGTCTATGGAAAGGGCTTTGATAGTAAAATCGTTGGCTGGGATAAATATTTCAAGGATAATTCCGGCGACATGTATGAGAAATATGTGGAAAAATTCCCGGCGATGGCCGAAATACCTGATGTAGGCTCCCTCGACGACAATACATTCAGTGTTGAAAAGGTGATCGCGTTAAACCCCGACGTTGTTATCATGCATAACTGGGAATTTATGTGGAACGGAGAAGCAACAAAGGAGGCACTTGTCAGGATGGATCAGGCCGGTATCCCCGTAGTATTTTTAGACTTTTATATAGATCCCATGACAAATTCAACAAAGAGTATTCAGTTACTTGGAAAAATCACGGGCAAGGAAGAGAGAGCTCAGGATATAGTTGATTATTATGAGGGGAAGGTCAACAGCGTGTATTCCCGCCTGGAGAAAATACAAGGAACGAAACCCACCGTTTACGTCGAATGCGCATATAACGGCCCGGAGACTTACGGTATATCTTATGGGGACGTGGCCTGGGGAGCCATCGTTAAGAAAGCAGGTGGAGACAACATCGCAGAACCGATTTTGTTCAACAAAAGCAAAGCCCTTAGCGCCGAGTATCTAGTCAACCAGAGTCCGGACATCGTCATATTGACGGGAAGGAATTGGTCTACGCCCGGGTCGCTCAGGATGGGATATACTTCGACACCAAACGTGACGAAGAGCACGATGGCGCCATTCGTCAACCGTCCTGGGTGGGATACGATCAATGCAGTAGAGGATCAGCGGGTCTACGGCGTATATCACGGCTACTGCTCAGACATATTTAACTTCGTTGCACTGGAAGCATTCGCCAAATGGTTCTACCCAGAAGAGTTCAAGGACGTGGACCCTGCCGATACGCTCAAGGAATACCATGAGAAGTTCATGCCCATCGATTATAGCGGCACGCTGGTGTACAGCTATTATTGATGGAGGTTGGAAAAGGAAAAACTGGGGAGGAATAGGATGCGTGAGAGGTTCACGAGATTGAAAATCCTGGCAATCGTATTAATTATCTTTACGGCATTTACCGTCTCTGGCTGTGTCACAAAAGGTGGCACGGGAGACCAGGCGAAGACTATCACCGTTACAGACATGGAGGGACGATCGGTTACTGTGAAGGTACCGGTAGAACGGATCGTCCTGATGGAATCGTCGAAAATCCAAGAATTGGCGGCCATAGACGGGGTAGCCATTGCCGACAAGATTGTAGGGTGGGATAACGAACTCAAGGTCTATGCCGGCGACGGGTACGTGAAATTGGTGGAGAAATGTCCGAATCTGGCCGATGTTCCCGATGTGGGCTCCCTCGAAGATAACACATTCAGCGTTGAAAAAGTGATCGAGTTGAACCCCGACGTCGTCATCATGCACAACTTGGAATTCATGTGGTACGGAGACGCTACAAAAGAAGCCTTGACCAAGCTGAAACAGGCAGGCATCCCGGTAGTCTTCGTGGATTTCTATATGGAGCCAATGACTAACTCCACAAAGAGTATGCTGTTGCTCGGCCATATCCTGGGTAAAGAACAAAGGGCAAAGGATATCGTCGACTTTTATGACCAACATATCGATGCAGTCTATTCACGCCTGGCGAAGAGCAACGGACTGAAGCCCAGTGTATATCTAGAGGCAGGATACACCGGCCCAGAGACATATGGGATAACCGAGGGCGACGTCGGATGGGGATCAATCGTAAAGAAGGCTGGAGGAAACAACATAGCTGAGCCATTATTGGGAAATACCAGCAAAGCGATCAGCCCTGAGTACCTAATCAAACAGAGCCCGGATATCATAATATTGGCCGGCCGGAACTGGTCCACGCCAGGATCGATCAGGATGGGATATACCTCAACCGCCGCAGATACAAAGAGTACTATGGATGCATATATTGCACGCCCTGGATGGAACACTACCAACGCCGTCAAGAACCACAAAGTATACGGTATTTATCACGGGTACTGCTTCAGCATCTATAATTTCGTGGCGCTGGAGACTTTTGCGAAATGGTTCTATCCGGAAGAATTCAAAGATATAGACCCTAATTCTACCATCCGGGAGTACCATGAAAAGTTCATGCCCATTGAATACGGCGGGACGTTCATGTACAGCTATTACTGACAAATGCGGACCTGAGGAGTGGCTATTAGGATGAATGTTAAAGCAAAAACGGCATACAAGGAAATAGCGGGAAGGAAACATCTTTTTCTCCTTTTAATCTCGGTGGCGATCGTCCTTACTTTTATCATTGACATCATGACAGGGCCAGCGTCTTTATCGGCAAGCGAGGTTATTTCGACGATATTCTTCCCTGCCTACAGCAAGCTCTCGGTCCAGACCATTGTTTGGACCTTCCGCCTACCCGGCGCCATCATGGCGATCGTGATCGGAATAGCTTTAGGCCTTGCCGGAGCGAACATGCAAACTATTCTCGATAATCCCCTGGCTAGCCCTTATACTCTTGGAATATCCGCAGCTGCAGGATTCGGAGCCGCGCTGGCTCTCGTGCTCGGCGTGGGAGTGCTGCCGTTCGCGGATACTCTATTCGTACCGGTCAATGCATTCGTATTCTCGCTGATAAGCTGCATGGCAATATATAGCGTCGCCAAGTTCAAGCGAGCCACCTCCGAAACCATCGTGCTTACCGGCATCGCTGTGTTGTTCCTGTTCGACTCTCTGCTGGCGCTCCTTGAATATACGGCAAACTCGGAGCAAGTCCAGGCTATAGTTTTCTGGCTATTCGGCAGCCTGACCAAGACCACATGGACCACTCTGGGCATCACTGTGGGAATCGTTTTGATTGTCATACCACTACTAGCCATAGACGTCTGGAAACTCACCGCTCTCAGGCTGGGCGACGATAAGGCAAAAAGCCTTGGAGTGAACGTCGAAAGGATGAGACTAAAGGGGTTGATCCTGGTCTCGGTTCTTACATCCACGGCAGTAGCATTCGTGGGCACTATAGGGTTCATCGGCCTCGTGGCACCACATATAGCACGGATGCTTGTGGGTGAGGACCACCGATACTTTTTACCTTTTTCAGCCCTGTCCGGGGCGTTTATACTTTCCACCGCATCGGTCCTCAGCAAAGTCGTAGTCCCTGGAATCATATTCCCTATAGGGATACTCACATCACTTATCGGCATACCGTTTTTCGTCTGGCTCCTTCTATACAAAAAGAGGGGATACTGGTGAAGCTGGAAATCAAAAACCTCAAGTTCGGATATAATTCCACTCCGGTATTAAAAAGCGTAAACATGGTCGCCGAGCCAATGGTCACTGCGATCATAGGCCCGAATGCGGTCGGAAAATCCACTTTGCTAAAATGCATATGCGGGATACTCAAAGCTGAAGGATCGATAATCTTCAACGGAAAAGACCTGAAGGAATATCGAAAGGATGAGGTTATAAAAGCCATTAGCTACCTCCCCCAGGAGTCCTCTACAAGTGCGGTTATGACGGTGCTGGAGGCAACAATGCTTGGAAAGATAAATTCGCTTGGCTGGAGGATAAAGGACGAGGACCTGTCTGCATCTATGGACACACTTGAAAAGCTCGGGATTGAAGACCTGGCGATGCGACCAATGAACGAGCTCAGCGGCGGGCAGAAGCAAATGGTGTCCATTGCCCAATCGATTATCCGAAAGCCCGAAGTGCTCCTCATGGACGAGCCAACAAACTCGCTGGACCTCCAGCGGCAGCTCGAGCTTTTTGACGTAATTCAGAACATCACGGAAGAGAACGGAATAACGACGGTAGTAGCATTACATGACCTCAACCTGGCGGCCCGGTATGCGGGTAATGTCGTATTGATGAATGGAGGTACGGTCGTAGCAGCGGGAAGCCCGGCTTCCGTGATAACCGAAGCGATGATTCGAAAAGTCTATGGGGTCAACGCGAGGGTAACACTCGACGGTGAGGGCATACCGCAAGTCATACCAATTAATTCAACGCGAAAATGTGGGATAAAAAAAGCCATAATAGGGTGATCATTATGGAATCAAGAAAGCTGGAACTCGACAGGACCAAGGAAGGAGTAAAGAAATACTGGGACTATGGGAGCAAGTTCTACGATACGGCTCCAGGGTTCGGGGGGGTTGAGGAAAGTCAGATGTGGAGAAAGATATTATCAGGAGCGATCGGCTCGAGCCCTAAAAATGTCCTGGACGTCGGAAGTGGTACCGGAATAATCGCCATGTATCTGGCAGAACTCGGCCATAGCGTGACTGCGGTAGATTTTAGTGAAGGAATGATGGACGTAGCCCGGAAGAAGGCCCTGGAAAAGGGAGCGGATATCCGTTTCATGGAAATGGATGTTGAGAACCTTAGCTTCGAGGACGATACTTTTGATTACATTACAGCCAGGTACGTACTCTGGACTATGTCTCACCCGGAGAAAGCGGTAAAAGAATGGGCCCGAGTCGTGAAGCCAGGCGGCAGGATTGTCATTATTGACGGCAAGTGGGTCACAAAGGGTTTACTTCCCCGTATATCCGCATTCAATTACCACATTTATCGATATATAAAGTACGGAAAAAATCCCTTCACCTATGATTATAAGAAGGAAGTCAATGTTAGCCTCCCCAACCCGCATGGGGTCAATAAAGAGCAGGTCGTGGAATATGTGTCTAAGGCCGGCTTAGTGGATATCGCAGTTACTGATTTGAAAATAATTCGGGATATACAGCGGAAGGGATTACCATGGTATTTAAAATATGCCAATGATCACCCCATTTTTATGGTTCAAGGTGTCGCGGCTAAAAATAGGTAAGCTTCGAGGTATTGTATGTCAATTAGTGAAAACAAGATAAAGGAAGAGATCACGAAACGATGGGATTATTCGTCGCAGCGCTACGATACATATCACGGCCACGGAATTAAAACCGAGGAAGAGACAGTCGCATGGACCGCTTTTTTCAGGCAGGTCCTGCCCGGAGAGCGGCTGAACATACTGGATATCGGCTGCGGAACGGGTGAAATTAGCCTGGTACTGGCAGGCATGGGCCATAAGGTTACCGGAATCGACCTCTCCGAAAAGATGCTCGACAGAGCGAAAGAAAAATCAAAGGCATTGGCTGGCAGGCACGGAGAGCTTGCCGTCGACTTCAGGATCGGGGATGCGGAGAGCTTGCCTTTCGAGCCAGGCTCATTCGACGCCGTGGTGACCCGGCACGTGCTCTGGACGCTGCCCAACCCACAAAAAGCGGTCGATAGCTGGACAGAAATGTTAAAAGATGGCGGCAAAGTCGTGGTCATAGACTGCCTGTGGAACGACGGTAGCCTGGAAACCCGCCTGAGGATGTCGGCTTTCATTCTGCTGATGAGGATCGTCGAGCGTAACGATCTGTCTAAAGACCGCTATACGCCGGAGATTAATGCTGCGCTGCCGAACTCCCGGGGGCTGCGTCCGGATACCGCCCGGAGCTACCTCGAAAAGGCCGGGCTCAAGGATGTCGGGCTGATCAGGCTGGACGATCTGGTCGACATACAGAAACGGCACATGCCGTTCAGGTATAAAATCAGCTACAAATTAAATTATTATGCCGTCCACGGCAAAAAAGAGCTTTATCATTGAATGGTGCAGTCGGATAATTGTGTAAGGATCGAAGCGGACCTCCTGATCTATGATCAACATATAAAAATGAAATATTTTTCCATTAATTGTTACATCAAGGTTAATCGTTCAAACTATATCCACATAATTTTTACAGTCTAAGGTGTCTGCCGGGTAACCGGCCGTCAAGGATCTTCGGGTCCAGAATATTGTTTAACGAATGTGGTCATTATGGAAAAAATCGATATCAAGATCGTAGCTATAGTCATTGTCGCATGCCTGATCATGGCAGCGGTCGGCTTTGTTATATTTAATACTGGCAAACCCATATCGAAAGCGAACAACTCTAAAATCACCGTCACCGACATGGAGGGCAGGATGGTTACCATGAATTATCCTGTGGAGCGGATCATCATGACGGAATCCTCTAGGACAACCGAGCTTTCGGCCATCTATGGGGATGGGTTCGAGGACAAGATCGTAGGATGGGACGATGACTTCAAAAATTTCGCCGGCGATGGGTACCAGTGCTATGTCAAGAAGTACCCCATGATGGCTGACGTACCCGATGTAGGCTCGGTGGAAGATGGTACGTTCAGCGTAGAAAAAGTGATATTGCTGAAGCCGGACGTCGTCATCATGCACAACTGGATGTACAGCTATAACGAGGAGTCGACGAAGGATGTAGTATCCAAGCTGGATCGGGCCGGCATACCAGTGTTATTCGTCGATTTTTACCTGGATCCGATGAATAATACTACGAAGAGCATGCTGCTGTTCGGAAAGATCATGGGCAAAGAGCAGAGGGCACAGGAGATCGTTAGCTTCTACAACTCCAGGACCAATGCCGTATACTCCCGCCTAGCGAATATACAAGGCAACAAGCCGGACGTATATATCGAAGTTGGTATTAAAGGCCCGTCTGACTATGGTGACTCCTTCGGAAACATCGCCTGGGGCTCCATGATCCCCAAAGCCGGAGGTAACAATATCGCCGAGCCTCTTCTGGGAAACAAGGACGAACCGATCAGCCCTGAGTACATTGTCGACCACAATCCCGACGTGATAATCCTTACTGGCAGAAACTGGTCTATGCCGGGCTCTCTGAGGCTCGGGTATACCACTTCAGCGGATGTCGCGAAGAACACTATGGCTCCTTTCCTTCAGCGCCCCGGTTGGAACACGCTGGATGCCGTTAAAAATCACCGAGTGTACGGTATCTATCACGGCTACTGCCTGAGCATCTATAACTTCGTCGCGCTAGAAGCCATGGCGAAATGGTTCTATCCAGAGGAATTCAAGGATGTCGACCCTAATGCCACCCTGAAGGAGTTCCATGAAAAGTTCATGCCCGTCGAGTATACGGGCACGTTCCTGTACAGCTATTATTAGATGAAATGGAATGGCCAGCGTAATGCCTGAAAAGAGTATCATGAACGTTAAAGCAATGTCGCCATACAGCGAGATCACGGGGAAGAAATATGTTTTCCTTCTCGTGATCGTCTTCCTGATCAGTATCATTTTCCTTATCGATGTCATGACAGGGCCAGCCTCGCTATCCATTGGCGAGGTCGCATCCACGATCTTCTTCCCTGCTGCAAGTGATATATCGTTATTGTTATCGTGTGGACGTTCCGGCTGCCGGTCTCACGTCATGGCGATCTTAATCGGCGCCGTGCTGGGGCTGGCAGGTGCCAACATGCAGACGATCCTGGACAAAGCGCTGGCCAGCCCCGTATACGCGGGGATCTCAGCGGCAGCCTGGAAAGCTCTTTTCAAGCAGGTAATCCCGGAGGAAAAACTAAACGTTCTTGATGTCGGTTGCGGTACGGGCGAGATAAGCAGGATACTGGCGGACATGGGGCATAAGGTGACGGGTATAGACTTATCCGAGAAAATGCTCTCGGTGGCGAAGTCTAAGTCTCTTAGAGGCATAGAATTCAGGATAGGCGATGCGGAAAATCCTCCGTTTAACGAAGGGAAGTTCGATGCAGTCGTGACCCGGCACGTACTCTGGACGCTGCCAAATCCTGAAAAAGCCCTTAAAAGCTGGAGAAAGGTGCTTAAGCCAGGGGGAAAAATAGTCGTCATAGACTGCTTATGGGATGACGGCCGCCTTGAGACACACCTGAAAAGGAAGATCGGTGAGGTTATGATACGTATCGTCGAAAGAAACGATATTTCCAAAGACAGTTATACTGCGGAAGTGAATGCTATACTGCCCAACGCAAGGGGAGTATCCCTGGATAAGGCAAGGGAATACATGGAAAAAGCCGGGCTTAAAGACGTACGGTCAATAGGACTGGACGACCTGGTGCGGATCCAGAAAAAACACATGCCGCTCAGATATAAAATTGCCTACAAGTATGAATATTATGTAATCTATGGCCTGAAATAATTTTCAGACAATCAAAGTTGTGTTAATCAAAGTTGTGCTGGCGTGAATATACACAGTTGCTTACAACAATATTCGCCTGCACATACACAGCTGTTTACAACAATATTCGCCTGCACATCTTTGATATTGGAAATTCTTAATCGGTCAATAACTCCACATTGAAGTGATTTACTGGTTAAAAAGCTGGCCTATAAACCATTCGGAATCGAACTTTTTTAAATCCTCATAACCCTGCCCTATTCCAAAAAAGAGAATGGGTTTGCCTGTGATATAGGCAATGGATATTGCAGCTCCTCCTTTGGCATCGGCATCGATTTTTGTCAGGATGGACCCGTCGATTGGCACGGCGTCATTAAACTGCGCAGCTCTTTCAACGGCGTCATTTCCTGCCACGGCCTCATCTACGAAAATTATAAGGTCAGGAGTGCTTACTCTGCAAATCTTTTCCATCTGTGACATAAGGTTAAGGTTGGTATGCATTCGGCCTGCGGTGTCGGAAAGCACAAAATCGATTTTATGACCTTTTGCATACTGCACGGCGTCGTAAATAACTGCAGCAGGATCGGCGCCAGGCTGATGTTTTATCATTTTTACTCCTAACCTGTCGGCATGAATCCCAAGCTGGTCGATTGCACCTGCTCTGAAAGTGTCTCCTGCAGCAAGGACTACGGAATAACCCAATTTGAGAAGCCTATGGGTCATTTTTGCAATCGATGTTGTTTTTCCTGTCCCGTTAATTCCGACAAAAACAATATGGACAGGCTTTTCCCTGTCCTTTACATACTCATCAAAATCAAAAGTATTAGCAGACACCACATCAAGGATGGCTTTTTTCAGGGCTTCCTCTACGATTTCTCCGGTATTGCTGCCAATACGCTTTGTAGTGCCTGCAAGCTGTTTTTTCACAGATTCCACAATTGCCTCGGAAACCGAAAGGGCAAGGTCACTTTCAAGAAGTCCCATTTCAAGTTCCCAGAGAGGCTCTTCAAGGTCTTTACTATCCAGATAAACTTCTCTATTAAGGACCAGGGCTTTTGCTTTCTTTGTAAATCCTATATTTGAAAATTTCTTGAAAAAGGACTTTTTTTCTTCAGGTATGTTTTCTTCAGGTCTATTTTCTTCTTCGGTTTTGCTCTCGATCGCCTTTTTTCTGATTTCCAGTTTTTTCCTGTACTCAGCCTTTTTTCTATCTTCTACCTTGACAGGCTCAGGAGCAACCGTTACAGGTTCGGCTTCGTAACTTTCTTCTTCGGTCAGCATTTCAAGAGCTTCTTCCTCAGGAATGGGCTCAATATCCTCTTCAAAACCTTCTTCAGTCTCAGGCACAGGCTCAACCACAGGTTCGATATCTACTGCTTTATCATCAATAGTTTTGCTGAGCG
>DUGT01000177.1:36152-39895 GCA_013331275.1 Methanosarcina sp. | reverse complement strand
ACAGGTTTTTCAGGCCTGGCTGGATTGCTGAAGCTTTGCAGCTTCAGATTCCAGAGCCTGCATACCCTGTATATATTTAGTCAGTGAAGCATTCATCTGTTCGAGAATTTTCGTAAGCTGCTCTTTACGGCGTTTCAGGGTTTCAATGGCCTCATCAGCAGTCTCTTCTGCGCTAAAGCCTGCTCCAAGGTCCACAATAACCTTGTCTGCGTTTTTTATTTCGGCGTAAACGAATGAACCAAATCCAACAGGTACCATCGTTTCGGCAATCTTACCTTCAGCTGAAACGGTTTTAAGCTCGTTGATGGTTACAATTGTTTGGTCGCAGCTTGTAATGGAAGCCTGGACCATGTTCATCTGCTGTCTTAAGCCTTCGGCCTGCCTCTGGAACTCCTGGTGCCTGGCTGCCAGATTTCTCATATCTTCTTCACTGACTTCTACCATATCCTTCACTCCTCAGCAATGCTTTCGATCTGGATCTGGCTTCTCTTAATCCCATGCTTGCTTCCGAAGACAGAATAGACCTTATCAGTTGCGTTCTTTTCATTCTGACTTTCGATTTGCTTTGTGAATTTTTCCCAGGAATTTCCTGCTTTAAATTTACCTTTAACAATAAAGTTCTTCATCTTGGTCACCACTCTTGCTGTAACTTTTTATGAAACAGGTGGATTAATATCAATCTAAGAATCCAAGGGCTTCTTCAATTCTTCCAAGTTCGGGGCCTGTAGTGTCCGAACCTGCCAGATAACTCTTTGAGTTCGCAAGCAGGCCTGAACCGAGCATCTGAGTTCCAAAGTTCGTAGTTCCTATGTTTACAGGAAGCTCGAAGATCTTTTCCAGAATTTCTCTTTCCGATGATGTCACTTTCGGGTGTACCAGAAGCCCTTTGTTGGTGACAACTCCTGCCATCCCTACATTCTTTATCCCGGCAATTGTTCCCCTGTGAACTTCTACTTTGAGGGTACTGGCAATTGCCTCAATAGCCCTGTCTGATAGTTCTGGGTGGACAAGAGCTGCGGAGTCGTTTGCAAGTACGATGTTCCCGACTGCATTAAGCCTACCCGGAAGGATATCAGCCTTAACTCCTGTCAGTTCCTCCATTTCCCTGGCATCGGTCCCGTATGAAAAAAGGAAGCCGTTTGAGTTTCCTCTTGAGAGGGCTCCGATAACAACGCTTCCGTTTACAAGAGTCTCAATGACCTTTGCATCGAGCGAATCCTCAAGTATGGCACAGGTTTCGGGCTTTGTCCCGGTTGGAACGAGAACAATATCTTCTGTGCAGGTTGCAAAGACCCCGATCATTGGGGTGTCGTATATATCCACTGTTCGAATCATATTCTTTGAAGCTTCGCGTCTTCTGGCATATTTTACTGGGCGAGTTCTGCCTGTACCTCGCCATCTGCGAATTTTACAGCTCTGACCCGGATGGAGAGAGGAGGTTTTTCACAGCCTTTTTCCCAGAGGCGTTCATTGATTGATTTGTCCAGTTTGACCTGCACAGAATCAACTTTCATGTGCCTTACAAGAAAACCTCTTACTTCAGTAACTGCTCTGTTTGCTCTTTTCCATGCAGGGACTTTCCTTACTGTCCTTAGAGGGATAGTATATATCTGCTCATTTACCATGTCGTCAGCCATTTTTCCCACCTTCCTTGCTTACTTCACATCCAGGCTTCTTCTTCTCCAGTGCCTGCGTCTGGGATGACTCACAACCTTCCGATTAGTTTTCACAATAACCCACACTGGAATGCGTGTGTTCTGTTTGTGCGCCTTTGCCAGGCGTATTTTCTGTCCTTTCATGTTATGACTCAAGTGGATCACACCTGTTGACCTGAAATAACTTAATTTTGTTAATTTCCGATTATATCCGATAATTAGTTGATGATGATTTAACCCTTGCATATCGAGGTTTTTTCCCTGCCAGTCAAGCAGCAGTTTTTGAAACCATATCCGGTAAGTTTTATAAGGGTCTTGGTTAATCTGCAGCAGTATAAGGGTTGAATATAACTCGATTATTGTATAAATCTTTATTCCAGAATTTTTCCCTTCCGGAATACTTCATGATTTCAAGGTCTGCTCTTGCAGTTTTTCCTGGAAAGCACATGAGATTGGATATGGGAAGGAAATAGTTCTTTTATCTTCTCTTCACCGTCTCTCTGCCTGATTAACTCCCTTAACTCGGCTTCGTAATCAGCTTTTTGAGTGTTTTCACTCGGCCCTTCTTCAATTTTCAGATAACGCTCTACAAGAATACTCACCGTTTTTTTGCCATACCCCTTCAAAGGGCATATGTACTGAACTCCCAATCGATCTTCGATACTTCGTACCTGTGAGATTGAAAGTACAGGAACTCTATCATCCCTTCTGGTTCCATCAGCAATGAGTTTAACTTCCGGATCCGAAGCAAGAGTTTCTACGGCTTTTTCGTGAATATAATTAATAGCACTTTTCGGGAAACCGTCTTTCATTATTTTCTCGTAAGCCTTTTCAAGGATTTCCCATTCCAGAGAAAGAACCCTGTGTGAGAATCCTAACCTTTTTGCAGTTTTTTCTGCCAGCTCACCGTTGGGTAGCAGGCCGAAACTACAGGTTACAAGTTCTATCTCAAAAAACGGTTCCATTAAAAGGGCAGAGAGCGAACTGTCTTTGCCTCCGCTAAACAGGACCGAAATTCTCATTGTTTTTAAACTCTGGTTATGGATGTCTTACGTTTTTTTGGCTGCATCTTCATAAGGAGGTTTTTAAGCTGTTCGTCACTAATTTGAGACGGAAGCCTTCCACTCTGAGCAAGCGAGATCAGCTGCATCTCAAGCTGTTCCCCTAGAGCCGGTCTTGACATCTTTAAAGTTGTAAGGCGTTCTCTTGCTTCAGGAGTAAGGATCTGCCTCAGGATAGCCTGTTTCTGAGCTTCCATCTCAGCTTTTGCCTGTTCCTGCTGGTAAGCTGCCTGGATGTCAGACGGCTGGTTCTGTGCCTGCTGTTTCTGAATTTCTGCAAGCCGTCTCTTTCGGATTTCGTTGAGTTCGTCATCCATTGTAGACATGGCAATCATCTAAAAAACCGGTTTTCCGGAGCAATCTGGGTTATGATTAATAATATCTGGACTAAGATTAATAATCTGGATTGAGATTTATGATATTTGAAAGGGAATCCTAAGAATTTTTCAGGCCCCTTTCGGATGGAATTCTCAGTATTTTGCAAGTCCTGGGATCTTCTCAACAAGTTCTTGCTTGAGCTCATTAGCTGCATTGTCAAGCATGGAGCGTCCACTTGCAGATACGGTTCTTCCGTCCTTTACTTTTTGCAGGTAACCTGCAGCTTCAAGCTGCTGTACTGCCTTTCTGGCAATCGAACCGCTGCCTTTTGCTTTGTGGTACGGCTGTGATCCATTGTCCTTCTTTCCACCGTATGCCGATCTGAGCCTTTCAATTCCTATAGGTCCGTCGGTATAGATTTTCCTCAGGATCGCTGCGGTTCTGATATACCACCAGTCATCGTTGTTCGGAGGGAGTTCCTTGTGAACTCCAGTCTTTACGTTCTTTGCCCACTCCGGGGGAACGACATTATCATTTTCTTTAAGTATGCCTGCAACCTTCTCGATAAGTTCCATTGCAGGGACATCAAACACTGTTGTCATGCATGCCACCTCTTCTAAATTAGGTTGTCTTTGCAGATCCCGAGAGATAGTGCCGATTCTTCTCCCCTGGCTGCCAGAAATCTACTTTTCCCGAAACGAGGTAACTC
>DUGT01000177.1:13188-36047 GCA_013331275.1 Methanosarcina sp. | reverse complement strand
TGCCAGAAATCTACTTTTCCCGAAACGAGGTAACTCTTTCTCTTTCGAGAGGTCCTTTCCGATCTTTAGCTGGATTTGCGGACTCTTATGGTTTGGGCTTTCAGGCCCGATAAGCCGGTAAATATGATTTTAGTTTAAACTGGAAGGAGGTTGATATATTTATCAATTACTGTGTTCAGGTATTCATATACAATCGATCAGCTGATTTATAGTATGAAAAGCTTCAAACTGAAAAACGACCTAACTGTATTGAATTGGCTCTTGTCGATTGACGCAAGTACGAACATTCAGCGTAATTACTTTCAAGCTATAAAAGCATTTTGTGAACTTATAGATAAATGCTTGATGAACTTATTCCGGAAGCTGAACAGGAAGTAAAACCTGATTTATTGATGAGATGAAGGCGAATTAAATCATTAGGACTTACGCAGTTCAATTGAAAAATCAACAGTATCAGACTATTAACTATATAAAACGTGACTTAAATCCTACAGTCTTTGACACAATTGGTTTTGTTCTTTTAACTGTTCAGTTTACTGATCTGTCCACCAATTCAACTTCTGTAAACTGGGATTTTGGAGACAAAAGTAACTCGACAGAAAGAAATCCAGTTCATGAATATTCAGGTCCAGGAATTTATACTGTTAACCTGACAGCAAGCAATGAGAATGGTATAGATTTAAAGTCAGCTACAATAACTGTTACTGAAAAAACATTAATCCCTGTTGCTGCTTTTTCAGCTTCTCCAACATCAGGAAAAGCACCCTTGAAAGTTGCATTTATTGATAAAAGTGCAGGTTCGCCGACTAAGTGGAAATGGACTTTTGGAGACGGAACAACTTCAACAATCCGGAATCCAACGCATAAGTATTCAAACCTGGGAAATTACACAGTGTCACTTACAGCAACAAATGCCGAAGGTAATAGTACGACAATAAAAACAGATTATATAAAAGTGGTAACAAAACCGGTTGCAGACTTCTTTGCGAAACCTACCTCAGGAAAAGCGCCATTAAATGTCGCCTTTACTGACACAAGCACAGGAGTACTTACCGGTTGGATATGGAACTTTGGAGATGGATCAAAGTCATTCCTCCAGAGTCCGATTCATAAGTATTCGAAGGCAGGAGTATATACTGTTAGCTTAACAGTAAAGAATGCTGCAGGACGTGACACGGTAACAAAAAAAGAACTTATAAGTGTAATATCAAAACCTGTTGCAAACTTCACAGGTAATATTACATCAGGAAAAGCACCACTAAACGTTGAATTTACTGACACAAGTACAGGTGTAGCTTCTGGCCGGATCTGGGACTTTGGAGACGGATCAAGATCATTTGTCGAGAATCCGACTCATAAGTATTCCAGGGCAGGAAAATATACTGTTAACTTAACAGTAAAGAATGCCGCAGGACGTAACACGGTAATAAAAACAGACTATATAAAAGTTGTAACAAAACCAGTTGCTTAATTCTCTGCAACTCTGATCTCTGAAAAATTTCCATTAACTGTAGGACTTACTGACGAAAACACGGGAGCTCCTGCCGTATCAAATGGAGTTTTGGAGATGGAAAAACTTCAATTCAGCAGAGTCAGAACATCGGTATTTACGTGAAGGAAATATAAGATCACATTTACAGTAATCAATGTGGCAGGCAGCAGTACTGAAATAAAAACAGTTACATAAAAGTGACAACAAATACAAGACTGTGCATAAATTCTGAAAACGAATAAATACTTTAAGTTGAAAAAATAAAAAAGTCAAAACTAAAAGGGAGTAGGGAACTTATTATTTGGGAATTTAAGAATATGAAGTTATCAGAACTTTCACCGTTTTTCTTTTTTCTCATGTCATGAAATGGACTTTTGGAGACGGAACAACGTCAATCCAGTAGAACTCGGCATATAAATATTACAAAGGGGACTATACTATTTAATTTACTGTATTAAATCTTAAAATCAGTAACGCTGCACTAAAACAAACTATATAAATATGACGATAGATACAAGATCGGATTCATACTCTTAAAGAAAATAGCTCTTCAAACTGAAAAATGATACAAAGATAAAAGTTAAAATGTGGTGAAATATTTGCTACATATAAAGGCAATCTTTTCAAATATATCTCAACATCTAGTTAAATATTTACATTAATTATTCATTAAAGAAAATATAGGGTAATAAAAGACATAAAGGATTATATATACTATAAATATGTTTGATAATTTCAATGTTTTCTTTTTTGTAAAAATAGTTGCCTTTAATATAAAATTTTATTTATAAATTGTAAATAATATACTTATAATTTTATTGACCTTCTTTATATTGATAGAAGGATTTATGTAACATCGCGTTTTCAACCATTTATCATTATAAATCAAATATTTTACTAAGGTACTACGCGCTGGAGAAATCAAGAGGTTAACGTACTTTTGTACGAGTAACTATCTTAGAATAATCGCACAGAGAGTGCCTTAACCACGGTACAGCCTAAATAACAACCAATCGAAAACGAGGCATACCATTGACGAAAGTTGTAGAAATCTCTCCAACCACAAGACTTGAAGGTCACTCCAAGCTCACCCTGAAGGTAGATGATCAGGGTATTGTTGAGCGAGGAGACTGGCTCTCTATCACCCCGGTCAGGGGTATTGAGAAACTCGCCATAGGTAAGACAATGGAGCAGGTCCCGAAGATCGCTTCTCGGGTCTGCGGTATCTGTCCTATTGCCCACACTCTGGCAAGCACTGAGGCCATGGAGGCTTCGATCGGCTGTGAGATTCCCACGGACGCAAAGCTCCTGCGGACCATTCTCCATGCAGCGAACCGCCTTCACAGCATCGCCCTGCACAACATCCTGATTCTCCCGGACTTTTACATCCCTGGGACAGAGAAGAAGTTCAATCTGTTCGCTAACGAACAGCCTGCCAGGAGCGTTATGGCAAGGATCGTCCGCATCCGTGAGATCGGACAGACCATTGGAGCCATAGCAGGCGGCGAGGCAATCCACCCCTCCAACCCGAGAATCGGCGGGATGTATCATAATGTGAGCCCCCGTGCAAAGCAGAAAATGGCTGATCTGGCGAAGGAATGCCTTGTCCTTGCTCACGAGCAGATGGAATTTATGTTCGATGTCATCAGGAACATGCAGAACAGGGAGTTCGTCGAGGTCGCAGGCAAACAGATTCCACTTCCCAAGAAACTAGGATACCACAATCAGGGAGTCATGGCCACATCTCCGATGTACGGCTCATCCAGTCTGGACGAAAACCCCACGTGGGATTTTGCCCGATGGAAAGAGACTCGGCCATGGGACTGGTACATGGGCGAAGTAACTATCGATCTTGAGGATCCTAGCTACCCACTCGGAGGCACTACAAAAGTCGGCACCAAGGCCAACCCACAGATGGAAGCCTGCACAGGTGTTCCTACTTACGACGGCCAACCGGTTGAGGTCGGTCCCAGGGCAAGGCTTGCCACATTTAAGAACTTCGATGAGAAGGGTACCTTCGCTCAGCATATCGCCAGGCAGATGGAGTATCCTGACTGCTGTTACACCATACTCAAGTGCCTTGACAACCTGGATACCTCGGGCAAGGTCCTTGCCGACCACATTCCCCTGGGAGACGGGTCCATGGGCTGGGCTGCGAATGAAGCTCCGCGTGGCACCAATATCCACCTGGCAAGGGTTAAGGATGGGAAAGTACTGTGGTACGAAATGCTTGTGCCCACTACCTGGAATTTCCCTACCTGCAGCCGCGCTCTGACCGGAGCACCCTGGCAGATTGCTGAGATGGTCGTTAGGGCCTATGACCCGTGTGTCTCGTGTGCAACCCACATGATCGTGGTGAACGAGGAGGAAAAAATAGTCGCCCAGAAGCTCATGCAGTGGTGAAGGGAATGGAAACGCTGTACTCCGAGATCGTGGTGGCAGGCTGTGGCAACCCGCTCTATGCGGATGATGGATTTGGGCCAGCTGTAGTGGAGAGACTCAAGGACCTCAAACTCCCTGAGAACGTCACTGTTGTTGATGCGGGGCTCGGAGGCCCCCACTTTATCTTTACTCTCCTTAATCCCGAATCAACAAAGACTCTTATCATTGTGGACATAGCGGACTTTGGAGGAGAACCCGGCGAGCTCAGGTGGCTCTCTGTTGATGAGCTTCCTGTGGGGAGCTACCGGGATGCTCATTCCTGGGATCTGACAGAGCCGCTCCGGTATATTAAAGACGATATCCGGATTCGGGTTCTTGCATGCCAGAAAAAGTATGTTCCTGCCCCCGAAATGGTCATCGGGATTACAGATGAGGTACAGAGAGCCATTCCAGATGCTGTATCCGAGATTCTGAAGGAAATCGGAGTAAACTATGGGACTGCTTAACTCCCTCATAAAAAATCATGGGCGTGGAAACCAAGCCCGCTCATGTTATGATGGAGAACAAGGCGGAAGCTACAAAGGAGAAAAAACCAGTGACAAATAAGATCAAGCTCGGACATGTACACATGAGCGGCTGTACCGGCTGTCTCGTGTCCATTGCCGACAACAACTTGGGACTCATTAAGATCCTGGACGACTACGCTGACCTCGTCTACTGCCTCACGCTTGCTGACGTTCGGCATATCCCGGAGATGGACGTGGCGCTTGTTGAGGGATCGGTCTGTATCCAGGACCATGAATCAGTGGAGGACATCAAGGAGACTCGGAAGAAGTCCAAGATCGTGGTGGCCCTTGGTTCCTGCGCATGCTATGGGAACATCACCCGGTTCAGCCGCGGCGGACAGCACAACCAGCCTCAGCACGAGTCTTTCCTCCCAATAGGGGATCTCATCGATGTGGATGTTTATATTCCAGGATGCCCACCGAGCCCAGAACTTATAAGGAACGTCGCTGTCATGGCGTACCTGCTCCTTGAAGGAAATGAGGACCAGAAGGCTCTTGCAGGCAAGTACTTAAAGCCCCTTATGGACCTTGCGAAGCGCGGCACAACCGGATGTTTCTGCGACCTGATGAACGACGTAATCAACCAGGGACTTTGCATGGGCTGTGGCACCTGTGCTGCATCCTGTCCAGTAAGGGCGATCACCCTTGAGTTCGGAAAACCTCAGGGAGAACGTGACCTCTGCATTAAGTGCGGCTCCTGCTATGGCGCCTGTCCGAGGTCATTCTTCAACCTGGACGTGATTTCCGAATTCGAGAACATCAACGAGATAATTGCTGGAGCGCTTAAGGAAGGTGAGAGTAATGATTGAGGACCCATATCTCGGCAAATATATTACATGTGTCTCGGCACGGAGCACGGACAAAGAGATCCTCAAAAAAGCTCAGGACGGCGGAATCGCAACCACCCTTATGGTCTATGCCCTTGAAGAGGGAATCATCGACGGAACCATTGTGGCAGGCGAAGGCGATAAACCCTGGCAGCCAAAGCCTGAAGTCGCTATGACCCGTGAGGACATCCTCAAAGCAAGAGGAACAAGATACAGCATCAGCCCGCAGATCTCCTGGCTCAAGGAAGCAACCAGGTCCTTCGGTCTCGATAAAGTCGGGATCACAGGCGTCTGCTGCCAGATGCAGGCAGTGAGGAAGGCTCAGCTCTATCCGATCAATATGCGTGACGTCCCAGGCAAGGTTGCCTTTACAGTAGGGCTCTTCTGTATGGAAAATTTCCCTTACAAGTCCATGCAGAGCATTGTCGAGGACCACGCAGCTCAGAGCCTCGGCTCCGTGAAGAAGATGGAAATCACAAAAGGCAAGTTCTGGGTCTACACCGAACGCGGAAACGTTGCTACCGTTCCTCTCAAGGATACCCACAAATACGAGCAGCCAGGCTGCCACGTCTGCCTTGATTATGTCTCTAACCTGGCAGACATCTCAACCGGTTCGGTAGGAAGCCCGGACGGCTGGTCTACGGTTTTCATCCGTACCAAAGTAGGAAACGAAATCTGGTCCAAAGCGGTTGCAGCAGGCCTGTTCGAGACAAAACCCATTGAGGAAGTCAAACCCGGTCTCGATCTCCTCAGGAAACTCGCAAAAGAGAAGATCGACAAGAACCAGAAGACAGTTGAAGAGCGCAAGACTTTCGGCGTCAACAAGGGGTTACGTAACCCTTACGCCTAAAACTCCTCTTTTCGTCATCGGAAGCTATTGTGTTGGATACACTGAATACGGGGATGAGATTGGTTCTCATCCCTGATTTTTGATTTCAATGAAAGTGTGGCGAAATTTCTGCTGAATTTAGATTGATTATGTAGTCTTTTTTACTATCAAACTTTAGAGTATTAGAAAGGATAATCTGATTTCTTTCTGTATAGTGCCATTCTTCATGACCATGTAACCTTTGAGCTCCACTTACCGAAGGCCTGTAATTGTATTGACTTTAAAAATAGGCCTGAACTTTATATGGATGAAATTAACAAATCGGTCATTTTTGCAACTGCGAGAACCTTTTTCCATTAGAGATAACAAGTCCATTATCCATGAAAAAAGTACACGAACAAAATATTGGAAAGTTCGTATTTTATGAAGAATTTCCTGAAAATTGACAGAAAAATAAGTGGTTTTTTGGTTAAAATACAAACGTTATATCAGAAAAATGTAGCTATTTTTTGGTTTTATCAGTGTATCGAGTTTTCTATACAATAACTTCTTGATAATCATGATTTTACAGAACTTTTGCGACACTGCCTTCTATTTAATTGATGCAGATGTATTTCACATTTTAAGTTCCCATGTAAGAGTAACTTCAATATTAGCCTCTAGACCTGCCTTAGTTATTACTGCATTTCCTTCGGTAGTAAGCTTCAGACCAAATTTTGATTCTACTTTGGATGGGCGTGTACTCTCAGAAACAGAGTCCATTGTTGCTACTATATACTTCGCCATTTGACTTATTGTATTCATGGCGCTATTTAGAGCCTTAGCTGATTTTTCTTCAATATCACCTAAAGTCGCACATTCACTTGCACCAGGAGCAAGACTTAATTCAACTAAAACAGGCATTTCTTCATCAATTACAAACTTATTCATGTCCAAATCTCTTCTGAACAAATATTTAAATCTTGTTGGTTTTAAAACTTAATTATTTATCATACCAATTCTAAATTAATTTAACTGTTTAAGAATAGTAAGTTTAAGTGGTGAGGAGAAGCAAAATGGATCTTCAGGCATGTATTTTTCAAGTTAAGGACTCCGGGGGAACAGTGATAGGTACAGGTTTTGCTATCAGTCCCGATTTAGTCGTAACTTGCGCACATGTTGTTAAGAGCTGTAAGGCAAGAGTAGGTGACTTATTAAGCTTATTTTTCTATCCTGAGAAAATCGAGTTGAAAGCAGAAATATTACATGACGGTTGGAACGAAACGGAAGACGTTGCCTTCCTACGATTACAATCTCCTCTTCCTAATAATGCCATGCATGTGGGTAAAAACCTAGGCTCATTTAAATCGAAGACGGGAATCAAACGCAGTTTCCACACTTTTGGATATCCACGTATAGAAAAAAGTGATGTTGAAGGGTTTTGGGGTCATGGTTTAATAGTAGGACAAATTTTGAATAAAACTGGAACTTCTCAACTACAACTAGGATCACAGGAAGTATCGTTTGGTGATAGTGGAGCTCCAGTAATGGATGACGAGTCCGAACTTATAGTTGGAATGGTGCAGAAAATAAACATCCCTGATGAAACAGGAAGATTTCGCGATTTGGCCTTTGCTCTGTCTGTAGAAACCTTGTCCAAACTTAGCCCTGAGAAATTAAATATAAAGGAGATTTCTGACAGGCTAATAACTCTTTTTAAAGTACCTATTCAAGTTCCATCATTGACAGAAGACTTTGTAGAACTCCCTGGTGTGAAACAAGAGATTAAAAGTCGCCTTCTCAATTGTAATAACTCAAAAGGGATACTTGCTATTACTGCGATTCAAGGATTGGGAGGCATTGGGAAAACAACTCTAGCTATTATTGTGGCTAAAGACGAGGAGGTTCAAACGCACTTTTCTGATGGAATACTGTGGACTACTCTAGGTCAGGAACCTAATAAGCTATCTTTGTTAAATAGTTGGATACAGGAGCTTGGAGACTCCCAATTCAATAATACATTAGTAGAAACTGCGTCAAGTCATCTTAGAACGCTGCTTAGTGACAAGCACATACTTTTAGTAATAGATGACGTCTGGGACTCTAAAGAAGTAAAACCTTTTTTAGTAGGTGGATCTAGCTGCCAAACTATAATAACAACAAGAAAAGCACATATAGCCGATGATATCGGTGCTAAATGTTATACTTTGGATGTGATGACAGAAGAGCAATCCCTCGAGTTATTTATTAAAATTTTGGGTGATCTTTGGAATAAAGATGAAAAAGAGGATGCCCTTAAAGTAGCCAAAGACGTTGGTTATCTTCCACTAGCTTTAAGTTTGGCTGCTAAAAGGCGGAGAAGAAACTACTCTTGGACCAAACTCCACGAGAGCCTTAAAGAAGAAATTGCCCGTCTTAATGTATTACAAAGCCCAAGGAGTCTAAGAAGAGGAGAAGAGGGATTAGAAGCATCCTTAAACTTGAGTTTGAAAGCTCTCAGATCCTTTGATGAAGAAGCATGGGAGGATTTTATCTGGCTTGGAATTCTTCATGAAGACGTTAAAATAAATAAAAAAATGGCCTCTATTTTATGGAATACCGGTGAAGAAAAAGCTGGACTAATACTTGAAGAGCATTGGGAAGAGGGCTTGCTGATACAAGATTCAATAATTCAATTAAACGATGAGAAACTAAAAACGTACCGTATCCATGATCTATTCCATTATTTAGCTCTTCAGTATTTGACACTTTCACTTGATACGAGAAATAGCACAGATATTCCTGTATTGGAATCACAACTTAATAAAGCCCATGCTCTCTTATTAAACCGTTATAAATTAAAAACACAGAAAAAAGGGTTATGGCATACATTAGGAGATGATACCTATATACACAGTCACCTCACCTGGCATATGGAGAAAGCAGGACAGATTGAAGATATTCATGCATTACTACGTGAGGAAAACGAATGTGGAAAAAACGGTTGGTATGAGACCCTTGAATCCCTAGGACAAACTGCAGTTTTTATTGAAGATCTTACGAGAGCTTGGAATCTATCCGAAAAAAAGTCAGAGCACCAAATAGAACAAGGAAATAAAACTTCTTTCATTGAAATGGAGATCCGTTATGCTCTTATATACACCTCAATCAACAGTATGTCAGCTAATATCCCTATAGAACTACTAGTCGCATTTCTTGAAACTAAAAAATGGACTGAGGCTAAAGTGTTTATATATGCACAAAAGGAACCTGACCCTAATAGAAGAATGATGAAATTAATCTCAATTTATAAAAAGACAAAAGAAAAATCTCTAAAAAGGAATATTTTGGAAAAAGCCCTTGATTCAGCTTATAAAATCAGAGATTCTGATGCAAGAACATGGGCACTTCTAGATATTGCTCAAAATTTGGATGGACAAGAAAAAGAAGACGTGATTGAAAATGCCCTTACGTCAGCTTCCAAGATCAAAGACGATTATAAAAGGGCATGGGTACTTTCAGCTATTGCTCGGAATTTGGATGGGCAAAAAAAAGAAGAGGTGATCAAGAATGCCCTTACGTCAACCTCTAAGATTCTATCTGATGATGCTAGAGCAGAGGCACTTTCAGCTATTATCCCTTGTTTGGATGGGCAAGAAAAAGAAGACGCGATTGAAAATGCCCTTATTTCAGCATCCAGAATTCAATTTGAGTCTGCAAGAACAATGGCACTTTTGGATATTGTTCCGAATTTGGATGGGAAAATGAATGAAAAGCTGACTGAAAAAGCTCTAATTTTAGCTTCCAAGATTAAAAATAATTATAAAAAAGTGCAGGTACTTTTAGCTATTTTTCCAAAATTGGATGGGGGAAAAAATAAAGAAGTGATTAAAAATGCCCTTGCTTCGGCTTTTCATATTGAAAATGATAATGCAAGGGCAGAGGCACTTTCAGCTATTGTTCCTCATTTAGATGGAGAAAAAAAAATAGAAGTAATGGAAAAAGCCCTTGATTCTGCCTCTTTGATTAAAGATGATGATGCAAGAGCGGAAGCACTTTTAGTTTTTTTCCCTAAATTGGTTGGGAAAATGAACCAAAAGCTGATGGAAAAGGCCCTTACTTCAGTCCACAAAATTAAGGATGATCTTAGGGTAAAGGTACTTTCAGCTATTGTCCCTTGTTTGGATGGGCAAGAAAATGAAGAATTGGTGAGAAAAGCCCTTGATGTAGCATCTAATTTTCAAAATGATTCTGATAGAAGACAGGCACTTATTGCTATTGTTCCTCTTTTGAATGGGAAAAACAAAGAAGAACTGATGGAAAAAGCCCTTGATATGGCTTCCAAGATTCAATATGATTCTTATAGAGTAGAGGCACTTATCGCTATTGTTCCTCATTTGGATGGGCAAAGAAAAGAAGAACTGATGGAAAAAGCCCTTAATATAGCTTCCGAGATTGAAAAAGGTTATCACAGAGTAGAGGCACTTGTCGCTATTGTTCCTCATTTGGATGGGCAAAGAAAAGAAGAACTGATGGAAAAAGCCCTTGATATGGCTTCCAAGATTAAAAACGATTCTGATAAAGTAAAGGCACTTATCGCTATTGTTCCTCATTTGGATGGGAAAAGAAAAGAAGAACTGATGGAAAAAGCCCTTGATATGGCTTCCAAGATTAAAAACGATTCTGATAAAGTAGAGGCACTTATCGCTATTGTTCCTCATTTTGATGGGCAAAGAAAAGAAGAACTGATAGAAAAAGCCTTTGATACAGCTTCCAAGATTCGATATGATTCTTATATAGTGAAGATACTTATCGCCACTATTCCTCATTTGGATGGGCAAAGAAAAAAAGAATTGATGGAAAAAGCTCTTGATATGACTTCCAAGATTGAAAATGATTCTGATAGAGTAGAGACGCTTGTCGCCACTGTCCCTTGTTTGGATGGGCAAGAAAATGAAGAATTGGTGAGAAAAGTCCTTGATGTAGCATCTAATTTTCAAAATGATTCTGATAGAAGACAGGCATTTATTGCTATTGTTCCTCTTTTGAATGGGAAAAACAAAGAAGAACTGATGGAAAAAGCCCTTGATATGGCTTCCAAGATTCAATATGATTCTTATAGAGTAGAGGCACTTATCGCTATTGTTCCTCATTTGGATGGGAAAAACAAAGAAGAACTGATGGAAAAAGCCCTTAATATGGCTTCCAAGATTAAAAACGATTATTATAGAGAATCTGCACTTTCTGCTCTTATTCCTCATTTGGATGGGAAAAGTGGAGAAACTATTTATCTGAATTTGGAAAGGCGAATAGAAGAAAAAGTAATTGAAAAATCCCTTACTTCAGTCTCGAATAGTGAGAATGACTGTACAGAAGCATGGATATTTGATTCTGAAAGAGCTATGGGATCTTTGGATACTGTTCCAAAATTTGATGAGCAAAAAAAAGAAGAAACCGTGATAAAAACCCTTACTTCAGTTTCCAAGATCAACGATGATTTTACAAGAGTTAAGGCACTTTTGGATATTGTCCCGTATTTGGATGGGCAAAAAAGAGAAGAAGTGATTGATAACGCCCTTACTTCAGCCTCCAAGATTAAAAATAATTTTACAAGAGTTAAGGCACTTTCAGCTATTATCCCTTGTTTGGATGGGCAAAAAAAAGAAGACGCGATTGATAACGCCCTTACTTCAACTTCCAAGATTAAAGATGATTTTACAAGAGTTAAGGCACTTGGTACTATGTTACTGTACTTAGGACATTTATCAATCTACAATCTTCTCTTTTGGTGGAGGAAAGCAATAAAAATGTCTAGTGAATTTACTCGAAGTAGCTTGCTTGTAGATATTACAACATTAATACCAGTTATACATGCTTTAGGTGAAGACGAGGCGTTTATTGAAATTTCCGAGGGAATTATGGATGTATGTAGATGGTGGCCTTAAAATAGTTTTTAGTAAAGCTTCTATCTTGTTTTATCCTGAAATGATTTCGCTTTGAGATTCTTGTAAAAAACTTCCAATTGACCTATTAGTTCCGCATTTCCATAACTAGTTATTTATAAATGATGTTTATATTTTTATTTACGTGCCACTTTTTAAGGCATAATATCAATATCTATAGACCTCGAGAAAAGTGCCTATGTGTTTCTTAGTATTTTTTTGCATTTGATGAGGGGTTATCGAAGGAAATAAGTCTATTCCTGTATACTTTAGAACGTTTGAGAAAACAAACACATAGGCAATTGTAGAAAAATAAGCCATACAAAGGCAATTTTCATTATAATAATCAGGCGATAAAACGGAAATAACATTTTTTGTATTACGGTTTTTAGTAAAGTTATGTTAGTTCTGAATACTAGAAGTATTTTGGAATTTTTCAGGAATCCGAAACCTTTTGAATATCCATAGGTTTTAACTGTGAATTTTCGTAAAAATCTAATTTGCAGGGTACACTCCGATATACGAACTTTTTGATATAAAATGTTCACATTCTCAAGTAATGTACAAGCTTTTAAAGTTATAATTGACAAAACAAAATTCTAAAGACAAAACAAGTGGCTCTCCTTCATCAGGATATGTTTAAATTGTAACAAACGAAATTATGCTGATATGGAGAGTGCTTCCCAAAATAAAGAGCTATTCGAAAAAATATCTTCATTCCTTAAGAAAGAAGGAGCAACAAAGGTAGCTATCTTTGGCTCTTATGCAAGAGGAGAAGAAAGACCGGAAAGTGATATCGACATTCTTGTAGAGTTTTCCGAAACGAAAGGTCTGCTCACTATGGTTAGAATTGAGAGAGAGCTATCGGAGTTTCTTGGAATAAAAGTCGATTTACTAACCGAAGGGTCGATAAGCCCATACCTTATAGAAGGAATTAAAACAGAAGCAAAAGTGATCTCTTCATGAGAAAAAATGACTCAGTTTACCTTAGCCACATCCTCGATTCAATTGAACGTATTGAAGAATATACTAGAGGTATGGAAAAAGAAGATTTTTCGTCT
This sequence comes from Methanosarcina sp., assembly GCA_013331275.1. GTDB lineage: Archaea > Halobacteriota > Methanosarcinia > Methanosarcinales > Methanosarcinaceae > Methanosarcina > Methanosarcina sp11020u. The sequence goes on along the minus strand of DUGT01000177.1, from coordinate 22,990 downwards.
AGCAATCTAGTTCAAGATGGGACTATCAGGCAAATTGAGATTATAGGTGAAGCCACTAAAAACTTATCCAAAGATCTCCGCGAAGAGTATCCTCAAATTCCCTGGAGGGACATTGCTTGGATGAGGGATCGATTGATTCATCATTATTTTGGAATTAATTTGGAAGATTCGGCATACTGTTAAAGTCGATATTCCTGCTTTAAAAGATGAGATTCTTGTGATACTCGAGATTCTAGAGACTAAAAAATAAGGTTCTTCGCCATTCCTTATGCATAAGATAATTTTCAATTCAAGATCGCATCGGTTTTTATGAGATTATTATGAGAATGTCCACATAAAAAAACGAAGAGCCAAGATAAATAATTAAATTTCATGAGCTGATAGCGTGTAATCGTACAAAATCACGCTAAAATCTCATTAAAACTTAGTTCTCCGGCAGCCACTGGATGCAAGAGTAATTTGGACTCATGAAATTTCTTCATAACTATATCTATTTTCCTTGAAACTTCTGGAGTATAATATGCTTCTCCGCAGTTTTCACATATATAGGCAGAAACATCTTTAATGGCAATAATCTGCTCTCCGATTTTTGCCACAAATTCTGTCTTACCTTCAATAAGTCTACCTTTACAAAAACTGCATCTGTCAGGTTTCATCTTTGATCTCTCCTAAATATGTAGTCTATTCATTTATTATTTTCCGGAATATATACTGTAATAATTCTTGCATGATCCTCACATTCTGCTACCACAATATGACAGGGTCTACCTTCTGAATATGCAAAAAACAAAGCTGATGGACATGGTTCGTCTTCTGGATAATCCTCAATTATTTGCCCATAAACTATAACCTCTTTATGTTATCGGTTGAAATATTCCTCTGAAACATGCGAACTCTTGCATGATTTGATATAATAAAGGCATCTTCTGTAAGAAAATATTTTAATTTTTCATGGTTAACACTCATTTGTACCAAATCCTAAAAAATAACACCCGGTCTGTAATATTGAGCTCAATTATCCTTATTGCAGAATTGAACAAATACTTAAATTTTGTAGTAATAAAGCCTATGTATAAAGTGTGATTTTTGAATCCAATTTTTAGTTATGATATTCACAAATATGTGAACAAAATACAGAGATTATACTAATGTCAAGGCCGGTGAATAATTCTCCATTTTAGCCGGATTAAAATTCCCCAATTTCCAATCCTTAAGAAAGCTTGAGGATTATAAATGCTGCTGAAAATTAAGAGTAGTACCGGTTCAAGAAAAATACAGTCGTTTTCCCGTAAACCACTACATTTTTGCTAATATGGAGAGAATAAGGGACAGACTAGTAAAATTCCCTGGGAAATACGGATTTATGGAGAAAATTACTTCATTTTCTTGCCTGCTCTCCGGTAGATCCCGATCTGATTTTCTACAGATGATTCTGCGTGTATAGGTAATAATTTATCAGGTGGATCTGGCCTGTCTCCAGTAAATTTTCTTCTACCAGAGCGTTTGCCACACAGATCAGATGCTCGCCTATCTTCTTTTGTGATTGGGCAAACGAAAGAATTACCCTATATTCGGCAGGTCGACATTTCACGTCTGAAAACTAGAGATATAGCAATTTTCTCAGTAAAATATTGCTATTAACTGTCAACAGTAATAGAAAAGTTTAAAACTTTGGGTTTTATGATTTAATTAGCAAATAATCTTTTAATATCAAAATCTTTAAAAACGGACTTAGTACCAGATCAAACATGAAATTCTTCGAATTACAGGCACAAAGAAATGAAAGTAACCTTTAACTTATCTTTTTTGACTATTGATTTCATCATTACCTTGGGCAGGAAGGTTGTACTAGATTTGGTTTTAAAAACCTTTCCAAAACTAATCAGTGAATTGCCATCGAAGGCTTAAATATGACTTTGATCACGGATGCAATTAAGCACATGAAGTTTCAGCTAAATGCGTGTTTTAGAGAATTGAAGGTCTAAAGCATACTATTTTTCAGTTCAATTGCGTAAGTCCTATGATATTAAGAACCAATTATTCATTTGATTTTATATAATTTATTATTATATTAAATATATTCATACCTGTTATCTAAAAAGAAAAATTTATGAGATGTTTTTATGACAGACTCAGAAAAGGAAAAATTAGGCTTCGCAGAATATCTTGAATTTGATATGGAAAAGGCTCACAAGGACATAGTAGAGTTTGTGAAAAGTGAAGTAATTAAATTTAGGAAGGATGGAGTAGTGGTTGGCCTTTCTGGTGGGCTGGACTCTTCAACAGTTGCGTACATGTGTGTAGAGGCACTAGGAAAGGATAAGGTTTATGGTCTTATACTGCCCGATCGAGACACTAACCCACAGAACACTGATGACGGTATGAACTTGGCTAAGAGCCTCGGCATACCCCATGAAAAGATCGTTATCTCACCATTTTTAAAAGAGCTGGGTGCGTACAACGTTATTTCTAAAGAAAAGGCATCGGATAGGGAAGCCTTAGAGCAGATGGCTGCCCACAGTTCAATAATTACTGAAAGGGAATTGCCTTCAACAGAGCACTTCAACCCAACGGCAACAGTCGGTGCATCATCCTTATATGCTAAGGATTTTATGGCTGTGGGGGGAGCAAAAACACACGTAAGGATGACGGTATTGTATTTCCATGCCACCCTCAAGAATTACCTGCTGGTGGGCACCGATGACAGGTCCGAGTTAAGTCTCGGTGTGTACGACCGGTATGGTGATGGTGCCTGTGACATTTCTATTTTGTCACATCTATATAAAACACAGATAAAGCAGCTGGCAAAACATATTGGGGTACCTGATCACATCGTAAACAAAACATCTTCTGCCGACCTTTTTGGAATGAGCATGCCTAACGAAAGGTTAATTGGTTTATCTTATCTAAAGTTGGATGACATCCTCTGTGGAATCAGGAAGACTGGGCTTAGTGATGAAGATATTGCCAGCATGGCAGGAGTGAAACCGTCTATAGTAAAATCTGTAAGGAAAGGACTAGAAGATGCTGCTTTTGTTGCAAGCTTGCCGGTATCATTGCCTTCACTCTAAATATGATAAAACTTTCATCCTAAAAATAATAGGATTTACATGATTGCATATACATGATAATCGGTTCCGTTTAATCGGTTCCGTTGCAAAAATTTTCTCCTCGTACTTTGAGGCTATTATTGATTCCTTTATGTACTATTCTGGATTAAGCAGGTCGACATTTCATTTTGATCATTTTTGAAGATAGCGATTTTGAAATGATGATCCCTTATTGTATGCGGTTGTGAGGTTTACATCTGATCCAAACATAATCTCTCATGCTAAAACTTTAATGGAAAAATGATTTAGTGTTTATATGTGTCATGGGAGTTGAGCTACATGTTAACCAGCTTTAAATCTAATGTATATGGCTCTTCGTCATTCCTTATGGATAAGATAGTTTTCAATTCAAAGCCGCATTGGTTTTTATGAGACATTATGAAGGTATCCACGCAAAACAAATTACAAGTATAGATACTGTTAACAACGGCCATATATAACACACTTTTTGTGGCAATTACCGATTCTCCTTTTCTTCTTTTTTGCCAGCAGCCGCCCTTTAGAGATGAATCTCTATTTAATTCTTTTAGAATGAATAATAAGAGTTTTAGATGAAGTTATATCTGAAAAATCGAATTATTCACCCGATGAAGCAGAAATTTTAGCGCAAAAATTAGAAAGCCTGGAGAAGCAACTTTCAGTATCTGAATCAGAAAATAATTTGTTATTGAGTAGGTTGAGTATTGAAAGGAAAGTGATTGATCCAAAACTTAATGAAGCTATTCAAAGCTTAAGGTGAAGTCTTCCACCTTTGTTTCCTGCTATATGGACAAACTCGCGGTGTAGCCAGAGTGTCCGTGCTGATTCAAAAGAGCACTCCGAGAGAAATACATGTTGGAGTTTTGATAACGAGTTTAAAAGAGGATGACTTCACCATTTTTTCCATCTAAATATTACTGTTAAAACAAGCATTGCAGCAATAGGTACAATAATTGAAGGGAAATCTATGAAATTAGTGGTAGATTTACTGATATTTGGAGCAAACTTCTGAATGCACAGTATATTATGATCGGCAACATAAACATTACCCAAAAAATCTACAGCAACACCAAATGGCTCATTAAATTGTCCGTTGCCGGTGCCATACAAACCCCATTGGGTAATATAGCTACCATTGCTATCAAACTTCTGAATGCGATTATTGCTTGAATCGGCAACATATACATTGTCCGAAGAATCTACAGCAATACCGGATGGATTTTTAAATTTTCCGTTGCTGCTTCCCGAAGAACCCCATTTTGTAAGGAAAGTTCCGTTGCTGTCAAACTTCTGAATTCGATTATTATATTGATCGGCAACATAAACATTGCCCGACGAATCTACAGCAACACCTATTGAACCATTAAATTGTCCGTTGCCGGTGCCTAAAGAACCCCATTGTGTAAGGTATTCGCCGTTGCTGTTAAATTTCTGAATGAGAGAGTTGTGAGGATTGTCAGCATAAACATTGCCCAGAGAATCTACAGCGATACCGGATGTACAAGAATAGTGTCCATATATATGTTCGTAGCCGCTGCCATTACAAACCCATTGTGTAAGATATCCACCAGTGCTGTTAAATTTCTCAATGCGATTGTTGCTTGGATCGACTACATAAACATTGCCCGACGAATCTACAGCAACACTAGATGGTTCTTCAAATTGTCCGTTGCCGGTACCATACGAACCCCATGCTGTAAGAAAAGTTCCGTTGCTATCGAATTTCTCAATTCGATTTTTATGCAAAAAGGCAACATAAACATAGCCAGAAGAATCTACAGCAATACTTCTTGGATAACTAAAAGCGTTGTTGTTGCCTTGAGAACTCCATTTCGTAACAAAATTATAAGTCTCAGCATGCGCAACAGAAGCGCTCATCAATCCAAGAAATAATAAAACCAAACAAAACAATATTTTCCTAGAAACATTAACTTGTTGACATTTCATTTTTGAAATCCTCCTTGTTTTTTTTCATTCACGATCTTTAAAAGTCCAATATATGATTCTATATTACAACCTTCCTTAGTTAATATGTAATTATATTAAATATTCAGGCAATTGAATATATATGAAAATGATATTATAGAAAAACAATTGTATAGAGACAGTAAGCTATCTCAACACGAATAAGCTAAACCATAAAAATAAAGGTTCATTGAATATCAATTCAAAAATATGAACGGTTCGTGAGTATGAAACAATAAAAATCGAAAGCAAACGACCCTATTAATTTATTCATCAAATATATGGGATATTTTGCTCTATTTATCAGGTTTAGAGTAAACCTATCAATTCTTCTTTGCTTAAGCCGGTTTGATGAAAAATATCAAGAAGTGTCCCCTTAGCAAGTTTTGTATGTAAAGGAACAACTGTTCTGTAAGTTCCTTCACTGGTTCTCTTTTGAAGTGATACATGGCTTCCTTTTTGCCTTACAACAACAAATCCAGCCTTCTCTAATGCATTTACAAGTTCTTTTCCGGATACAACTGGTTATTTAGACATGGGCGACTTCCACAAAGGTCAGATAAGGTTTGGAAACTTGTTGCGGAAGGTCTTCAGTCCCGAAGCTCTCAATGTACAGTTCTGTAGCTTCTTTAATACTTTTTTTGGCTTCTTCAAGGGTCTTACCTTGAGAAGTCACATTGAGTTCAAGACATCTTGCGATAAAGAAATTGTCTTCTTTTGTTATAGCTACGAGAAATTGTCTCATGGTTAATCCAAGCCTAGTTTTCACATGGTTTTCTTCAAATATTTGTTGCAATTCTATTTTATACTAGCATAGAAAACTGTCTAATCAGGTAAGCATACTTAATTTATAAAATTTATACATGATAATCTGATTTCTTTCGTATAGTACTATTATTCACGATCATGTAATCTTTGAAGCTCCACTTACCAAAGGCCTGTAATTGTATTGACTTCAAAAATAGGCCTGAACTTTACAGGGATGAAATTAGCAAATCGCTTATTTCTGCAACTGTGAGAACCTTTTTCCGCCAAAGGTAACAATTCCATTATCCATAAAAGAAGTATACGAACAAAAATATTGGATAAGAACAAAATATTGGAAAGCTTGTATTATGAATAATTTCATGAAAATTGACAGAAATAAGCGGTTTTTTGGGTAAAATACGAACGCTGTACCTCAAAACGTTCGTATTTTAAAGTTACGAGAATACAAGTTTTACAAAAGCTAAATATTATTACAAATAGTGTTTTATATATTTAAAGAGCGAAATTATTTTGGGATAAAACATCTTTTTGCCATCAGCAAAAAAGGTATTAACGATCTCTCATGAACCTTTTTTTGCTGATAACAAGAAGATCATATTACTTCACCAAATTGTAAGCCCATTCGATCCATTCACAGAGGCATTGTAAATCCTCTTTCTCGACAGTAGCACCGCACCAGATACGCAAACCCGAAGGAGCATCACGGTAAGAACCGATATCATAAGCAACTTTTTCTTTCTCAAGTGTTTTAATCAGTTCTTTAAGCTTTTCGTCGGATAAATCAACTTTAAAGCAGACACTAGTACTGGACCTTGTCTCTTTTGTTTCCGCTAAAAAATGGATCCAGTTGTTTTTAGCAACAAATGCTTCAAAGACCGACAGATTTTCATTTGTCCGCTGGATAAGTTGTTTAAGCCCTCCGACAGATTCTGCCCATTTTAGTGTTGCCAGCCAATCTTCATTAGCCAGCATGGATGGGGTGTTAATAGTAGAGCCTTCAAAAATACCCTCATTCAGTTTACCACCTTTGGTCAGTCGGAAGATTTTGGGCAATGGCCAGGCAGGAGTATAGCTTTCCAAGCGTTGAACAGCCCGCGGAGATAAAATCAGCATCCCATGTGCACCTTCCCCACCTAAAACCTTCTGCCATGAGAAGGTAATGACATCCAATTTATGGTAGGGTATATCCATAGCAAATATAGCAGAAGTAGCATCGCAAAGCGTGAGCCCTTCCCGGTTGTCAGGAATCCAGTCGCCGTTGGGTACTTTGACTCCGCTAGTAGTTCCATTCCAGACAAAGACGACATCATTCTTGAAATCGACCTTCTTTAAATCTGGTAATTTCCCGTATTCTGCCTCAAAAACTCGGGTGTCTTTTAATTTTAACTGTTTAGTGATGTCGGTTGCCCATTCTTTACTGAAAGATTCCCAAACCAGAACATCAATTCCACGGGACCCCAGCATAGACCACATGCACATTTCAAAAGCGCCTGTATCGGAAGCCGGTACAATACCTACCAGATAATCATCAGGAAGGCCAAGCATATCTCTTGTTCTTTTAATTGCTTCAGCTAATTTTTCCTTGCCAGGTTTGCTCCGGTGTGACCGGCCAAAAGGTGTATCCTTCAGCTCTTCAACAGAATACCCTGGATGTTTGGCACAAGGCCCTGAAGAAAAACAAGGATTTTTAGGAACTCGCGTTGGTTTCATTTTATCTTTTCCTTCTTTGGTACTGTTAAGTCTTCGAGGGATAAAAATTTTTCCAGCTACAGGCGAACATGCAATTTAACAGTACCTTACCATATACAGTTTCGTTTCATTTGTATTCGGTTAAGATAGATCTATAAGAAATGTGTTATTTTCGTTGCTATTGTCTCTAAACATATAAATGCAAATAGAGATGGTTCGATAATTACAGTAATCACTTTAAAGTTAACGGGTTCCTTAACCAAATACAAATGAATTAGAATTAAAAGTTCAATTAGAATTTACAGAACCTTTGGAGCACTTTCATTTTATTGAGTCTCTGGTGTATTTATGCAATAATTTATCTTAGCAGTGTATGATTTGCGATGAAGAAAGGAAGAAATGAAACACATAATTAGTGTTATAAATTTAATAGCGATATTTTTGTGATTTTATTGTATATATTTCCAAAACCATGATGAAGCAACAAAATCCATCGTGAATCATAATCATAGGGGCCTGCATGAAAACTTCTCATGATCTGAGTATCATTCCAGTCCCATAGTCTTTGGGGATTTTCATCAACATTTGGTTTGCTATCCCAATTACCCATTGGATAGTAAAATGCTCCAACGAACTGCACAAACAGTGACCATATAATAAATATCCCAATAAGCCCAAATATTAAAAACTTCGAATATTTATTTTTTTCGTTGGCTACTTTATTCATATATAGCCCTAAATATAAGGCAAGAACAGGCAAAATTCCAGTTAAATAACGAGGACCATAACAATGTCCTCCCCACCACCAGAAAAAAATACTATATACCATTATTTCGAGTATGCATGCTAAACCAAGAGCATAAAGGAGGAATCTAAGTTTTTCATTTGGAAGATCCTTTATTGTTAAATATCCAAAAACTGAAAATAAAAACACTGGAGTATATATGAATAATCCACGACTTGGACTAAACAGTAACCCAACTAGACGAGAAAGAACTTCCATATTTAACTCCATCCCATCACTTAAACTGGAATAGCCACCCAAAAAATTACCAAAATAATAAATATTATAAATTAAAAGAAAGCTGCCTGATATGACTACTAAAGCAAAAAACCACTTTATATTTTCTTTATTCATCTTAAGAACAATATATAATATTACAGGTAAAGCAAGGATCGAATCAGAAGGTCTATTTAATATATATAGTCCCGAAAGAAATCCTAAGAAAATATAATTTAATTTGTTTTCAAGCAATTCATTTTTAATTGTAATATAAATCATAGCGGCAAGGAGTAGTTCTACCGTGCCGTGCTGCCAAAGAGCCTGACTACTTATTGTCCATGTGTCGGTCCCAAAACCATAGATTAATGCTGAAATGATTCCTATTTTTTTATTTGTTAAATTTTTTATAGATAAATAAACGAAAATGCAAGAAAGTGAAGCAATTGAAGACGCACTTAATTTTTCCATTAAAAGCACAATAGATTGAAAACTCGGATTAAACATATCTATTGGACAAGAGGAAATTTTTAGCAAGATATATGTAACTAAATACAGAGGGGTGATTATTAAAGGAGTAACTATTGGATATTGTGATAAGTAATGGCCATCAATTTGTCTAAACATATATGGATTATTAATTGTCTCGATATATGCTCCGAAGCTGTCTAAGTTCACACAATGGTGCTCCAAAATACAAAACGGCAATAGAGATGTAGGAAGGGTATCCCCACTAATGATTGATCTCATATTTAGGTTATAAACTAAAAAAAATAATGTGAACAAAAAAATTAATTCATGCTTGCTTACAAGCGTTCTGAGGCAATTTTGTAATGAATTTAAAATTCTATTAAATTCCAATATTTTTCTTGTGTTTAATATGAATTTCATTTTTTATCTCAGCCAATAGTCGGTTATTATTCCACAGGTAGTATAGCAAATTTGCTGCAAAATTACGAAATTTCTAGCAGTTTTGGAGTTAAAAATTTAATATCATGAGATCAATTTTATTTATTGTATATAAATATTGGACTTCAAATCTACAGCAAATTCGCTACATTGTCTTCATTGTATTCGGTTATATCAAGGCCAGTTTACTTTTTCCAACGTTAAGTTATTTAAAATTTCTCAACTTTCAGTATAAAAGGACCTACGCACAATTACAACTTTACCAAACTTGATTTTTATTATAAGTACGTTGGTCCAAATAAAGTTTACTTAGTTTCTAAAAACTTCTGTAGAATTGTGAATGAGCCTATTCCATCTGTAAAATTATGAATGAACCTGTTCC
>DUGT01000177.1:3536-13057 GCA_013331275.1 Methanosarcina sp. | reverse complement strand
TATGAATGAACCTGTTCCATCTGTAAAATTATGAATGAACCTATTCCAAAAGCAATATTGTGTTGAAATTATGAACTTATCTTCGTGTCATTCACGTGGAATCGGTGATATTCTATGGGAATCCGTGGAATCTTCTCTTCTTCCACAGAAACCACATAAAGGAGGGCCACGTGCAAATACGAGGAAATTAATGGACGGTACTTTATATGTTGTTATGACAGGTTGTATGTGGAAAGACATTCCCGGGAAATACGGATCTAAGTCAACAGTACATAGATTCCATCTATATATGTGTGAACATTGCATCTATTAGAAGATTTTAATGAACCTTTAAACAAAGGTTATGACTTGAAGAAACAGACCTTTCTCATTTTTTACTGATACAAAGGATATTCCAGCTAAAAAAAGGGGAATATCGGATACTACAACCATGGAAAAATAAAAGAAATTGAATTAAGTTTTTCAGTATATTTGCAGGATCTAACTCTTTCGATTACACGATTATTCTCTGCGTGCAGAAGTAATAGTTTATCAGGTTGATCTGGTCTGACCCTAGTAGATTTCACTCTACCAGGGCACGTGCCACACAGATTAGATGCTCACCCACTTGGGAAAAATATATAGGCTTTATTTAAAAACCTATACATGGAAAAAGAAAGAGTTAATCTCACTTCACACAAATTTTATTATTTTTTAACTACCTTTACGCAAATCCCTTCAACACGTCTACTTTCACCGCGTGTGCCACAAAACTCTCCATCACTAAACCAGCGTGTATCTCCGGTGCCCTGAAGGTGAGCCATATATTTTACAGTGAATTCAGAAGCATGCTTTCCGGTTAATTTAATTGCAAACCCTTCAAGTCGCCTACTCTGTCCACGTGTGCCTATAAACTGTCCTTCTGATACCCACGGCACATCGGCAATTTGTTCCAAGTGCGCCATGTATTGCATGCTCAGGCCATCCAGTCGGGGATTGAAAGAAAGTTGAAATCCTTCTAAACGTCTACTCTGGCCACGTGTGCCTGCAAATTCATCTTCATGGAAGGCTAAATCTCCTATATCTTGCAAATGCACGAGAACATCCATCAGAAGTTGTCTTTCCCGGGTTTGAGAACCCACTACCGAACTTGTCACAGTTGCGTTCATAGTCATTGTTATTTTCTCCTTCAGAAATTTCTTAATTCACTATAGAAAATTTCCGCAAGAGTTCTACATCACAATCGTATATAATTTTTTCTAACTGTTAATATTGAGCTCTACAGAGGAGTGACTGATGGGTGAAACAGATTACGGAAAGTGTAAAAACTTATCAATCGAGTGGGAGTTTAGTAAATCTCTATTATTTCAGTAAATCCCTTTCATAATTTTTGCAATGGAATCCAATTTGTGCATAACATAAACTTTCTCTAATATTTCCTCGGTCTTGATGCTAAAATAAGATTAAAGTGATCCTGTTCATTAAAAACTCCGTCTGGATTAATAGACAAAAGGGTTTCATTAATATCTTTTTTAAATGTTTTAATTCGATTGCCAAAATATTTAGGTGAGGCAAAGGAACTGGAAAATAACCACCCTATGATGCTCTCAACAGTCCAGGTTCGAACAATTTCAACTTCCTTTGATTCAACAACACTAAAAGCTGAACGACTAATTATATTCTCCCATGGTTCAGGTGATTCTTTGAAGGTTCCTTTCCCAGCATGACGTTCCTCGCCCAAATATTTTTGAACAACCTTTTTAACTGCATGTTGCCATTCTTCTTCGCCAGTCCAAAAACTTCCATCACTAATATAGCTATTCCACCATCCTCGCTAATAAGGCTATCAAGATCTGTTAGCACTTTATTTTGATCCATCCAATGAAAAGCTCTACAAATGGTTGCGAGTTTGAAAATTTTTAATCCGCTTTTTCTCTTTATTAAATCTTCAGCATAACAATTTACTAAAATAATCTTTTGCTTTAAATTCATTCTTTCTATTTCTCTTTTGGCTTGCTTTAACATCTCCAGATCTGAATCCAAACAAACCATTTCATCGCATTTACCATCCATAGCAATTGCTATTTGGCAAGTGCCACATCCGATATCCAAAATCCTATCTACCGGTTTAATATCAAACTGTTCAACAATTATTTGGACTACTTCTCCTGGAACATTTGGTCTATATTTTGCATAATATTCGTAAGTGTCATAAAACAATGTTGAATCGTATCCCACTTTTTCAACTCAATTATCATATTTGTTTTTATATTTATATTCCTATTTTATTATGCAAGATGAAGCAGGCCAAACTGAAGAAAAATTCGATGACCAAAAAACAGAGATGGAAACGGTTGTTGTGGAGTAAGAACGGTTCAGGTCGGGTCAGTTCTTAAGCAAATTACATTCAACGCACGATTTAAGTATGTTTTTGGAGATATATCTTTATAGCCAGATTTATGAGGTGTAAGTCTTGTTTGTACAAGTATCGTGTGTGACAACCCCTTTGTTATTCGAAACTCTTTCTCTAATTAACTCCATGATCATGTTTAAGGGAATTTAATATTTTTAAATTATTTTTTAAATTAATTCAGTCTATTGAATAGAAAGGGTTCTTAAAACCTTAATTTCTAGCATTCTCAAAAATTCTCAAAATTCCTAAAAAAACTGGGAACTGATATGAAAATACAATTGTAGTGGCTAGCTAATCGGATTTGGTCGCAGTTTACGGGAAAATTCCTTAAATGACTGATAAAAGGATGGTTTAAAATATGAAACTAGGTGTGAAATCTTTATCAGATCTTCTAAAATTAGAGAGCTTCATGCTGTTTTTAGTTGGAATATCTCTTTTTGGTCTGGTGATCATTTTTGTGTATGCACTTGTCCTGCCTCATAGCTGGTACGATAAGGCTTCAATACTCGGGGTATCCATCTTTATTGCCATAGCTACTTTCCTGTCAGGACTGTTTCTTGGCTTCATTTTTGGAATACCTCGTACCACTGAAACGCAAAGTTTAGAACCCGGCAAAACACCTGAAAAACCAACTGAAATACCGATGTATCTCGAAAACAAGAATAGATTGTATACGGAGAATTCCAATCTTGAGCGAATTTCCGATTGGCTGACCACAGGCATAGTCACAATTGCACTGGTTAGTTTGAAACAGGTACCGGAAGCGTTGCAGCAATTCTCCGGATACGTTGGACCAGCATTAAACGCTACTACTGCAGGAGGGGCTGCTTCTACTTCCGGAGGTATATATGGAACTTTTATACTCATATGTTATTCAATAGATGGCTTTCTAATCGGTTATCTGGGAACAAGGCGTCGTGCTGCGGTGGATTTTGGGAAGGGGATATTTGAAGAAGAGGAAATTATAGAGTCCATAAAAACTCTTCTAAACCCTGCAGCCTCTAAAGAAGAAAAAGAAATTGTTAAACGTGATATAAGGAGATTTTTACGGATTTCACCAGTTTCTCCAAAGCAGCAAGAGAATAATTCGGACTCCGAATCTCCTGATAGCCCATCTACAAAGCAGAAAGATGAAACATAAATGGTGTTCGTTCTTTTTCATGAATGTTATTAACTTTTTTGAATTTTTGTACAGTCAACTACTTGATGGGGAGTTTGATCATGCCAGAACACCAGAATATTAATCAATCCAGAGGAACACAGTCTTCTCAAAGGCAAATAATTCCTGCAAAGCAGGTTCATGCATCAAATTCTACAGCTATCATTCAGCGTGCCAGAATAGATCCAAAATCTTTAACTTCAGCAGATGTTTTGCAGCTACAGAAAACTATTGAAAACAGAGCAGTTGGCAGGCTGCTATCAAAGATCAGAAACTCTTCAACGGTTCAACAGGTGCCTGTTCAGCGGCAAGAAACGCCAGAGGAAGAAGAAACATGTCCGTCATGCGTGCAGAGGCAGAAAATACCTCAAGAAGAAGGGCATCTTCAGATGAAAAAAGAAAATAATACCGGAATGCCAGATAGCCTCAAGGCTGGCATCGAAAGTCTTTCTGGAATTGATATGAGTGATGTGAAGGTGCATATAATTCATCAAAGCCTGCTGAAATAGGGGCACTGGCATATACGCAGGGAACGAATATTCATATAGCTCCGGGACAGGAGAGACATTTGCCGCATGAGGCTTGGCTGTGGTGCAGCAGGCGCGAAGGGTTGAGCCTACAATGCAGATGAGGGAAGGAATAGCTGTGAATGATGATAAGGAGTTGGAGAGGGAGGCGGATATAATGGGATATAAAGCACTGCAAATGTATATCCAATCGGAGAAAAGAGAAGATAAAATAAGTCGTTATGTATATCATTTTCATTTAAATAGTGGTAATAATCCATCCTCTATTAGACGCAGAGAAGAACATGAGGGGCAAAGGAGCTATGTTGTTCAATGTTTATGTATCACATAAAACGCAGAAGCAGAAACTGGCGCTAAAACTTTATTTAGACATCGAAAGAATGAAGGTGATGCGACAAATGGAGCGCATAATTACACCTTTAATGTAAATACTGGAGTATACCTGAAAAGTGCATCCAATGGTCATGAAGAGATTAGATTATTGACACTAGAAAAAGGTGCTCAAGATGTTGAAATTGTATCTGAATTAGAACCTTGTGCCCTATGTCAGGGAGATATGAGTTTATTTGAAGGGGTGCATAACGTTAGTGTGACTGTATATTATTACCATATCAGGATTCAGGGGAAGGTAATAAAAGAACGATTCTAGAACATTATCGGAAATTAGGCTACATACAAATCCCAAGTGATCGCGTAACTTACATAACGGAAAAAGGGGAAAATGTATGAAAGCAACTTAGGAATGATGAAAACATAACTTCTAAATTTCAGTGTGGGAATTGATAGTTCCATTTCTCCAATAACTATTCTTGGCAACAAAACCTTTGATATTATATTTGAATCGTTTTTAGTACTCTACAAAACTCTTGGAAAAAAGAAATAGTTTGTATTGAAATTGTAAAAGAGAATCGACGAGTTGATGATGTCAATAATGAATTGTTTGCCTATTTGATTTTTACCATATCTTTCCTTATATCTCATTCAGCGCGTAAGTGGTCTTTGCGGAACGTAAACAGGAAGTTCTTGTTTTAACCATAAAATTCTAAAAAACAGCGATTGATGCGGTTAGAGGAACTGGCGTGCATAGGGGAGTCAATCAAATTTTTCCTTGAAAAAAATCTAATATATGGCCAGGAAGGACAGCTAGAAGTTTGTGTGCCTGTCCACTTCGGAAGCTGAGGTAAACTCGATTATTTTAAAGAGAAATAATTCCTGCAAGCTAAACGCACTTATCAAACCCCGAAACTATTTCTAGTGGCGCATTTAACTTCATTAATTTCACTAATTTGCATTGAACCAGATTTTTTATTATTCAAAGGTAACATCAATACCCATTTTTCTTTAAATTCAACAGCAAACTCCATAAATCCATTTAATTACTATCTATTAAACGTGTTTTTTAATCAGGGACTCAGACGTATCTATTTTACCAAAATAGGGTCGATTAGCTGTTTCCCGAAATAAAATTCTACTCAAATTTATATCTTCATCAAAATAACTATTTCGGGGGGTGAGTTACAAAAAACTATTTTGCTGTAAACGTTAAATTTTTTAAACTTCTAAAATTATAAAAACGGCATTTACAGAAGCAAATTTTGAGTTTTTGAAACCAAGTGATTTATAAATTAGGGGGTAAAGTATGAGTATATTACACGTTGGACCTGGTCAAGAATATAGCGTAATTCAGAATGCAATAAATAATGCTAAACCTGACGACACAGTTTGTGTTCCTGAAGGTACTTACATACTTAATGATCGGTTAATAATAAAAAGTGGTATTAAATTGCAGGGGGCAGGCTGTGAAAAAACTATATTCAAAGGTGAAGAAAATACTGGTGGAGCTAAAGGAGTCAGAAAACCGAATGGCTGGATCTATTGTGATGGAATTAGCAACTTTGAAATTTGCGACTTGAAATTCATAAGTAATGCTACTGGTGTTGGTGATGGCGGACATGGGGAAACTAGAAACTGTATCCTGCTTAGAAAATGTAGTGATGTACAGATAAGTAACCTGAATTTCCAGAGATACCTCTATAATGACGGTATAAAATGTCAGGCAGGAAACAACGTCATAATATCTAATTGTCTTAGTTCCTCTGTCGTGCATGACTTTGTTGAATTCCTTGGAGGGACAAAGAACTCAAAAGTTTCTAACTGTAAAATTGATGTTCAGACTAATATGGGTATAAGACTTGATAACGCATCTAACTGCTTATTGAGTATTGTACTATCTATGATGACACTCATTCTGGCTGGTGTGCAATTGAGATTGAAGACATTCAGACCAATAACGTGATTGGCCACTGCATCATAAGGAACATGCATGGGTCTACCGGAAACGCCGCTATACAGTATGTGCATGCTTCCGGTTCACTAACAGTTCAGAACTGTGTTGTGTGGGATTGTCCTGGTGGATGGACAAAGGACGGGTCTTCAAAAGTGGTTACAAAGATGGTTAATAACAAGCTTGGAGCTACTCCGCAGGATGAATCTTATTGGGTAAAGCATGGTTACGGATATGGTGCTAATAAGAATCCAGTATTATAAATGGCATCATAACTGGTAAAGCTACTCTCTCGGTCAACTTCAAAAGTGTTACAACTGGCAGTCCGACAGAGTATTTTCAGGTCTTTGAGCCAGAGACATCCGGTGACTAGTGCAGTAAACATGTTTTTACTGCTGTACACACGTTCAAGAAGCCAGATGTCTACACTTAAGCCTTACAATTAAGAATGAGAATGGCAGTGTAACTAAAGCTAAGAAAGACTGCATTGTTGTCAATTGATGTGACCGACAGGTGATCAGGTAGAAATATAACAAGGCTATTGAATATCAAGTGAGAATAAATTTAACAGTTTTTACTTTAAGGCGGGTATATTTACAATATAAGTAGTCCTAATATTCTTTTACCCAGCATTTCACCTGTTGCTGACAAGGAAGTTTCTTTGGTGTGGGTATAATATTCACAGTTATTTTACGAAAATAATTGATATTCAAGAGTAGATTAATCGTCCACTTCATTTAATCGTCCACCCCATTATATCTTCCAAGTTGATATCCGTTAAACCTACAAGGGCTTGAGGTTTGTAGACGGTAATCACCGGAACCCACGAAAAGAGGATCTACGGACAGACATCTGGAATGAGCTATATCGTAAAAATCGGATATATTGCCGTATATATCATTTTCTAGACATGTAAAGATATATCTTGAGCCAAGCAGATTTGCTATAGCTGCTCCTGATCCAGTTCCGGGATATAGAGCTTTCTTTGTCCCGACGACAATATTCCGTTTGATTGTTGCTGTTGCTGGATATGTAGATAATATGTCATAATCTGCTGCAGCAAAACCGAAACCATAACATCCTGCAACAGTATTGTATTCAATGTCAACCGGAAATCCATCATAAACAATAGCTCCCACGTTGGGAAGTTTGTTCGCTGCAGGCATAGCACCACAACTCACAAATAAATTGTTGTGAATCGAGACAGTCTCGTTATTCGGTACGTTGCCTACCATCTGGATTCCTGGACCCCATGTATCATGGATATAATTGTTGTATATTTCAATCCCAGATGATACCCAATTAGTGGCAGTAGATTGAATCTGCATACCAGGAGAATATGCCATTCCTGTACCACCATTCAAAACACATTCATGAATTTTGATATTTTTCGCTGATCTTGTCCTGACTCCAGCATTGACGGCCAGGTCGGCCTTGAGGTTGTACACCTCGCCACCAAGGACTGCGTTGTAACAAATGATGTCGTGTCCCCCACGTTTTCCCGTAATGTCGTGTACCGATATATTAGTGCCGCCTTCGACTCTTATTCCATCTCCCAGATTGTCCTCAAAAGACAGGTTATAAAACTCACAGTTAAGTGAGTTTGAACATGACACTTTGTGCAGGTCACCCAATGTGAAAAAATTGTGGTATCCATGCCCCCAGGGTTTGGGATATAGGGCTTCAACTTCTTTCTGAGAATCCCTGTTTCCCTCAAAAATAATGTCATGGAAAATGAGATTTTCCGCAGCCGTAGAACATTTAGGAGCTATTAATGGCACCTGCTCTCCGAATATCTCAACTGGTGCATTTTCCATCAATGTAAATTTGCAACCATTCCCGTCCCAGGTAGTGTTATTATTAACACGTAGGAGTGAATTGATTATGATATTATGATCTTTCGAAAAAGTGTATTCAACTGATGTATTTCCTGTTGAATCAATCAACTTTTGCAACTTTTTAGAAGTATCTATAGAATCCGGTACCTTTATTGTTTTGATTATATCTACCTCCTTAAACCTCCGTCAATTATTACTGACTTTCTAGAAAATCATTAAATCAACTTCAAGAGGCTGAAATTAGATATGTAAAAACATACAGGTCATTCAGTTTAAATTAATTGGAAAAACACACGTTAGAGTTTTTCTACAGAGCTGAGGAAGCACTAAAAATCAGAATTTCAATCCAAAATTATAATTTTGAACATTCAGTTCAAAAAAGATAGATTAGACTATCGAGGAAGTTTTCATCGCCCGATTGCTCACTTCCTGATATTTCTCAGATTCTAAATTCTCAGATCCTAAATTATCTTATTAGGCCAGATATATGTGTTGAAATTATATATGTGTTAAAGAATAAAAGTTGCGTAACAGAGTTAAGGGAGCTTTTCGTAATCATTCAAGGATTTCTGTATGAGGATGGCCGTACTCGTTATCTTCTCCGACTATTTTTGTTATTAAAGGCCTCAAAGAAGAAGCATCTTCAATCTCCATGTCCCAAACAACTTCAAGATCAACAACGAAATAACCACACTAATTTGTCTCGAAATCAGGCCATATCTTTCCTTCTATAAATTTACGATATATCTTGAAAATTATATATAATTTTGTTGCAAAAAATATGAAAAGATTCACTTAAATTGTTTATTATAAAGAAAAAAGTAAAGAGACAGTTACAATTTATAAAAGTTTCATGACGCTACCTAATCAGGTGCATACCAAAAGTTCGTAAAGTTTGCTTTATTTTTATCCATAATTTTGTGATAGAAGGAACTATCTATTTACAGGGTTACAAAGTTCTCCCTACTATTGAATCTATAGAATGTCCAGCCCTTGTAGATTAATAGTACTACTCAATTAATTACTTATATTAATATTTGTAATATTTTATGTTGTTATTATATGCCAGTATAATGGTCAATGGCACAAAGTTATTAAGGTAAATAATAAACTAAGGTAAGCTCTAGAAAAGCAACAAATCGAATCATCAAAGAAGCTCTTTAGTATCTGTGAATTGCACTATCATAAACTCTAAAGAAGTGGTTGTTTTGGAGAAATTAGTTAAAGTGATTATATATTTTATGGCACTCTGTTTTACAATTTTTATTATTGGTGTTCTACTTCTAGGTAGATAATACTTTGAAATTATCGCACTGGTTTG
>DUGT01000177.1:0-3403 GCA_013331275.1 Methanosarcina sp. | reverse complement strand
TATCGCACTGGTTTGAAATTATCTCATTGGTTTGAAATTATCTCATTTTTCAACAAATAAGGTAGAAGATTACACTATAATATAAGCAGCCTTTTGAAATTACAGAAATAGCAAGGTTTTCAGATAAAAACAAATCCATTTTCTAAATGGAAATATTCTTTAACTTTAATTCCAAAAAAAAGAGGATTGACAGGCCGACAAGTTGGGGATATTGTTGGTGGTTATTATTACTAGTTAGGAAAGTTAAAGGAGGAAATTTGTTCTTCTAACAAGTAGATCGGTCGACCCGCCGGATTTACATAGGACTAAAAGTATAAAAAACTATTGATAATTATTATTCAGTAACTATTTTACTGACAATTTCTCGTCCAATAGTTTGGTTATCGGCAGTAACCTGGATTACTGCATTTTCTTACCTGCCCTCTGGTAGCTCTTGCCTAATTTTTGTAAAATTATTCTGTATTCAAAGGTAATAGTTTATCAGGCAGATCTGTCTGTTTTTATTATATTTTCCTCTACAGGATGTGTGACACATAGATCAGATGCTAACCCACTTTCTTTTGTAATTGAGCGAAACCACAGGATTATTTTTGCAACAAAAAGAGATTAAATGCCCGAGTTTTATCTGAAGAGTCTGATAACTGTGTGTATATGCAAAAATTGAATTTCATTATATTTTTGGATCCTTAAACGTTAAATAGAGAATAGAAACGATCTATTATTACCGAAGTGCATCACGCTCGGTATCTGAGGAAAACCAAGGGATGCTTTAAAGGTTTAAAAGTCAAACAGTAGAGTGGTGGGATTATGGTATTAGTGAGTAAGAGATGGATTTTAGACAATGTTCAAATGTTGTACTGCACCAGCGGAGTACTTGACCTTGAAGATATCAAGGATTTCGAGGAACCTAAAGAGGGTTTTGAAACAAATCTGGACCATAGTGAAAAGTTGGAAATCGAGAAAGGGGAAAGAAGGGAAACGTTCCATATCTTTATTCCTGGCGGATTTGGATGGGCTGAGGCATTCCCTTTCAATGCACACCCCGAAGAAACCAATGAATATTAAGTTATTATAAAGATGTTGAAACTATAAAGGATGTTGAAACCGAAAGACTGTGAAAATTGCGTGTACTAATGCTCGGGATAAAAATAGCTGTTGCACAGAAATTCATTGTCAATCTAAGGTAACGTGGTTGATTTTCTGTAAATTCAACACTCAGGCGGGGGGAAGTCCCTTACTAAAAAGTATTTCTTTAGTTTTCCCTCCCTAAAAAGGTAGACTGTTCTCTATTCCCTTTTCACCACAGCAGTGCAGACGAACGCAGGTGGCTTCAATTTGTTTTTACCTATTCCACTTAGTATTTTTATGGATAATTCATTGATCAGTGTTGATTTCAAAGTCCAATTTTACTGTCATTTTATTTGCTTACTTCACCGGTGTCTCTACTGCTTTCCCTTTTCTTAGGGCAACAATAATTATTTTCAATAAATCTCATTCCTCTTCCATCGCCACCAAGTCGGAAAATCAGATTGGAACCACAGTTCGGACAGCTTGTGGGCCGATTCTGTTTGCCTTCTGGTTCCCACATATGATCGCACTCTTTGCAGAGATAATCGACCTTGCATTCACCAGTACTAACATATTCTCCTCCGGAAATCTCGATCGCTTTTCCGTTGACAAGAGCATCAGCCACCTTCTGTCGTGCCTTTTGGAGGTCACTCCAGAAAGTTTTCCGTGATACTCCCATCCTATCAGCAGCCTCATTCTGCTCTATCTTGAGAAGGTCGCAAAGACGAATAGCCTCAATCTCTTCTATGGATAGGTTGGTAATTTCCAGACAGCAAAGAGGAATTTCTCTGGGCTTATAATAGGTGGCCTTTGGAAAACAAGATATCCTGCGCTTAACTCTATTGACCATCAGACTACACTATGTGACACGTAATAAATATCTATCGATCGATATATTTCACTTAAATCTTTTAAGTATTGACCATAACATCGTCATTAAAGGACTAGAGTGAATATCAACTACTCTTAAAGCATAGACTACTCTTAAACACAGATTACTCTTAAACAGACTACTCTTAAACACAAATTACTCTTAAACACAGACTACTCTTAAAATACAAACTATCGTTAATCAATGGAAGCATACTTCCAAAATTAATTCTTAAACTTAATTGGACCGAAACCATAACTTGGACAGTTTTCGGGACTCTTGAGACTTCACTTTACTTAGTCGATCATCAAAATACGCAAATGTGTAGTATTATATATAACTAACGCTACAATCTTTAACTCTTAATAAATTAATAAACTCTAAATTTATTTTTACAACTCTGTATTTTATGTACAAATCCAATAGCCGTAAGTTCCTAATTGTATACACTTGATTATAACGACAACGTTTACTTAATATCTTTGTATCATATGTCTTTTAATCCTGAAGTTATTTTCTACCTCTTATACCTGATTTAACGTAAAAATCCTGTTAATTAATGTACTCTCTTTTTACATCTTATTCGAGTTATTTAATGTTCTCTTCTTATGAAAAATAAGCACTGAATGTCGTTTTTCACGATCTGTCATAGATCGATGGTTCTTATGAGTTTATATAGAATTTATTACACGATGGACTTTTGTTTTTATATTTAATCTAAACAGAAATGAAAACTATATATACCACGTCGCTTATGTGTAATTTGGAGGTTATCTGAAAAGTGCTGTGACCTACTGTAACTTCTACAATCAGCGATCACAATGAACGGATTCCGGATAATAAACACTAATTGTCCAGTTGTAATTATACAACATGCGTGGACTTTTCGGATAATCTCCAAGATCTCTTTTATTCTGAGATCCCAATATTTACCATTTAATAACTTGCCCACTTGAAATCTTCATAAAGCAGCGGACTCTCAACTCTCTAATAATCAAAGAGTTAACTGCTTACTTTTTTATTTTATATTTTAACCGATCAAAAATGGAATCTATTTATACTACGCGCTTATGTGTAATTTATACGTTTATCTGAAAAGTGCTGTGACTACTATAACTTTTACAATCGGCAGATCATAAGTGAACGGATTCCGGATAATGAACACTAATTGTCTAATTGTAAATTTACAACATGCATAGAACTTTTCGGATAGTCTCCATGATCTCTTTTATTCTGAGATCACAACGCTTCCCATTATAGAACTTACCCACTTGATGTCTAAAATAAAAGCAGTAAACTTCTAACTCTCTAATAATTCATATTTCAACGCTTATTTTTATTTTTATATTTATACCGATCAAAAATGGAAGCTATTTATAACACGTCGCTTATGTGTAATTTAAGAGTTTATCTGAAAAGTGCTGTGACCTACTGTAACTTCTACAATCGGCAGATCATAAGTGA
>DUGT01000158.1:3653-3776 GCA_013331275.1 Methanosarcina sp. | reverse complement strand
TTGTACTATCAGGAATGAATGAGGAGTCGCATATTGAAGAAAACCTGAAAATAGCATCTGAGGCAAATCCAAACTCCCTGACTGACACCGAATTGAATCTTGTAAAAAGAGCGGAACAAAAAT
>DUGT01000158.1:0-3493 GCA_013331275.1 Methanosarcina sp. | reverse complement strand
AGATATTGTTTACCCTGCCCTTCAGGCGTCGATATTCCTGGCTGCTTTGAGATCTACAATAACTTTTACCTGTCAGGCAATGAGAGTGAAGCAAAACTTATGTATGCAGCAAAACCTGGAGGAATTATAAGAGGCGATGTCCCTGGTTATGCCTCCCAGTGCATCCAGTGCGGGCAATGTGTTGAAAAATGCCCACAGCACCTGGATATTCCTTCCCTGCTCGAAGCCGTGAAGGAAAAATTTGAGGGAAAAGATCTCAAAGGATGGAAGATTTTGGCGAAAAAGACGTTCAGAAAGGAATAAAAGAATTTAAAATGTATAGACGTAACCGTTCTGAAAGTTTTATTGCTTTTTATTTTCTTTTATTAATTTTTTATTAACTTTTATTCAGCACTCCTTACCTATCGAAAAAGCTTTTCCAAGATTACACCCGATGCCATAATAGTCTCTACTTCCAGGGTTGTATATTACAGGCCTTATTTTCTCAATATCAGGGTTTCCTTTTTCATCGAGCACGGATTCATCGGCTTTAATATCCAGGATTTCTCCTACAAACAGGGTATGGAGCCCGATCTCAAAGTTATGCAGAAGCTTGCACTCGAGGATAACCGGAAATTCACCTACGTAAGGAGCAGGTACAAGCTCACTTCTTACCGGCGTCAAGCAGGTGGCCTCAAACTTATCTTCATCCCTTCCGCTTGTAATGCCGAAGTAGTCGGCCTGCTTTACATAAGCTTCTGACGGGATACTGACCGTAAATGCCCTGTTTTCCATGATCCCTGCATAGCTGTAGGTCGCTTTTCTTAAGGATACGCTGATACATGGAGGATTGGAACAGCAGATTCCTCCCCAGGCTGCAGTCATGCCATTTGGCTTTCCATTCATGTCATATGTACCGACAACCCAGGCTGGAGTCGGAAATGCAAGTGGTTTTGCTCCTACTGATTGTTTCATGTTTTTACTTTTCTTTTCGATAGTACAAAATGCTTTCGTGACTTATCATCATGTGTTTTGTTACTTGAAAGTTTTATGGCAAATTTCAGGAGAATTTAAATTTTTAATTCAAGTACTTTTTAATTCAAATATTTTCCTTATATCTGCAATACGTACCATTTTTAAGCATTTACGTTCATATATAACTTCACATAAGAATTTCACTTATATTTATAAACGGAACTTATCACTTATTATACACGATGCTAATCTGTACTTATCCATTAAACTCATCCGTACTTATCCATTAAACTCATCTGTACTTAAATTTATAGAGAGCCTGTCATCTGTTTCTAAATATTTGTTTTCTTCAAAGTCTTGAAGACAATTTTTCAATGAGGGTTGCTGCACCAGTTTCAATAATTTCCGATTTTTTTGTCGGGCAATCAACAGCCTCGAAAATCTGCAATCAGTTAAAAGTTATTGAATATTTTGCATAGTTGCCGTTATATAATATGCGAGCTATAAGATAGATACAGGAGTACTAAGTTCATTACTCCCCTTTCCGGAGAAAAAATACGATAAGGGACTCTCTGGCAAGGGAAAAATTATGGGGGTGCTAGATTGCGAAACGTGAACAAGTACGGTAAGCTATTGCTTAGTGCATATATCATGAAGAGAATGAAGTCAGGCGGATCTCCAGGGAAAAAAGGAATTTTGTGTAAATATGCTAAGCTGGCCCTTGGTGCATATCTCCTGAACAAACTCCGGTCAGGGAGAGTTGAAAAGGAAGAAGAAGCCGAAGTAGAACCGGAAGAAATGATGCTTAATGAAGCAGAAGAAGTTGAAAAAGGTATGGGGAGGCCTTCAATGAGAATGGGTAAAATGATTTTAGGTGGTCTTGCAGGTGCAGTACTCTTATACTCTATTAAAAAACGTGTTGCTAAAAAGAGAGGACATAGAATCGCAGTGGAATGAACCTAGAAGAAGATGAATCTGTAAAAAATAAGTTAGAACTTATGCGATTGAACTGATAAAACAATAGTGTTAAATCTTCAACTGTTTAAAACACTAAACAGGTCACAACTACCAAAGTGATTGATATACGCCCAAAGTGATTGATATAAAAGTGATTGATATTATACTTCAAGTGCGTAAGTTCTCTAAGTAAATGGTGTAAACTCCTGCTGGCTGTGCTTGCAGGAGCTGCCATTAACATCCGTTTAAAACATTTGTGATCCAACAGGCTCCTTCCAGTAGCTCGATTTATAGTCATACATTTCTATAAAAATACTTTTTTCGACGATATATTGTACTTATGGGAGTAAATCTAACAGCACAAAGAATAGAGATTAAAAAGGGTTTATAGCGAAAGCCATCGACCTGCAGTAAATCTGAACTCTATTCTCTCTTATGTTCGGTATAGGAAGAGTGAAGGGTGGTCAGAGGATACAATTATCAATGATTTGGAGGCGTTAATTGAATTTTCTAAAATGATTGATAAGCCCTTTGATTGCTTAAACAGTCATAGTGTCTATTCTACTATAAAGGCTACATAAAGTGAAACTCAGGTTGTTCTTTAGACATATCGGCAGAAATGCCCTAGCAGAAATTTGCGTAGCCAAGCAGAGGAAGCATCGAATCACTTACCTGAAGACCTTTTAACTCAGGAAGATATTGAAAAACTAATTGATGCAGCAGGTAACCTTCGAGACAAAGCTTTCATCGCATTGTTGTATGAGAGTGGAGCCAGGAAAGGCGAGATTTTAGGTATCCAGATAAAACATATTCAATTTGATGAACGAGGCACTGTTGCAACTTTACCTAAAGGAAAGACGGGTGCAAGAAGAATAAGAATAGTTTTTTCCACAGGTTACTGGAGGAACTGGCTAGATAATCATCCAGATATACAAAACAGGGAGGCACTCGTCTGGGCTTCTTTAAAATATCCAGATAAGCCTATGGATTATCATACTCTGCCTGGGATAATCTCAAAAGAACAGAAAAAAAGCAGGGATTCAAAAGCCTGTGAATTTACATTTTTCAGACATGTCCGTGCTCTTATCTTGCAAAAACTCTTACTGAAACACAGCTTAAAGTTTACTTAGGTTGATCTGCAGGATCTTCTTGTTTTAGGTGCGGAATGCCTCTCACTTCTGATGTTCAAACGGAGGAGAGCAACACAGAAGATATTATGAAGAAAATCTTATTAGACCCTGAAATTATGGTGTCTCATTGTGCAGCAGTTGCAGAAACGAAAATAGGGCTTCTGAGAGGCTCTATAAACAATTTTTCTATGAGGGCAAGTAAAACATACTCCTCAAAGCTAACTCTTCTATAAGGCTGCTATTAGCCCTCACCTGCTTTCTTAAAAGTAGTATTAAGATTTCTCTTATACCCGTGTCAGTTCTAAAGTATTGAACTGACATCAACTCATTAAATTTTTTGAGCAGGAAGCGAGCCTCATGAAGTAGTATACAATATTAGACAGTAAGCTCTCAATAAAAAACAAGAGAGTGAGACAAGTAAAAATCGTAATGGGGAAAATATATGGGGAAAA
>DUGT01000071.1:4868-15986 GCA_013331275.1 Methanosarcina sp. | reverse complement strand
CAACTGATTATTGAGGGACTACAGTACTTTTTAATCTCTCTGTTTTATTCCTTTCGAGCTACTTTTCCCTTTTTTACGTTGTATTTCTAGTTTCACTTTCAATTTTTTATAATTATGTTTTTATTTTCCTTTTTTTTGTTATTCTTTTTTCACATCCAGGTTGATTTTTCCTCCTTTCTGTTATTCTTCTATTTTCGTTCCTTTTTCGTTCTTTCCTTTTGTCATTCTTGTTTTCTGGTTCTGACTTTTTGTTTTATTAATTAGCAATACGCAAACCTCAAAAATTTTATATAGTCTGGTGCCTGATTCTGTAGTGCAAAATTATGGGGGTAATGGTCCAATTGAATAAGTTACATCAGGCAGATCCGGAAATTAGGGATGATTTACAAGGAAGAATTGAGGTTTTTGATCAGAGCATAAGAAGCTTTGAAAAACGACTCCGTGCAGTTGAGAGACGTCTTTCTATGGAGGCTTCTTCCAAACTGCAAGCTGGTAGGGTTTTTTCAGGAAATTTCTCAGGGTTTTTCCCTGGAGAAAATGCAAGAAGTCTCGCTGCAAGCTCCTCAATTTTTTCACAGATACCGCCGGTTTCTCCTGAGCCTTCTGTTAGTGGAAATTCTTCTTTTTCGGATTTTGTTCCTCCAGTTTCGGAAGGAAATGTTTCAAGTTTTGAATCCAGCGCAGTACTTCCCTCGGGCGAGCCTTCTAATCTTTCTACGTTTTCTGAGGAAAATTCATCAGGTATGTCCGAAGCCGAGTATAAAAATAGGAGTATAAATGAGGCTTTTTTAAACCTCTCCGAAAGCCTCCATTCCCTTCAAGCTGCTCTATCCGAGCTTTCAAATTTAACTCATAATAACCTCAAACCAGAGATCGAAAAGCTGAGTATGGAACTCTATAATCTAAAAGCTCAGCAAGATGCAAAAAGTGAATATATAAAAGAACTTGAGTCCCGTATCGAAGTCATCGAAAACCAGAACAGGCTAACCCTTGGCTCTATGAAAATTCCTTTTGAAATCTCAGGAATTGCAGGATCTTCAGCGCTTTTCCTTACCGGATTTCTTGTCTGGTCCGGTAGATGGGATGTCATAAAATCTCCTTATTTCTCTACCGGGCTTGCTATACTGATCGCAGGAGCCGTTTTAATGAAGTTTTACATGGCCAATCACAGGAAGAAAGTACTGACAGAGAGGTTATGAAATCGAAAGAAAAGTCTTTAACATTTAAACTAAGTTCAAAAATGCTATTTTATTATTTTATCCCAAACCTGTTCGCTCTTTCAATCTCGCTTATTGCGCTATATATCGTATGCAGGTGACCCAATAAATCAAACTTCGAATTTGTTTCTTTACATGATCATTCCAAATACCGGAATGGAACTGAAATTTACTCAGTCTGTAATCTAATAATGCAGCTTTCACTCTAATTGATGTTTAGGAAATTTGGGGGAGTTTAGAAGATGAATGACAACCTAGCTGAGATAATAAAGTCATGCCCTTTACAACAACAGATTCTCTGTTATATAGAAAATGTAGGATTTGCAACAAGTACTGATTTATCTAAAACATTCGGGAAGGGTGAATATACTTTATCTGACCCTGAGCAACGAAATGTTTTACACGCTTTTGGACTTTCAGAACCAGTATGCATAGCATTGAATGCATTAATTGAAAAGAGAGAACTTATTCCGGTGCCTTGCATGAGTATTCTTTTCGAACATTTCTCAGGCAATATTCCAGATTTGCCACTCGCCTGGGATATTTCTGAAAGTAACACTCAAATTAAGTGCTGGCTTCCTGTGATCTTTGTAACTGTTGATGAGTTCAGGAAGTTTGCAGACAAAGTATTTCCGGATAAAACCGAGGCTGAAACTATAATAAATGAAATAATATCGAAACAAAAAGACTGCAACCTTAACAAAGCATACAGTGAGTGTATGTTAAAAGTGAATTCTTCCGACATCACCGTTTTGCAAGTCCCTTACAAACACTTTGATGAAGCAAAGAACAGATTAAAATCAGGAGGAGTGAACTACAGTATACACAAAGGCTGTGTACGTTTTGGTAAAAGCGAATTGTTTGTTGTGAAGAATACCGATTTGCCAATAATAACCAGGTTGTTCACATCGAAGCGTTTAAACGACGATTGTATGTATGCATAATTGATACCTATACTCGAACTTGCCATAGTTATCTTCATTAAGGTTAAGCGGATCGGAGGCGATTAAAAGGGGCATAAAATCTTGAAAATGCTAAGACTTTAGTCACTATTCAGTCTGGGTAAGATTGCACCATAGTTTCCTTTTTATCGTCGTTAATTAGTATTAAATTACCCTATTTTTCTTTTTTGATTATCTTAATCTGACATATCTATCACTTCAAAACCATTATAACTTGACTATTTTTAGATGACTTGACAGTTACCAAAAAGATATATACTATGTCACCTACCGATATATCGTTTACCAATATATCGGAGTGCGAGTTATGGAAGAAAGCACCGACAATAATAAAATGTGTACGGAAATCAGGCGAGCTTTTCTCAAGTATGTCGTGCTGAAAATTATTAAAGAGAATCCTACTCATGGTTATGACATCATTAAAACGGTCGAGCTCCGCTCAAACGGTCGATGGACTCCAAGTGCAGGTTCAATTTACCCAATTCTGGAGAAACTTGAGTCAAAAGGTTTCATCCGGAGCGAAGGAATAGAACGCAGGAAAGTCTACACGATAACCCCAAAAGGAGTGGCAGGACTGGACCGTATGACACAGGAAAAACTTGAACTCCTGAACGAAATGTCCCGAATCGTCAACAATGTGATTGAAGGTGACGATAACAGTGATGCCGAGATGAAAGACGGCGATACCCTGAATGGTAACCAGAAGTCTAAGGCGGCGCATGACTGTGATTTCCAGAATCAGGAAGAAGAAGAAGAAAATGATAAAAACGGAAGGTAATAATTTGAGTGAAAATCACAATGAAAAGGGCATTGCATACAAATGGGTTGCACTGTTCAATGTGACTCTTGCATCATTAATGGGTTCTATCAACGGTAGCATCATCCTGATCTCGCTGCCAGCAATATTCAAAGGAATCCAGATGGACCCTATGTCTCCAGGTGCATTTCAGTACTTGCTGTGGCTCCTTATGGGTTTTGGCCTGATAACTGCTACACTGCTTCTGACTATTGGTCGTCTGGCTGACATGTATGGTCGGGTAAAACTTTTCAGGCTGGGATTTCTGATATTCGCCATCGGTTCAATATTACTCTATCTGACACCTGGCACAGGTAATACCGGTGCACTTGAGCTAATAATTTTCAGGCTAATACAGGCTGTAGGCAGTGCATTTACTATAGCAAACGGCTCAGCCATAATTACGGACTCATTTCCGGTCAGCGAAAGAGGAAAAGCCCTGGGCATAAATATGGTTGCTTTCATGTCAGGCCAGTTCATTGGTCTGCTGCTCGGTGGCGTACTGGCAACATACAACTGGCGCTATGTTTTCCTGGTTAACATTCCCTTTGCTATTC
This sequence comes from Methanosarcina sp., assembly GCA_013331275.1. Classification (GTDB taxonomy): domain Archaea; phylum Halobacteriota; class Methanosarcinia; order Methanosarcinales; family Methanosarcinaceae; genus Methanosarcina; species Methanosarcina sp11020u. The sequence continues at coordinate 12,454 of DUGT01000071.1, read as the reverse complement.
TTGGAACAGTGTGGTCTTACTGGAAGATGAAAGATATTTCGTTTAGGGCAGCCAGGACCAGCCTCGATATTGTGGGAAACTTACTTTTTGTTGGTGGATTAACCTCGCTTCTGATAGGTGTCACTTATGCCCTGATGCCGTACGAGCATAATGGTATAACCGATGCAATGGGCTGGAACAACCCCTGGGTAATGGCAGCATTAGGCATCGGAATCGTACTGCTGGTCGCATTCCCATTCGTAGAGAGCAAGGTGAAGAACCCTATGTTCAGGCTGGAGTTCTTCAAAATCAGAGCTTTTGCATATGGATGTCTTGCCAGTTTCACTTCAGCTATTGCACGAGGCGGTGCTATGTTCATGCTCATCCTTCTGCTGCAAGGAATCTGGCTGCCGCTTCATGGTTACAACTTTGAGGACACACCCTTATGGGCAGGTATCTATATGTTACCTATGACTATCGGCTTTATGGTCATGGGACCGATTTCCGGAATGCTTTCGGACAAATACGGACCTAGATGGATTGCAACTGCCGGGATGACTATAGTTACGCTTGTGTTCATCGGGCTTGCTCTGCTGCCATATAACTTCGGCTACTGGGAGCTGGGAATATTGATTTTCTTCATGGGTATTGGCAACGGTATGTTTGCTTCGCCTAACAGCTCATCAATAATGAATTCTGTGCCACCTCAGAACAGAGGTGTGGCATCGGGTATGTTATCAACACTGGGAAACTCGGCAAGTACACTGAGTATGTCAGTATTCTTTACTATCGTGATTGTGGGAATTCAACAGGCTTTTCCAGGTGCGGTTCAAAGTTCGTTTGCAAGTCTTGGATCCGGACAGATTGACCCGGCTTTGCAGCAACTCGCGAGTTATCTAGCCGGCATGTCACCGACAAATGCGTTGTTCTCTGCCTTCTTAGGCTACAACCCTATGGATTCAATCCTCAGCTCTATGAACTCGAGTGTCGCCAGTGGAATACCGCAACAAATAGTGACAACACTGACAAGCAACTACTGGTTCCCACAGACATTGCAACAGGCATTCATGCCAGCGCTGCGGATTTCATTCATAATCGGGGCTGTACTCTGTGGTATAGCTGCGGTGCTGTCGGCAATGAGGGGACAAAAGTATGTGTACGAGACTCAAAACTCGGTTAGCAGTATTAACAAAAGTGATCTTGCAATAGTAGAGGAAATACGGACCTAACGTTTGCATATCGAGTAAGAATCATTAAAGTAACATGAAAAAATAGAAAATTCGGAGACAGGAAGTACGGAGAAATGATGCAGAAACAAGACCCGGTATTTTTGCCTCAGACCCTTCCAGCATAAATCTATCCAGAGCGATTCAGTTCCGAATCACCTTCAGAAAATAATCGCTGGTGAAATCTCTGTACCCTTCTCTCATTACTTTTATCTTGATATATCCTTCAGCTTTTCCCGAAGGCAGTTCGGGGTTATAAATTTTCAATGTTAAGTTTCCGTTGAGGTCGGTAACGCCTGAATACGCTTTTTTCCGATCCGGACTCCAGGCAATCACATTTGCATCTGCTATCCCACGATTTTCGCTGTCAAATACTTTTACAGGCAAGCTCAGGTTTGTTTCCTTACTGCTGCCCCCTTCAGTGGAAGGCAAGGAAAGTACGCTCATGTTTGTTGTAGCATACATGGTTTTTGGAGGAGCAGGGGCGTTGCTCAGAGCCGTAAGAATAGTGCAAAAACCTATAAGACCTACAACCGTAAGCACGACGATCCTTATTGGAAGTCCCAAAGTTCCTGCTTCATCGTGTTTGAATTTTTCACGCAGCACGTACGGCTCCTCCATTCAGTTTTACTTTTGGGAGATGCACAATTACCTGGTCTTGATGATCATAACTGCATCTTTTTTCTCGTAGTCATAAAAACCGTCAGCAACAATCTTCAGGTCCATAGTTCCTTCATTCTGGTTAGGATCAAACCTTACCCTTGCATTTTCCGGTGTTGTCAGGAAAGTGAACCCATTAGCATCCGTAGTGTTTGATGCTGCTCCGCCAAGCCCTCTCAAAATAACATTTGCATTTCTTACAGGGTTTCCATCGCTGTCAGTTATCTTTACAACTGCGGTTATGGCAAACGGGTTTTCTGCAGTACTGGCACTCACTATTATTGAGTTTCCTTTTACAGAATTACCTCCGTTAAGAGCCGTGCTTTCCACAAATACCGACATATCCTTTGTCGGAGTCGGCATGATCGAAATTAGCGTTGCAAGCGCAACCATCCCGACAACCAACATGACCACGATATTAATCGGTAGTTCCATGGCTTTTTCATCATGTCTGATAAATCTAAATTTCTTCATGTTTTACCACTCTCAAAAATTTTAGTAAGTATTAATACACGAGGTTATTAATATTTTACTACAGTTGTGTTTGCCCTATATTGAAGCTTCAGAATAAGCGAAAAATGAAAGCTTAATAGAGATTAGTATTATAACTTGAGTTAGGAGAAAATTGAGGATATATCTTCGAGTTTAAAAAGAAAGAATGCGTCTTTGGATTAAGTGAGGAAGCGGAAAAAATTGTATCGATTAACTCAACACTTTCAAACATTTTAATAAATTATAAGTTAGGATAGAATATCAATTTCGTACAAATAGGTCAAAATTTAAGGCCAGGCTTCTAATACAAAATCGATAGCTTTCAGGCAAGAAAATTCTTAACCGATGACCAATGAGAGATTATAATATTATTATGAAAGCATTTACAGGAGAACACAATAAGTAACCTTTAAGAGATATTGACAATTCCAGTAGTTCTCACTGGAATGTTAAACGTGGCACTCGAAGGCCTTCATAAGTTTCTTAAAAACTTGCAGAACGATACGTATTAATATGGCATTAATCTGTTATTAATATGGTATATATGGTTCAAGCAATCATAAACATTGATGATAACACCAATCGGATTCTGAATATTATAAAAGCAAAGTATGGTTTAAAGGACAAAAGTGCTGCTATTAATAAAATGGCTGAAGAGTATGAAGAAGTGATTCTGGAGCCAGAGTTAAAACCTGAGTACATTGAAAAACTGAGACGAATACAGAAACAGGAAGTATTGGAAGTTAGTACAATTGAAAACTTAAGAAAACGTTATGGTCTTTGATCCTTATGTATACATTAAGGATCAGAGCAGAACTTGATAACAAGTTTGAAAAATTAGCGAAAAAGAACAAAAAGCAACTTGAAATTATCTTAAATAAAGCTGACGAAATTGTCCAGGACCCTCACAGATATAAAAATTTGAGATTTCCAATGAACCATTTAAAAAGAGTTCATATCGATAAACATTTTGTCCTAGTTTTTTCTGTTGACGAGGAATCAATGACAGTGACGTTAGAAGACTACGACCATCACGATAATATTTACTAATATTTTTTAATATTTCTTCAGTTTTCGACGCGAACAGGATGAGTGCGTATAACGGCGAACGTGCAGTAAATACCTAAAAATTTGATTCTTTTCTTCTCTTTATTGCCGTTGTAAAGCTCACTCTTGGCATATATAGAATAATTGACAGGATTTTGATATATATCGTTTTTTCGTTACCTGCGACGTTTTTTAGTTCATCTCTTTATTGAAAAGGTTTTTTGTTTTATTTAGGAGTTCTTTTACATATTCTTCGCTAATTGGGGGTTTAGTTTCACCATGAACTATTTTGTTTCTTAATGATTTTATTTCCTTGATTAACTCCACTTGATCTGGAGTAAGTATTCCATCAGCGGTAGCAAGTTCTAACATTAATCTGAAGTTCAATAACTTTTTATTTAAATTTCGTTTTTCTACCAATTTGGAGTATATTGTGTTCTCTATTGCATTACTGAGAAATATTACCACGTAATCATATTGATTGTCAGTATATGCTTTACTTGCTTTTTCTATGGAGTCTGCTTCTTCACTATTTGACTCCTCCATAGATTTGCTTTTTGTTATCAATTTTTCAATCTTTATTGATTCAATTGTATAATATATGGTTAATAAAAGTCCTAAAATAGAAACACCTGAGGACAAATAAGAAATCGTTGATTCGTTTAAGAAATCAGTATGTCCAATATATACTCCTGATAAAAAATAACTAATCGTGGACATAGTACAAGAGAAAGTGTAAAATATTATAATAAAACCTGGGATTACTAATATTGCAATAACATAAAAAATATCTGCAGCATAAACTATATTATCAAGTGATTTAATCTTAATTAAATTAAAATAATTATATCTTAATTTATCTAGTGCAGAAAGATATACTGAAAAAAACAAAACAATCGACGTTCCCGTTATTATATCAAATAAAGAAAAAGAATTAGAAAATATCACTAGCTTTATATTGCTTAAAGATTCCTTAAAGCTAGATGATGTAAGCAATACTGTCAGAAAGCTAATGGTGAAAATAACTTTATCGTTTGTACTAGCAGCTTCATCCATTGTCCGAATTTAGAAGACCAGCACATATAAATAATTTATTAATTTAATATGTTCCGCTACTTTGTAAAGCAACGAATTATTAGTAATTTAACAGATTAATAGAAATATCTTTTTTATGATGAAATGTTATAATGATAACGTTTTTAGTCTTTTGACTTGTAACTATAATAGCAGTAAATTTCAGAAAAAAATGTTTTAGATTGCAATTCTTATAGAATTTTGCAAAGTATGACCACGATATTAATCGGTAGTTCCATGGCTTTTTCATCATGTCTGATAAATCTAAATCTCTTCATGTTTTACCATTCTCAAAAACTTTAGTAAGTATTAATACATGAAGTTGTTAATATTTTACTACAGTCGTGTTTGCCCTATATTGAAGCTTCAGAATAAGCGAAAAATGAAAGCTTGGTAAAGATTAGTATTATAACTTGAATCAGGATAAATTGAGGATATATCTCCGAGTTTAAAAAGAAAGATGAATTCACAGAAAACAACTTGAAGCATTACAATTATTGTGCATAGCCTTCAGGTCCTCTTCTCTCAGGTTGGCCTTCTTAAGGTCTGCCTTTAATATAGATCTGTGCTTTTTTAACTCTTACAATCTTGTGCATCTATGCAAGCTCCACAGGATAAATAAATTTCATCTATCTATAACTCCCGTTTTTGATTCCACTAACAATTCAAGTCCTTCATTAATCGCCTGGAGAGTGCGTTATACACAGAGTATGTACAGTCATAAAGACTTGCAATAGTTATACGCTAATTCTACTACCTGTATGATAAACCTCAATAGACTGAAATTAGAGATAAACAAGTTTGAAAGTCTGGCAATGTTTATATAGGCACTAAATACCGACTGTTACGAAGAAAGTCTGGCGACACTTATATAGGTACCAAATACCAGACTGTTTATGAAATTCAAATACTAATATAAAAAATTGAGAATTGAAGTCAATAAAATTTATATTGTGGCTTTTTTTGTAATATAAATGCCGAAACATAAAAAACGGAACATTAAAAACATAGGTGACTGAAATGTTTAAAGAAAACGAAATTGAGTACGTTAAAAAGAATCTTGAATATACTAAATATCAGCTTGAATATATTAATTCACATCCCTGCATAACAGAAAACGAAATTGAGTATATTAAAAATAATCTTGAATATATTAAATGCCAGCTTGAATATATTAATTCACAGTCCTGTATACAGGACGAACGCAGAGGACTGTACTCTGGTTATATAATGCAAGAATTGATAGCAGCAATGTATCAGAGAGATATCATTGACTTCCACCTGGACAACTTCACGGGAATTATAACTGTTTGTCTTGATAAATGTTGTAACATTCGAGAAGGGACAATAGACATTGAAGCGGTAAAGCGGGTATGTCGTGAGGAACTGGATAAATTATTCGACACAAAAGATCCAAACAAGTATCTCTGAGGTATCTGCAAGGCCTATCATCAATTCAGCTACGATAAGAAATAATGTTGTTCTCGAAAACTCTATCGTCGGTATCATTTGTATCATTTTATAATCTCAAACCGATCCTAAAACGTCTACCTGCTAATCGACGGTTCACGGCTGGCACGCAAATTTCAGCGGTTATATGTTGTTTGTCAGATCTGTCTTGTGCCTTTGAAAAATCAAGTGAACTTTGAAAAGTCAAAAATTGGTTCCCTTGCAAAAACTTTGAAGTAAGCATGCAACCTTAGAAACTTTGCTAAAGTATTAAGGCTAAATATTATTAACGTTTTTATAATATGAACTCGATTATTTATTTTTAGCCGTAAATACTGTTTCATAGCAGAGTGTCTTGATATTTTCAATAAAAACTATATATTTATATAGTTCTTTTGACCATATTTTCCTTACTCTTATGGAATAAACTAAACAACCATAAATAAGGGGAAACAATTTTTTGGCTCAAGAATGCTCTGATGATTCAGACGAATCGGATCGTAACCGTAGTTTCTTGTGTTTTTTAGGATTGCATAAATGGAAGCGAAAAAGCGGTGCATTGTGCTTTTTGCCAACAGTGCTCGAAAAACGCTACGAATGTATACATTGTGGCAAATACAAAGTAACTTTTGAAAGGGAGAACAGCTCTTACAGCCTTCCTGCTGGGAGGTCTTAACTGCAAAGGATCTTATAGCCCCTTCATTTTTTGCCTGTTTTTTATTTTCATTTTACCTTTCTTTTAATTAGTTTCTTTTTATCCTTAAATTATCTTCTTGATACCCTTTTCGTTACTCGTAAAGTTAATCTATCTTAACTTTGTTTGTTAGAGATATGAAAAGAATTGTGATTCTCGATTACGGGCTTGGAAACCTCCGCAGTGTCCAAAAAGGGCTTGAGCAAGTCGGATCAAGTCCCGCAATCTCAGGGGATCCTGAGGAGATTCTTGCCGCAGACGGTTTAATTCTCCCGGGTGTTGGTGCTTTTGTGGACGCGATGAAGTACCTTGCCCCCATCAAAGGGACTATAGAAGAATACGCACGGTCAGGCAAGCCCATGCTAGGGATCTGTCTTGGGCAACAGGTTCTTATGAGTTCTTCGGAGGAAGGAAAGCTTACTGACGGGCTTGATCTTATTTCTGGTAAGGTACTGCGCTTTCCAAAATCCGAACTAAAGGTGCCTCACATTGGCTGGAACAATATTAAAATCAAGCAGGATCACCCTCTATTTGAAGGGATCCCTGACAACTCGTTTGTGTACTTCGTCCACTCCTACTACGTGGACACGGCATCTGAAAACACCCTTGCAGCCTGTAACTATGGACTCGACTTTTCAGCATCTGTCGTAAACTCCAAAGGTAATGTTATAGGTACCCAATTCCACCCTGAAAAAAGTGGAGCTATCGGGCTGAAGATTCTGAAAAACTTTGTAGATATGTGCTGAAAGGGTTTATCTAAGAAATTACCCCTTTGCTAAAACCGTTTTTTTCACTTTTTCCTGATTATGAAGTTCTGGTTCCTGCACACTTTACGATGAAGCGTCTGAAATCAACACGCCACTTCAAAATAACTACCTCAAAATAACTACCTCAAAATAACTACCTCAAAATAACTACCTCAAGTTAACGGAATAACTCAAGATAACGGAATAACTCAAAATAAC
>DUGT01000071.1:3291-4672 GCA_013331275.1 Methanosarcina sp. | reverse complement strand
TTAGGGCAGAAAGATCCGCAAGAGATGGTTACTATGGATATAGAAGGCTACGCAAAACGGGCTCTCAGGGAGGACCCCTCAAACGAAGCAGGGCTTGAAGCAAAGCTGGCTTCAAGAATTCTTGAAATTAAGCATATAAGCTTGGAAAAAGCTCATGAGATCGCAGCTGCGGTTGTTTGTGAGGCAAAAGCGACACTTGATGTGAAAGGAGACGTGTTAAGCCCCACTTTCTCAGGAGTTTCAATGGGTGAATTCGGGGTAGGTTCCAGAGGTATAGGAGACTTTTACGTTCACTCCAAGCTAGGAGAAGTTATAGGCAAGACAGGTGCTGTTGTGGATAGCTCCCAGCTTGATGACTCAGGGGTTGTCAAAATAGGTGAAGACTATCTCGTGGTTACAATTGACGGAATTCACTCTCGTCTGAGCGACTTTCCTTTTCTCTCGGGTTTTCATGTAGCTCGAGCAGCTTTGCGTGATATATATGCTATGGGAGCTCGACCCCTGGCAATGCTTTCCGACATTCACGTAGCAGACGACGGAGATGTAGCAAAGATCTTTGACCATATTGCAGGAATAACTACAGTCTCGGAACTTACCGGAATACCTCTTATTACAGGGAGCACGCTTCGAATCGGCGGGGACATGGTCATAGGCGAACGTATGACGGGTGGAGTTGGAGCTGTTGGCATAACCTCTTCTCTTACCTCGCGGAACCGGACCGAAGCAGGAGACCTTATCCTTATGACCGAAGGCGCAGGTGGAGGCACGATTTCCACAACTGCACTTTACTATGGGATGCATGAAGTTGTGGAGGAAACCATTAACATTCGTTTCCTGGAAGCCTGTGAAATCCTGTTGCAGTCCGAGCTGTATAAGAAAGTCCATTCGATGACTGATGTTACTAATGGCGGGATTAGAGGAGATGCCAAGGAAATATCAAAAACTGCAGGAGTAAAACTTGTCTTTGAAGAAGAAAAGATAAGAGCTCTTGTGAACACAAAAGTACTTTCAATGCTTGAAAACCTGAAAATCGACTATCTCGGAGTCTCTCTCGATGCCCTGCTTATAATCGTTCCCCCTGCATATTCTGATGAAATCCTTGATACTGTCAGAGCTGCAGGCATTAAAATTGATGTCATAGGGCATGTTGAGGAAGGAAATGGAGCTGAAATTTTCTTGAATGGCGAATGCAGGGATTTTACACCAAGGTTTAGAGAATCAGCTTATACACCAGTTAAAAAAGTTCACGGAGAAGAGAATCCCAGAGACTTTGAAGAAATGAGAGCAGCAATTGATAAGGCTGCGCTTGAAGCCATTGAAAAGAAACAAAAAGTCCTTGAAAAAATAAGAAGTAAATAAAGCCTTTCAAAAAAAAGCCTTT
>DUGT01000071.1:0-3146 GCA_013331275.1 Methanosarcina sp. | reverse complement strand
AAAAAAAGGCTTTAGCGAAAATTTAGTGAAAATGCATAATTTAGAGTAAGCCAAAGAGTTTTTTTGAAAGAATTAGTAAAAAATAGCTAAGCAGGTTAAGTACTGAAACTAGTAATGCAATTCTCAAATAGGTTCATAAAACTTAACTTTTGAATTGATCCCAAAATCATGGATTTTTCCAGGAAATAAGGAATCTATTTTGGAATCGAAACACTAGTAACTTTGCAATTAAGGTAAAAGAAAAAAGAAATCGAGCTGGGAAGAGGAGAATATTACATTTTTCGTTTTACTAACAGGGAACAATTACATTTTTCTTTTTACTAAAAGAGTTTCCCTTACTTTTCCAGTGATTTCGACCTCTACATTTGGTTCGATTTCTTCTTCTGAACTGGCTTTCCAGTATTCCCCGTTATAGCGAACAAAGCCTGTCTTTTGAGGCCCTAAAGGATCTATAGTTTCGGCAGTTTTCCCTATAAACACTCCAATGACCGGTTTTTTCTTTCTGATCTCTGTTACTTTGTAGATTGCAAAAACCAGAAACAATCCGAAAACAACTGTAGGGGCAACAACCGTCAGGGTAAGGACCTTTTGAAATTCAGGGGTGTAAATGTTTTCGCTTCCCATCGGTACAAGAAGTATACTTCCTATTATAAGGCTGATGAGACCCGCAAGCCCGAATATCCCAAATCCGGGGACTTTAATTTCAACAATCAAAAGTCCTATTCCCAAAAGAATGAGGAAGATTGCCCCTAAATTGATATCAAAGCCTGTACCCATCAACCCAAGTGCAATTGACATGATTCCGAAAATCTCTGCTCCGGCTCCCGGACTTGAGATTCCGAAAATTAGCCCATAAATTCCCAGGGTCAAAAGAAGGGAGGAAATAATCGGGTTTGAGATAAGTCCTAAAAGGGATAGTGAAAGAGGAGGTTCATAGGTTTCTATCCCTGCATTTTCGGTTTGCAGGACTTTTTGTTTTACCTGCTGCCCGTTTATCTGTACTAGCAGGTTTGGGATAGAAGGAGCTATATACTCTATTACGTCGCTCTTCAGAGCTTCCTGTGCGTCAAGATTTTTATTTTTCGTTATAACTTCTTCTGCAAAAGTCTCGTTTCTCCCGTGTTTACTAGCTGTCGCAACCGAGAATTTGACAAGGGCATTTACTATTTTCTCATCTGTAATGGGTTTTGTTCCCTCTGCCGACATCTGAACCGGTTGAGCTGATCCTATAACCGTGAATGGCGCCATTGCAGCAATATCTGTTCCCATAAGGATGAGTGTGCCGGCTGACCAGGCTTTCCCACCCTCTGGCACATATCCGATAACAGGCACGCTTGCATTCTCAATTCTACTTATAATTTTTTGAGTTTCGTCCAGTCCTCCGCCTGGGGTATCCAAGACAATTATAAGAGCTTCAAAGTTTTCATTTTCAGCTTTTTCTATTGCATCAGCTACAACATCATCTGAAGCTGGTGTTATAGCCTCGGATATTTCAAGCACAAGTACTTTCTGTTCAGGTCCTGCATCCACAGAGGGTATAGAAACGGCTATGAGGATGAAACACAGGAAGAAAATAAAGAAGAGATGTGAACCTCTTTCTACAGGCATGGTTATCGATCTTTTCTTGCTCATCCATTTCCTTCAGTTCTTTTTGCTGCTATAATTTTGTTTACGCTTATTTTTGCCTTTACTGTTCTTTTCCTTCCGCAATAGCCGTAGATAAAGCTGCTATATTTCCGGTTTCAATAGACTGGGACTGGGTAACTACTATGAGGTTCTTTTCCCTGGCAATTTCGGCTAAAGTTTGTAGCTCCCTCAACTTGATAGCTGCGGGCATACCTTCATAGGAAGCTGCAGCTTCCTTCATTTTCTGCGCAGCCTGGGATTCTCCTTCCGCAAGGATAATTCTGGCACGCTTTTCTCTTTCGGCTTCAGCCTGTTTGGCAATCGCTCTCTTCATCGTATCAGGCAGGGAAACATCTCGAATTGTAACACCTGTAACCTTGATCCCCCAAGGATCGGTATACTTGTCCAGAAGCTCCTGAATTTGCTTATTGATGTTTTCCCTTTCCGAAAGCAGCTCATCTAATTCCATCTGGCCCATAACATCCCTCAGGGTAGTCTGTGAAAGGGTAGAAGTTGCGAACATATAATTTTCAACCTGAGTTATGGCAGCTCCAGGCTCTATGACCTTGTAATAAACAACCGCATCCACTTCAACCGTGACGTTATCCCTTGTGATTACTGCTTGCTTGGGTACATCAATTGCAACAACTCTAAGATCGATTTTTATAGCTTTGTCAACAATCGGGATAATAAAGAAAATCCCTGGCCCCTTTACACCACTTAGACGGCCCAACCTAAAAATGACTACTCTCTCGTATTCGTTAACCATTTTTATTGATTGTGAGAGTATTAATATTAAAACTAATAATACAGGAAGATAGATTTGACTGGCAAAGATACTCATAATTTTTATGACCTCTTATTCCATTAATGTTTAAATTAGATTTAATAATAATTAAGTACTCTTTGTTCAGATAAACAATAATAAAAGTTTCTATAAAGTAAGTCTTCATAGTTCAAAAATTTTACACCCCGCATTATACAAATATCTGAAAAGCTATATTATTATTTAGTGTATTATTATTATATTGTTTCCTTCTCCAGATTTCCAATTGACTTCAGTTTTTCAGATTTCGAACGACACCGGAGAAGGAAATAAACGTCAAAAATGCAGATGCCTGACTGTGTAAAATTATAAGGGACTGCGAGAGACTCATTCTGAGAAATAGTTGTCTCCGAAAACACTTATATTTGAAACATAGAAGATATAAAACAGGGAAAAGTAAGTTGATAGGGAAAAAGAGGTCAGAATGCTATTGATTTTCGGCCCTTAAGGCCTTAGAGTTAGATCAGCTTACTTAAAGCTGATAATAGAAAAGAGAAATACTGTCAGGCTCAAAAAAGTATTCTGAGCCTCAAACAGTATGTCAAGAAAACGCAGGTTCGAAAGAACCATTGGTGTTGATATTAATGAGTAAGGAATGTCCAGACTGCCACGGACGTGGCTATAAAGTTGTCTCAACTGAAATCTGCCCTCAATGTAAGGGTAAAGGTAAATCAAAATCAATTGATTTTATGAA
>DUGT01000163.1:22123-31984 GCA_013331275.1 Methanosarcina sp. | reverse complement strand
TTTGCTCTGGCAAATGTACCGCTTTTTGGGATGTCCCAGGATTCGGTTGACCTTTTTGAATCTTACCGTGCCTTCTTTGCAGGTGCGTCTGGATCTCTAGTTCTCCTAGGTATCGGGCCTATTGTCACGGCTTCGATCGTCCTGCAACTTCTTGTTGGAGCAGATATTATCAAACTGGACCTGTCGGACCCCAAAGACCAGGCATTCTTTCAGGGAGCACAGAAATTCCTTGTGTTTATCATGATCATACTGGAAGCGTTGCCGCAGCTACTTGGTGGCTATATCCAGCCGGATCCAGGGCTTGCTTCTGCTCTTGGTGTAGGCCTGGGAGTAATCACCTTCCTGCTCCTTATACAGATCTTCATTGGAGGCGTACTCATCCTGTTCATGGATGAAGTAGTTTCCAAATGGGGTATTGGTTCAGGAGTCGGGCTTTTCATTGTTGCGGGAATCTCACAACAGATTGTTACAGGGCTCGTTAACTGGGAGCCTGACTCAACAGGCTATCCGGTAGGGTTGATTCCTAAATGGATTTATATTGCGCAGACTGTCGGAGCAGATTACCTCTTCTCAGGTGAAGGCGTGATGTTCATGCTGGTCAGAGGAGGAATTCTGGCACTACTGAGTACAGTTATTATCTTCCTGGTTGTAGTATATGTGGAAAGTACAAGGATTGAAATCCCTCTCGCCCACAGTGCAGTTAGAGGAGCCAGAGGTCGTTTTCCTGTCAAGCTCATATACTCTTCAGTGCTGCCAATGATCCTTGTCCGAGCTCTTCAGGCTAACATCCAGATGATAGGGATTATTCTTGCAGGCAGGGGAATCACTTTCCTTGGAGAGTTTGAAGGGTCCACACCTCTAAACGGGATCATGTATTACCTTGCTCCCATACACAGTCCTTATGACTGGATTCCATCTCTTGTGAGAGAGTCCTTTTCAGGTTATGGTGTAACCGCTCCTGCTGGCTGGCAAATCGGGCTTCATGTCCTTACAGATGCTTTCATGCTTATTGTAGGCGGGATTATCTTTTCCCTCTTCTGGATAGAAACTACAGGCATGGGGGCAAAACCTACAGCCCAGAAGATTTTCAACTCCGGTATGCAGATTCCGGGCTTCAGGCGGAATATTAGCAGTATTGAAAAAGTTACGCAGCGCTATATTCCAAAAGTTACCGTAATCGGCGGAGCTTTCATAGGATTACTTACTCTGGTTGCTAGCCTGCTAGGTACTCTTGGAAGTGCTGGAGGTACAGGGTTGCTACTTACTGTAAGTATTGTATACAGGCTGTACGAGGACATCGCATCCGAGCAGATGATGGAGATGCACCCGATGATACGTTCCTTCTTTGGAGAGCAGTAAACCCGCTTTGGATTGGAAAAAGGTACAAAAAGGAATCGAATTTAGATGTAATGTAAACAAACCAAAACATAGGGATCTTCGAATGAATATAATACTCTTCGGCCCCCCTGGTGCCGGAAAAGGCACCCAGGCCAAAAAAATGGTTGACTATTATGGAATCCCTCAGATTTCCACAGGAGATATCCTGCGAGCAAATGTCAGGGAAGGAACAGAACTTGGGCTTGCAGCCAAGAAATATATGGATAAAGGAGAGCTTGTTCCCGATGAGGTACTTATAGGGATTATTAAGAACCGTCTGAAAGAACAGGACTGTGAAAAGGGTTTCATTCTTGATGGGTATCCAAGGACAATACCTCAGGCTGATGCTCTTGCAGTCATCCTTGATGAGATCAATAAGCCCATAGATACTGTTCTTAACCTTGAAGTGCCTGACGAAGAACTGGTTGAAAGAATAAGCGGTCGTCTAATGTGCAACTGTGGTGCGAGTTACCACAGGACTTTTAATCCGCCAAAAAAAGATGAGATCTGTGATATTTGCGGTGGCAAGGTTTTCCAGCGTGCTGACGACAAAGAAGAGGCTGTTAAGACCCGTCTCAGTGTCTATAAAAAGCAGACCGAACCCCTCATTGACTATTATGCAAAGCAGGGACTTCTGATAACTCTTGACGGTACAAAAGATATAGATAAAGTTTTTGAAGATATAAAGGCAGCTCTTGCGAAATTTGCCTGAAATCTTTATTTCTTTTATCTTCATTTCTTTTTTCTTTTTAACATTTTCTTGCCCTTTCGATTTTCTGTCAACCTTCCATTGTTTTTCGAAAAAGTTTAATTTTTTTCGTATCATCTTGATCCAAATAATTTGATTTAAATAATATGTAGCTATTTATGTAACCAAGAACTTCACTACGGAGAAGCTGAGTTAGTATGACTGAAAACTCGATCGATGAACTGGTTAACTGGGTTATCAGCGTTGATCGCCGTTTGATTCTTATGGACTCCATGAAAAGGCACCCCTTTGTAAGAGCTTCGGATATTGCCCACGAGGCAAGTCGATCTACACAGAATATCAGTCACGCTTTAAAGGAATTTGAGAGCAAGGGTTTAATTCAATGTTTGACTCCTGAGAAAACAACATGGAGAAAGTATACCCTGACAGAAGAGGGAAAAACAATTTTAGAAAAACTGGATGGAAAATACCTTTGATTATTAAAATAATTGAAGTCTCTATAACCAAATATTAATAAAATCTTTAGCTAAATGTGTTAATTGGTAACTAGAACTATCCGAAAAGTGCTGTGTCCTAACGTATCTTAAAATTAACAGTACCGTAATAAGAAACTATACTGATATTACAAATCTATTGTAGCTTTAATATCTACTATAGCTTAAAGTCTGTTTTAGCTTAAAGTCTGTTTTAGCTTAAAGTCTGTTTTAGCTTAAAGTCTGTTTTAGCTTAAAGTCTGTTTTAGCTTAAAAGCTACAATAGCTTTAAATATGCTATTATTGACTTTTCGGATTGGTTCTCAGTCACATTAATACAAATTCTATGGAATTTCTTACTCCGTATTTTTAAATCCCTCGGTTTTTTCGGTCTTATTTTCCTGTGATATCCTTAAAGGCAGATCTTGATTTTCAAGTTGAAGCCTTTTATATCCTTCTACCAGTTCAAGATTTGCTCTGACAACAGATTCTTTGAACTCTGCAAGGTCTGTCGTGATATCTTCAAGTGCATTTGCCGCTCTTTGATCATTGATAACGCCTCCGTCGGGCACCATTTTGTGTGGAAGAATTTCGACTCCGCGAACAACAGCTTTGTGAAGAACCAGAGTATCTTTTCCTAGAGTGCAGTCAAACGTCAAGGCTCCAAAACCTACAAAACAATTTTCTCCTATCTCACAGGGGCCATGTACGATGCACCCATGTGCAAGAGATGTGTTGTTACCTATCTCTACTTGTGAATTATAAAGGGAATGAATTATTACATTGTCTTGAATATTACAGCCGCTTCGGATAATTATTGAAGATCCAGGTTCGTCTGCCCTAATTACGGCATTAGGGCCAACAAATACGTCTTCTTCTATAGTTACATCTCCTACTATAAGCGCAGTATCGAATATCAGGGCTTTACTGCTTATTTTTGGAAATTGTCCACTGGGGTTTGGAAACTGCATTTTTCAAATTCCTCCTAAATCCTGCTGTATAAGTTTATCTCTCAGCTTTCCAGGCTGTAGTCTCTTGTTATGATAAATTATGAAAATATATTTAAACATTTTTTGTTTAAAAGTATTTAGATGAGTGGTAGTTAACAAGAGTGCAGTAACATATGGCAGTAGAAGGTTAGTAATAGAGATATGGCAGTAGAAGGTTAGTAATAGAAACGCAAGCTAGATTATACTGGAGAGTTAGTGATTGTACGCTTGTCTTTGACTGCTACTTGTCCGGTGTTGTTCAGGAAGGTTCAACCTGAATTTCATAGAATAGTATAACTTATATATACATCGACACTTATTAACCAGAACAACCTGTGTAATCGTTTAAAATTGGCTCCGTAATCGAGCTGATTTATCAAGACTTTACAATACTTAAGCTTATCAAGCTTCTATTATCGGAATTCTTCTACGTTTGAAGATCTCAGAATAACTATTGAATCTGAATGGTGAGGACAACTTGGTTTCGGAGACATTAAAAAATCAAATAGACCGGTTCCTGCTGGCTCTCGGTTTTTCCCTTATGATCGGGATTATGGTTCTTGGGCAGGGGTTCAGGGAAGCTGTCGGGAAAGTCGTAGGGACTTTAATGAATCCCATACTTGCTCTGATCGGGCAGGAGAATTTCTATCTAATCCTTTTGGTAATGGCGTCTATTACTGCTATTTACGCATCCGTTATCCAGAAATACACAATTGACTGGGATCTCATGAGGAATACCCAGGAACGCATGAAAGCTTTCCAGAAGGAATTCCGGGAGGCGCAGCTTTCCCAGAACACTTATATGCTTAAAAAACTGGAAGAACAACGCCAGGAGATGATGGAAGACCAGATGAAAATGTCCAAGCAGCAGTTCAAACCCATGGCTTACATCAGTATCATTTCCGTTCCTCTCTTTATGTGGGCTTATTATTACATCAGTGGACACGGGAACGCCACGATGGTTTTTCCTTTCTGGGGTAAACAGTTGCTGACGTCTCATGCTTTTTTGTACTTCCAGCACTGGCTATACTGGTATTTTATTTGTTCCCTTGGAGTTAGCCAATTTATCAGAAAGGCATTGAATATTGGTGGGGTCTGATGCGGATAACAGTTAGCGGGCTTCCTGGAAGTGGAACGACAACCGTCTCAAGACTCCTTGCAGAATATTATGAATTTGAACTGATTTCCTCGGGTGAAATTTTCAGGAAGATAGCCAGGGAGAAGGGAATGAGCCTTGCAGAGTTTGGGGCTATGGCTGAAAAAGACCCTTCTATTGACCTGGCTATTGATAATAATCAGAGGGCTGTTATTCACAGTCATGAAAAATTGATACTCGAAAGCAGGCTTGCGGGGCATATGGCCAAAGATGCCCCGAATGTACTTAAAATCTGGATAAAGGCTCCGCTACCTGTCCGGGTAAAACGAATCCTGAGGCGGGAAAAAGCAATTTCTTTTGACGAAGAGCTCGAAAGAACAGTTAAGCGGGAAAAATCCGAAGCCCTCCGTTATATGAGCTATTATAATATCGATATTAATGACCTCTCAGTTTACGACATCGTTATTGATTCTGAAAAATGGAACCAGTATCAGATCCTTGACATTCTCAGGATCGCTGTTGATTCTCTTGTAGGCCCGGAATAACCTCCCACAAGTTCTATTAAAGGCTGGATTTTTATACAAAGCGTAGAGTTTTATTTGCCAGAAGCTGATATTACTGATTATACTATAGCAATTATGAGTCTTCGGCATATGAGCTCTTTAATCTCTCTTTAATTTAAATCTCTCTTTAATAATACTGCCTGAGTTTCCTTC
The DNA here is from genome assembly GCA_013331275.1 of Methanosarcina sp. Taxonomy (GTDB): domain Archaea; phylum Halobacteriota; class Methanosarcinia; order Methanosarcinales; family Methanosarcinaceae; genus Methanosarcina; species Methanosarcina sp11020u. The sequence continues at coordinate 26,624 of DUGT01000163.1, read as the reverse complement.
TTACATGCATCGCAGGAATTTCCTTAAATCACATTTATTTTCACTTGTCATGAGTTACGGGTTACTGCATACTATCGTATCTACGTCTATAAATTCAGTTAAGGAGTTTTTGAAAAACTATGTCACCTGCCGGCAAATTGCCATCAGAAGCTGAAAGAACTCTTGTCCGGAAATCCGTTGCCTGGTCAAATCCCTCTTACGGCTCTTATCCGGAAAAGCGCCCTATCCTTGAGTACATTGAGAAAGGTGTTGTAAATATTGATAAGCCAAAAGGACCGACAAGCCACGAGGTTGCAGCCTGGGTAAAAGCTATTCTGGGTGTGAGTACGGCAGGGCATGCAGGCTCACTTGATCCCAAGGTTACAGGGCTTTTGCCAACTTTGCTCGGAAAGGCTACAAAAGCGGTCCCTGCTTTGCGCCTTTCCGGAAAGGAATATGTCTGCCTTCTGAAGCTTCATAAAGAAATGCCTCAAAAACTGGTAAGGAAGGTCTGTGAGGAATTTACAGGCCCTATCTACCAGATGCCTCCCATCAAATCAGCTGTCAAACGCGTTGTCAGGGTAAGGACGATCTATTACCTTGAAGTGCTTGAAATTGAAGGCAGTTTTGTGCTCTTTCGCGTAGGATGTGAAGCCGGAACCTATATCAGGAAACTCTGCCATGATATTGGGCTTGCTCTTGGTTGTGGCGGACATATGCAGGAACTCAGGAGGACAAAAGCAGGCCCGTTTACCGAGGAGACGCTTGTCACCCTTCAGGATCTCAAAGATGCATATGTACTCTGGAAGGAAGACGGAGACGAGTCCGAGATCCGACGGGTAATTATGCCAATGGAAACGGCTGTATCCCACCTTCCCAAAATTATCCTGCGGGACAATGCAGTAGATGCAGTCTGTTCAGGGGCTGCTCTGGCAGTTCCGGGTATAACAAGTCTGGATGCAAACCTTAAGAAAGGCGAACTGACAGCGTTGTTTACCCTTAAAGGTGAACTCATTGCCCTTGCAAAAGCTGAAATGAGTGCAGAAGAGCTCCTCAAAGCCTCGACCGGACTTGCAGCGACCTCAGTCCGTGTCATGATGGAAGCAGGAACTTATCCGAAAGGTTGGGACAAAAAAGAGTATGGTGTTAAGTCCTGACCTATAAAACTCTTTTAGAAATCCTTCTTTTAGAATAAAGTTTATATATCACTATTCCGTTATGGTATAAGTCGTGTCATAAGCTTTTTGCCAACCTTTCTAAAAGAAAGCTTGACCAAAGATTAGGTATAAATTTGTAACATATGTGCCGAGGTAGTCTAGTGGTAGGGCGCAAGCCTGGAAAGCTTGTGGGGCCTAGCCCCTCGGGAGTTCGAATCTCCCCCTCGGCGTATATTCTTAAGTCTTTCTTGAATTATGTTTATATATCTTTTCTAAATTATGTTTATATATCTTTTCTAAATTATGTTTAAATCTGTAGATATCTCCAATTTTGGATTGAGATTAAGTAAATTCTTACTCCTTAGACTGGTAAGCTATATTTTTTCCTAAAACAGGTTGTAAATTTATGAAAGAAAAGTTTCTCTATTAAAAGAGTTAGTATTTGCAGAATGAGAATCTGAATAAAAATCTTTTAAAACCATGAGTGAGATGGGATAATACAGAAACTATGGTCGAAAAAAGAAGTTAATCTGACAATGTCAAGGTAAGAAACCCATTGAAAAATGACCGATTGATTTCAGGCGGGAACGAGAAAAAATAAACGGAAACAAACAGATAAGGAATATTGGAAATGAAACTGATCCTGAACCATATCGTAAAAAGTTTTGATAAAAAAGAGGTTTTACGGGGTGCGAGCTTTGCCTTTGAAAAGGGAAAAATTTACGGACTCCTCGGTAGAAACGGCTCAGGTAAAACCACACTGTTTAACTGCATCAATGAGGATTTGAAGATTGACAACGGTTCAATTCTCCTTGAAGAAAACGAAATGAAGAGAGAACTTTGTCCGGAAGATATCGGATATGTTCTATCGACGCCAGTCGTTCCGGAGTTCTTAACAGGCAGAGAGTTTTTAAAGTTCTTCCTTGACATCAACGTGAAAAAGATTCCGAACATTAAGCCTATTGACGAATATTTTGATTTTGTAAAAATCGGGATCGAAGACCGCGACAGGCTTTTGAAGGACTATTCCCATGGTATGAAGAGTAAGATGCAAATGCTTGTAAGCTTCATAGCAAATCCCTGCATTCTACTTTTAGACGAGCCACTGACCTCATTTGACGTTGTGGTCGCCGACGAAATGAAGAGGCTATTGCGCCAAATCAAAAAAGAGCATATTATTATTTTTTCCACTCATATCATGGAGCTTGCGCTGGACTTATGCGACGAGATCGTGATCCTGAGCGGTGGGGTTCTGGAAAAAATGGAAAAGGATGACCTCGGCAACGAAGCTTTCAAGGATAAGATCATTCAGGCCCTCAGGAAGGATGAGAATGATTGATGCTTTCCTCATGTCCTTCAGGCTTAAAAACGCATACCAAACAAATGGCATTATCTATTCTCTCAAATCCATCCCTGTCATTAAAAAGCTGCTGCCGGTCTCACTCTATAGAAGTCCGGGGCTGAAAAGACTTGCCAATTTTGTCAGTATTTTATGGGAGATAATCTCGACTTTTCTAAGCAAGCTGCTTTATTTGTTTATTATGATCTTTCTTCTAAAAGACCACATGAAAAGTAGCCCTGCGAACAGCTTCATGCATATATTTTTCTTTCTTACCGTTGCTGGCGGTTTTCTCAACACGCAAATATTTGATCCCACCAGAGACAAGTATTATGCCATTTTTCTCATGCGAATGAGCGCGCAGAAGTATATGCTTTCGAATTATTTCTATTTCCTTTTGAAAATCGTTGTCGGATTTTTGCCTTTCACGCTGCTTCTCGGACTGCTTTCCGGGGTACCTATGGTTATCTGCCTTTTGATGCCGCTTTTCGTAGTTTCCGTAAAACTGGTTTTTACTGCCTTCGCGCTTCATAGTTATGTCAGAACCGGCCATGCAAAAAATGAAAATAAGCTCAATCCGGTTGCCTTATTTGGCATTGCCGCATCATTGGTTGCAGCATATCTTCTGCCGTTTCTCGGCTATGCTATCAACGGATCTATTTTTCTTACGTTGTTTGTCATTTCTGCTTTTATGGCTGTATTTTCCTTCTCTTATGTGCTCAAATTCCGTGAATACCGAAGTATTTGCAAGGAGCTTCTCACAGCGGACAGTTTTGTTATGAACAAAAAAGATATGGCTGCACGAGCTGTTCAAAAATCTTTGCAAACTAATATAGAAATTAAGGCAACAAGCAGCAAAAGCGGCTATCAGTATTTCAACGACCTTTTTGTCAAGCGGCACAGCATGTTGCTTACCAAATCGGCCAAGTATATCACCTTTGTTTCCCTTGCGGTGTTTGCATTTTCCATCACGGCCTGTTTTCTTATCCACGGGGCAAAACCGATAATAAACGGGATGATGCTGACTTTTTTACCTTATTTTCTGTTCGTTATGTATTTTATTAATCGCGGCAAGGTTATCACTCAGGCCATGTTCATGAACTGTGACCACAGTATGCTTACCTACCGGTTTTACAGGCAGCCACGTACAATTTTGCTTCTCTTTACGGAACGGCTGAAATCCATTATATTGATAAATTTGATGCCCTCTTCGGTAATTGTATTAGGGCTGCCGCTTCTGTTATGGCTTACAGGCGGGACGGACAATGCACTAAATTATGTGCTACTGTTTGTTTCCATTGTTGCTATGTCGGTATTTTTTTCGGTGCACAATATGGTGTTATATTATCTTTTGCAGCCTTACAATATCGGTCTCGAAATAAAAAATGCTACTTTTTCCATTCTCAATTCCTTTACTTATTTCGTTTGTTATTTTGCCATCGGTAAGAAGATCCCGACTCTGATTTTCGGCACGTTGATTTCAGTATTTTGCATTGTATATATCGTCGTTGCCTTGGTTCTTGCATACAGGCTTGCACCGAAGACATTTAAGCTGCGGTAATAACGGCTTTATGTAAAAATAGCGGCTTTGTGTAAACTAAAAAGGGTAACAGATGTTGAGCTACCCTCCTTTTATTTCTTTGAAATTCGGTTTATGCTGGTGGATATACTTTTCGACTTTTTTACAGTATGCCTGATATCAAACCGCGGCCAACATAACTGCTATCAACTTTCAGTCCTTTCAAACATCACTTTCAGTTAGGGGTAAACGCAGATATCCTTATATACTGGTAACTGCATGTAAATGAACTCATCAGTATGTGCTGTAAAGAAGCTCCGTTAGAGAGCTGCTCCTGACTTTTTCGTGTATTCTTTTAGGGTATTCGATCAGGGGCTACAGGATGCTGTATGCATTCCCCTGGAGGGAGTATATGGTAGAAGAAAAGAATAATGAAGAACTAAGGCATCTTGTTCGGATTATGAATACCGACTTGCAGGGGGCGAAACCCGTACAGTACGCCCTTAC
>DUGT01000163.1:21565-21874 GCA_013331275.1 Methanosarcina sp. | reverse complement strand
TGGATGTTGAACAGGCAAAAAGACCTGGCAACAGGACAGGATAAGCACCTGCTCGGAACGGACATCTTACTGACTTTCAGGGAAGATATTAACAACCTGAAAAAGGTTCGCGCCTACAGGGGACTCAGGCATGAAAGAGGCCTTAAGGTCAGAGGACAGAGAACAAAATCCACAGGCCGCCGCGGATCAACTGTCGGTGTCAGCAGGAAGAAGTGATTTTCCGGTCAGGTGATTTTAAATGGCATATCCAGGTAAACAAAGTAAAAGTTTTGAGACTCCTAAGCACCCCTGGCAGGAAGCCAGGATGGC
>DUGT01000163.1:20806-21428 GCA_013331275.1 Methanosarcina sp. | reverse complement strand
AGAGAAGTTTGGAAAGCAGCCAGTAAGCTCAGGATGTACAGGTCCGAAGCCAGAACATTACTTGCAAGCGCTGCAAACTCTCAGGAAAGAGGACTTGAAGGGCATCAAAAGACCCAGTCCGAAGAAATTCTTGCAAAGCTTATCCGTTACGGTATCATCAAATCAGATGCTAACATTGACGACATTCTCTCTTTAAAAACTGAAAATATTCTCGAAAGGAGACTTCAGACTCAGGTTCTCCGTCTCGGGCTTGCCAGAACGGTTGTCCAGGCTCGTCAGTTTATTACTCACGGGCATATCGCAATAAACGGCAGAAAGGCTACAGTTCCTGGAATGCTTGTTTCCAAGGAAGATGAAATGCATATCGGGTACTACTCAACCTCTCCGCTTGTTAGCGAATCTCATCCAGAGAGACCTGTGCAGGTGGCAGCTTCCCTTGCAGACAGCACAACTACTTTGAGGGCTGTTGCAGAAGCAAAACAGGCTAGAGAGAAACCTCCTGAAAGAGGCGGCGGAAGGAAGAAGAGAGGGAGGAGATAATCATGGCAGAAATGAAATGGGCCGTAGCTCACATCAAATCTTCATTTAACAACACGATTATTACTGTAACCGATATCACAGG
>DUGT01000163.1:20204-20649 GCA_013331275.1 Methanosarcina sp. | reverse complement strand
GTGGTATGGTTGTAAAAGCTGCACGAGACGAGAGCTCTCCTTATACTGCCATGCAGATGGCAGGCCAGCTTGCTGACCAGCTCAGAGACAAGGGCATCCATGGTATCCATATAAGGGTAAGAGCACCTGGTGGGAACAAGCAGAGAAGTCCGGGCCCTGGCGCTCAGGCTGCAATCAGGGCTTTTGCAAGAGCAGGAATCCGGATTGGCAGGATTGAAGATGTTACTCCTGTCCCGCACGATGGTACTCGCCCGAAAGGCGGAAGACGTGTATAAGAGAATTCTTCAGAGAATTTCTGAAGAAGTTCTCCTAAAACTCTCTTTTTCAATGTTATCAAAATATAAGGGAAATTAGGGAATATGACGATGGAAGTAGACATTCTGGAGTTATCGGATAGATCTGCAAAATTCGTGCTTTCAAAAGTTAGCACATCTTTTGCCAACGG
>DUGT01000163.1:4882-20015 GCA_013331275.1 Methanosarcina sp. | reverse complement strand
CGTCTGTCCTTAATCCCGCTTGTTACGGATGTAGAGACATATGTGCCACAGGCAGAATGCGATGTCTGCGGAGGAGAGGGTTGTCCTGCCTGCGAGGTTTCCTTAACCCTGAGTGCAGAAGGTCCGGGCACGGTTTATTCACGGGATCTTATCTCCTCTGACCCGAAAATACAGCCTGCTGATCCCAATATCCCGATCGTTGAGCTGAAAAAAGGTCAGAAGCTTGTGCTTGAGGCCATTGCTCATATGGGCTACGGTAGGGACAGCGTTAAATGGCAGGCAGGAGTTGCTTGCGGTTACAAGAACGTGCCTGTTATAACCATTGAAAATTGTGATGCATGCGGGCACTGTGCAGCCGAATGTCCGAAAGGCATTATACGGTTTGAGGAATCAGGGGCTAAAGTTTCTAGTGAAGATGTCCTGAAATGCTCACTCTGCAAGCTCTGTGAACAGGTCTGTGATATTCACGCGATAAACGTTGGCTTCGATGAGAATGCTTTTGTGTTTACAATGGAGTCCGATGGTTCTTACACAGCTAAAGATCTTGCTCTTAATGCAGCAGATGTGATCAAAGGCAAAGCTGAAGAACTCTTAAGCATTCTGGACCAGTTCTGAGCTCAAGCTCGGATAGGCCCATACCCAATTTTTTGAAGTTAAGGCACGTAGAGCCCTGAATATTTTAATGAGTAGATATTTCTCTGGACTTTCTATGCCTGATCTATTATTATTTTGTACCTGAATACTATAAAAACCATTTTGTCTAATTGGTATTCTTCCAAAACTTATTCCCTGTAACCTTCATGACTCGAAATGTTTATATATTATCCATGATATTGTGAGGGAGTGCAAGGCGTAAAGCGCGCCGGATATTCATAACGAAACAGTACTAAACATAGATTTAACACAGATTAATACGAAATGCGAGGGTTGCCCAGCCAGGTCAAAGGCGCTAGGTTGAGGGCCTAGTTTCGTAGGAATTCGTGGGTTCGAATCCCATCCCTCGCACTAATGTTTCATCTGTTTTCTTTTAGCTGCTTTTCTCTGATTTGAAGGTCCGTTTTGATCTTGCAATCTCTGTGCTTGATCTTCATAGTTTCAGTTTTCAACATTGTGAATCTTATCAGCAAACCGTTGTATAAACCACCTGCATAGGAAGCCCTTGAAAGTCTTTTTCAGGAATTTCAGGGATCGATTTTAGTCCTCTCTGAAAAGATAACTTTGCTGTTACAGAGGCGACCAGAGCATCAAGAATATCATCTCTTGCTACATCTTTACGTCTGTATTTGGAAAGAGCATCCTCCACGATTTCATCTGTGGAAGTGCAAGTTTCTTGCAGTAGCTTTTTTCTTTTGTTAAAACCTTCATTCTCCTTTTTAGAATATTCCATTGGCTTTCCGGCAAGAGCCCAAAAGCAAACTTCAGGATGGGTTTCTATTATTTTTTCCTTAGCAGAATCCGTGGCTATGAGAAAATCATTCATTTCTCTGATTTTCGGAACGATTCCCCATGTTTGTTTTGTAAGCCGTTTGCCTGTAATTTTTTCATTGATGTCGCAAGCGCTTTCATAACTTTTTGCATAGATTGCTTCTCTACAGGGAGTTGGAAAAACACTGGATTGCCTGTAGGGTCTTAATAATCTTCGAGCTTCTACATCACAGGATCTTCTCTTGAAATTAGATTTGCTGTCTATTAAACCAATAGGAATGTCCACAAGTATACGCACATTAATTTTGCCGTCATAAAAATAGTTCCAGAGATCCGAGATTTTAGAAAACTGAAATACACCAAAACTATCAGTTTCTGTTAGTGCAACTGCAAACCAACCTGCTCTGCACCCGTCTACACCAACAAACATTTTTTTATTCATATGCAGGGTTTGCAGTTCAGGCATATAGAATCTTTCAGGGGGAGATTTGAAGAGAGTTTTTGTAACCATTCAGGCACAGTTCCTTCATATTTCTGTAAAAACTGAACTAATGGCTTGTAAACAAGAAGCATTGAAAGGATATTTTCTTTTACCTTGGAGATATTTAGCTTTCTTCTTTTATATATTTACTAATTTTAATATCTAATTACATTTTTATCGATTAAAATAACAACACATTTATACTTTTTAACCATTAGAATAAAATTAAAAACTTGGAGCACGTCTCGAACTCTTTTTTGGGTGGAAAAATGTACTACCACGTTAAAATTAAGCAAAAATCCGGTAAAACGGTCGATGAACTAAAATTTGATTTGAGCGAAGAAGAACTTCGCAGGCGATTCATAATTCCTTATGAAAATAATGAGAATATTGTTATTAATGGAATAATTATTCCTCCAGATAATATTGAGAGGATACAGATCAATAAAACAGAAATGAGTTCTTCAGAATTAATACCTATTATTCAAACAAAAAGATTAAAAGAGACTGCATCAACCCTATTGTCAAATGAGTGGTATGTGACCAAGGAAGGGAAAGATGTCACTGATGATTTTATTTCAGGCCCGTCGGGCTATAAGATAAAAGAGTCCAAAGAGAAAATGATGGACCCAATCCCTCAAAATAATCAAATTTTTGTTGTTCATGGCCATGATGAAAAAATAAAATATGAACTTGAAATATTTCTTAATGAAATAGGCTTAGATCCACTAATACTTCATAGGAAGCCAGATGAAGGTCTAACAATTATAGAAAAATTTGAAAAATACAGTAACGTCTCTTTCTCAATTATTATACTTACGCCTGACGATATAGCATATTCTTCATCTGATGATGAAAAAACAGATGAAAGTTGTCAAAAAGAATATCGTGCAAGACAAAACGTTATTTTTGAATTTGGTTATTTTGTTGGCAAACTAGGAAGGAATAGAGTATGCTGTCTATATAAAGAAGGCGTTGAACTTCCATCGGATATTCATGGACTACTATACAAAAAAATAAATAATTCTGTTGAGGATATTGGTTTCAGTTTGATTAAAGAATTGAAACTAGCGGGATATGACTTAAAAATATAACTTCATTCTTGGGGATAGAAAATGTACCTTTCTGAATTGAAAATAAGTAATTTTCGTAAATTTGGCGAAAGGAAAAATAACACTCCGGGCTTAGATATAAAGTTTAACTCTGGATTGAATTTATTAGTTGGAGAAAACGACTCCGGAAAAACTGCTATCATAGATGCTATAAAAATGGTTCTTTTCACTCAGAGTTACGAGTATTACAGACTGGAAGATGAAGATTTCTATATCTGTCCCAATGCATTTGAGGAAGAGAGAGCGAAGGAATTAAGAATTGAATGTATATTTAGAGGATTCCAATCTTCGGAAGCCAAAAACTTTTTGGAATGGATTGGTATTGAAAATGACTCAGAAGGTAATCCAAGTTATTATTTAAGGGTTTTTTTAATAGGCAGACGCGAAAATGGAAGAATATATCGAGATTTAAAAGCAGGGTCAGACGAACAAGGGACTTCTTTAGATGGAAAAGCTCGCGACCTATTAAGGATTGTTTACTTAAGACCATTAAGAGATGCTGAGTTTGAATTAAGCCCGAGAAGAAATTCAAGATTATCTCAAATTCTATATTTTCATAATGATTTTTCAGACAAGGAAAATCATCCAATAAGAGAAGCAGTAAAAGAGGCAAATGAAAAAATAGAAGTTTATTTTAAAGAGAAAAAAGACCCTAAAACTGAAGAGAAAGAAATAACTAAAGACGAAGAAGAAACAGGCGAAACTGAAGCCAAAGAAAATGGGACAAAGATAGTCAGTAATATAAATGAGTACTTAAGCCATTTTTCAAGTGAAAACAATCCACTCAAATCTAGAATTTCAATTGCAGATACTAACTTAAAATCAATATTAGAACAGTTGAGCTTGAATTTGTCAATCAATAAAGCTGGATTGGGTTCTGATAATCTATTATTTATTGCTTCTGAACTTTTGCTATTAAAAAGAGAAAAATATACAGGTTTAAAATTAACATTGATTGAAGAAATTGAAGCCCATTTGCATCCACAAGCCCAATTGAGACTAATAGAGTACTTACAGCGAGAAAGTGACACTCAAGAATCTGATGAAAAAGTTCAATTAATTTTAACAACTCATAGTCCAAATCTTGCTTCAAAAGTGAAGTTGGAAAACTTGATTATCTGCAAAAATGGTAAGGTTTTCAACATGGGAAGCAAATATACCAAGCTTGAAAAAGGCGATTACCTATTTTTAGAACGTTTTTTAGATGTCACAAAAGCAAATCTGTTTTTCGCTGAGGGGGTAATTCTTGTTGAGGGCGATGCAGAGAATCTATTGATTCCCACAATTGCTAAAATTATCGGGTTACCTCTTTCAAAACATGGTGTTTCTATCATAAATGTGGGGAGTACTGCATTTTTGAGATATTCGAGGATATTTCAGAGATCAAACCCTAAAGAATTAATTGACACACGTGTTGCTGTTATAACGGATTGTGATGCTAGACCCAATTTTTATTACACCTCAGACAATAAAAATAAAAAAATCTATAAAGAGCAAACTAAAGAAAAGAAAGACAAAGAAGGACAAACTGAAAAAGAGAAAGACGAAGAAGAACAAATCGTACCTGATTATTCGGAAAGAGTCAAAATAGCAATAACAGAAAAAGAAGCCCATTACAATGAGCTTCCAGTAAAGGCATTTATTTCTAAAGATTGGACTTTAGAATATGCTATTGCGTTAAGTGATCTCAAAACCGAGTTTTACAAAGCTGTATTACGAGGCAAAAAAATTGAAAATAGTAATGTCCTTACTTTAACAGAAAAAAAGAAGGCAGAGGTGAATACGAAAGTAAATTCAGATTTTGAGAAATGGAAAGAGCTAAAATGGGATAATGAAAAAATAGCTTTTGAGATTTACAATAACACTCAACTCAAAGAAAAAATCTCGAAGTCTATTGTTGCTCAATGTTTTGCCGAAATATTAAATGAATATTCCGATCAAAAAGAACTTAAAAATAAATTAATAAATGACCATAATTTCGAATATATTATTGATGCTATCAAGTACGCCACTTCTGGATACTTAAAACAGGAGGCATCCGATGATTGAAATCTCAGATATGGATATCGAATATGCTGAGAAAATTTTCTTACCAGAAGGTTGTTCTTTTGATCTCGAAAGAAGAGACGTCATAAAATGTATGGAATCCAAAGATATCCAAGCATGCCCTGGAAGTGGCAAAACAACTACATTATTAGCTAAGCTGGCTATACTTGCTCAAAAGATGCCCTTAGAAGACAATAAAGGAATCTGCGTCTTAACTCATACTAACGTAGCTATTAATGAAATTAAGGGGAAATTGGGTAAAAAAGGAGACGTATTATTTTCTTATCCCAACTACTTTGGGACAATTCAATCATTTGTTGATAAATATTTTGCTATTCCAGCTTGTATTTTTTATTATAATACAAGGCCTTCTAAAATTGATTCTGATTCTTATGAATTTGAAATCGTCAGAAAGTATTGGGAAATTCCAAAAAGGAGAGATTTAGAAAGGTGGCTACTCAGAAAGTTGCCAAAAAGAGAAGATATCACATTATCAGTATATGTGCAAAAAATTATGTTTAATTATGTAGATGAAATTTTTGTAGACTATAATGGTAGTACATTATTAAGAGATAAAAATAATGAAAAGTATCAACAACTATTTGATATAAAAAAAGATTTGCTAAAAGAAGGAATATTACATTATGAAGAAGCATATTCCTTGGCATTTAAATATTTAAATGATTTTGGCGAAATGCTAAAAAAAACATTTTCAGAGAGATTTTCCTTTGTTTTTGTCGATGAAATGCAGGACACAAACTCAAACCAAAATTCAATTCTGGAGCAAATATTTGATTTTTCGAACGTAATCATACAGAAGTTTGGTGACAGAAACCAAGCTATATACGATGGTTTTTTAGAAAAACAGAATACATTGGAAATTAATGATTGCCTATGTATTAATGGGAGTAAAAGATTTTCAAGTTCAATTGCTCAAATCACTCAAAAACTTTGTGTATACGAACAAAATGTTGTTGGTAATTCATTGGTTCAAAATATACAGCCAAAATTTTTGGTATTTGATGACAAAACAATAAACTCAGTCCTTCCTTTTTTTGTAAAAATAATAAAAGAATACAATTTATATGACGAACATGGTGACTTTAAGGCTATTGGGTGGATAGGAAAAGAGAAGGAAAATAAAATTACTCTGTCATCATATTATAGGAACTATCAAAGTAAATCTCGCCGTCGTAAAATAGAATCAAATTTTTTGAATGAATATCTGCAAAAAGCAGATGATAACATAATAAAAGTTGAAGGTGTTGGTTATTATAGGCAATTAATGATAAATGCCCTCTTAAAAGTAGTAAAACTTCTCTACGTAAAGGATCCAAATAATTCTCACCGCTTCACTGAAAAGACATTAATTCAATACTTAGAAAAAAAAGATGTGAATTTTGAGGATATGTTTAATTCAAAAGTAGCAGATTGGTGCTTGAAAATTCATGTTGGAGAAGATGTTTCAAAGCCATTTAAAGACTTTATATTAAATAATTTTTGTCGATACTTTGAGGACGTAGATATCAGAAAACTGAATAACTTCTTTAAAAATCATGACACAGATCGAATGGAGCAACCCCAAGAATCTAACGTTTACAATAAAGAAGATATTAGGATCGAGGTGGCAACAGTTCATAGTGTAAAAGGAGAAACGCATACAGCTACTCTTTACCTTGAAACTTTTCATCATGAATATGATATAGAAACTATTATAGGTTATTTGAGAAAAAGTAGTGGAAAGCCTAATAAAAGACAAACAAAGGCTCTAAAAGTGGCTTATGTGGGCATGACAAGACCAACTTGTTTATTGTGCGTTGCTGCACACAAGGACACTATTTCTGGCAATGAAAGGTACTTACAAGAGGCTGGTTGGGAAATAAGGGAAGTTAAAAATGAAAATTAAAGAATTAATCAACTCGGCAAATCTGAAACTCTTGAATTCAAAGAGAAATTCGATGACAGAACCGTAGAATCAGCTGTAGCTTTTGCCAACGCAAAAGGCGGCATAATCCTTAAACCACATTGATACCACAAAAACCCACAATTATAAATATCAAGGTTCGGGGCTTTATGAGCTTTTCTTAATAGTAATTCAGATGCTCTTTTTTAGTCATCTCAATATATTTTGTGGGAAAAGCCGGTCAGCTTGCTGACCGGTGAGAGTCCCGGTACCTGAAAAAGAGATTAAAAAGGTTCTTGGGAATAACTGTATTAGGGGATTATGGTTGCTTTGTCCGGGTTTGTAAAAAATAACTGGCCAGTCCAAAGGAGAAATGGAAACATAATGGGAGACGTAAAAACGTTACAAAAGCGTTGTATCGTGCCATAAAAAACAAACACGCCATAATCGCGCCATAATCGAGCCAAAGCTAGTTTTGATCATACTGAGATTCATGAGCAACTGAGATCTGGAAAGGCGACAACGGTCACACAAAACCTTGCTTCGGAGATACGGCATCAGATTTGAAAAAGTAAATTGAGCAACATTTTTTATATAACGAGCTGATAATTACCAATTAAGATAGCTACTTATATTTTATTATTCCATTTTGTAGATGCGGAGGAAACAATTGTGGCAAAGCCAATTGAACTGGGTCTTGTCCTGGAAGGCGAGGACGCTAGGGAATTCTGGGAAAACGAGAAGAAGCCTGCAACCAAACAACAAATAGAAATGTTTAAACGGGCAAGGAAACTTGCAAGTACAGTCAGGTTGTAAGCGTGCCGCATAAAATACCGGATCTTGAACTTGTTACTTATTCTCTTTCTAAGAGAAACGATGTTTCATCTTTTTGCTGTGAAAACTCCGATCTTAACGATTTTTTAAAAAACGACGCCCTGATAAATCAAGAACAGCTAATCAACAAGACCTATGTCTGTTACTATCAGGAACAATTGGCAGGTTATTTCACTTTAACTACTGATACCATACAGGTTAAATCAATCGATAACTCAGATTGTGTAGACAAGTTCCCATATTCAAGGTACCCCGCCCTGAAACTTGCAAGATTAGCCACACACGAAAGTTTTGCAGGCCGGGGAGTGGGGTCATACATGCTCCACATTGCAATATATTTGACTCAAAAAGTGTCGAATATCGCCGGATGCAGATACATCACAGTCGACTCAAAACCACAATCTGTGGGTTTTTACATAAAGCACGGTTTCAAACTTGTAAAAGGATCGAGCAAGAAGGAGTACCCCATGCTCTATTTGAACATGCACCCAATTGTAGAAGAGCTTGGACCAACCGAATCTCTGGACCCTTTTGTGTAACTGCTTTTCTATTACATCTCAAATTTACTTTATAAATAGGTGTTAGGATACTCTTTTTGCCATCTCAATATTCTTTTTTAGTTATTGAACTGCTTTTTTGTCATATCAATAAATTTTGTGGAAAAGCTGGTCAGCAAGCTGACCGGTGAGAGTACCGGTACCTGAAAAATAGAGCAAGAAGGTCCCCTAGGAATAGCTAAATTAGGGAATTATGGCTACCTTATCTGGATTTTTAATAAAAGTGATCAATCAAGAGGGGACAATGGGCACATAATGGAAATATAAAGGGAACGAGGACACCATAATCATGTCAAAGATGCTACAATCAAAAATATAAAAAATCATAATCAAGCCAACTGTAAAATAAACAAAATCACATTAAAATCCTTCAAAGACGACAAAAACATGCCAACTCCGAAATCAAATATAGAAAATCCAAGGAAAATTTAATCGAATTTTAATAAAAAAGTTCTAATCTTTCATTTTTTGATTACAGACGCTTGATAAACTCGTCATCGGTCATCCCGGCTTGTCTGATTATTGATTTCAATGTCCCTGCCGAAATTTCTGGATGGTCCGGGACGATAAAAACAAGCGTTTATCTGGATTCTTCTTTTTCATTTTGGTGTGGCTGCCTTTCTGAGATATGACCTGAAATCCTGCTGTTAAGAGCCTTGATTACTTCAAGAACTGATGGAGTTGGAAGTTTTGGCATGGACAGAGACTTCTACCGTTGTGGTAAAAACCTGTCTGGTGGCAGGAATTTTGACGTCCTCGTCTTCGATGTAGAGTTCAATTGCTTCCTTCAGGTTCTCAATGGCTTCTTCAATTGTTTCGCCCTGGCTTGCGATGTCAAGTTCAGGACACCAGGAGACATACCATTTTCCTTCCTTCTGAACGACAGCTGAAAACCTGTACGTTTCTTCCATGATTAAGAGATTTCTTCTGTGCTATAAAAAATTTATCTCGGAGAACATACCATCTTAATGTTTCTGGCAGTGGGTACTTTTTACCTGAATTGATTCTTCAAAAATACTTTATAGGGTTTTAAACGTTCGCTTCTAAAGCTCTCAAATCAGAACATTTAACTGGGTTTATATACAGTTGGAGGTATAAATATTATAAATATGTTAGTGGTATCTCCAATGAAAAAAACAAATATGTCGGCAGATGTTGGCAGGGCCGGGACTTTGAGTTTTGTTCATGCTGCGGATTTACACCTTGACAGTCCATTTACTGGGATCTCCGGGATTGATCCTGAGCTTGGGGAAAGGCTTGCGAAAGCTACCTTTCAGGCTTATGAGATGATTATAGAGCTCTGTATGGATGAAGAAGTCGATTTTCTGCTTATTGCTGGAGACATATATGACAGTGCCGACAAAAGCCTCTATGCGCAGGTGAAGTTTATAGAGGGACTCAGGAAGCTTGAAACTGCCGGGATTCAGGTTTTTATCTGCCATGGGAACCACGATCCTCTTGACGGCTGGTCGGCAAGCCTTACATGGCCCGAAAATGTACATATCATGAGTGGGGAAGGGGCCGAGGTTGTGGAATTCAAAAAAGAAGGGGAAACTGCCGCCGTCATAGTGGGGATGAGCTATCCGACACAGCACATAATGAAAAATCTTGTGAAAAACTTTCCAAGAAAAGAAGATAACTGGCCGTTTACCATAGGGTTGCTGCATTGCAGCGTAGGAAGCAACCCTGAACATGCACCTTATTCACCCTGTACCCTGCAAGACCTCAGGGAGCTCAATTATGATTATTGGGCTCTTGGCCACATCCATAAGCCTTCTATAGTTTGCAAAGAAGCTCCGGTTGTGATATATCCCGGAAATCCGCAGGGCAGGCATCCCGGTGAAACCGGGGCCAGGGGGTGCTTTGTTGTGGATGTTTCTTCAGGAGGAGATACTTCTACCAGGTTTATAGAGACCGACTCTGTCCGCTGGCATATCAGGGCAATTTCCATAGAAGGTCTGGAAAAAGAAGGGGAGTTAATAGAAAGCCTTCAAAGCCAGCTTGACGATATAAGGGAAAAGTCAGGAGGAAGATCTGCGATTTGCAGGTTTATTCTTAAAGGAAGGGGACCGCTGCATTACATTCTCAGTCAGGAGGGATTTCTTGAAGACTTCCTGCGTTTGCTCAGGGAAGGTGAAACCTGGAGTAAACAGTTCATCTGGATAGAGCGCATTGAAAATGAGACGTTCTTTCCGGTAGAAAGAGAGCTTCTTCTGAAAAGGGAAGATTTCGTAGGGGATCTGGTAAAAATTGTAGAGGGCTTGAAGACTGATGAAAAGGCCCGAAATGAGTTCCATGAGTTTCTTTCACCTCTTTTTTTTAGTTCCAGGAACGGAAGAAAATATATTGCCAGAATTGATAACGAAGAGATGAATTCTCTGCTTCAGAGAGCTGAAAATATCCTGCTTGATGCCTTACTTACGGAGGAAGATAATGAAAATTAATGCCATCCATATTGATGGCTTCGGCAAGTTTTCCAGCTTGTCTATGGAAGATCTTCCCTCAGGTCTGGTCGTTTTTACAGGGGCAAATGAGGCCGGAAAATCGACATTATTTACTTTTATTCGTAGAATGTTTTTCGGTATACCTAACACAAGGCTCTGCAACCTCTATCCTCCATTTGAAGGAGGAAAGCATGGAGGAAGGCTTGCGGTGATTGACTCTACCGGAGACCGATGGGTCATAGAGAGAAATGCAGGCAGAAAAGAAGATGTAAAGATTTTGCTTCCGGATGGGAATATAGGAGGCAGGGCTGACCTCCTTAAACTATTAGACTATGCGGACAGAAATGTCTTTGAAAATATCTATGCTTTTGGCCTTGAAGAACTACAGAGTTTCGAAACCCTTAACGATCGGAGCATCAACAGTAAACTCTACAGTGCTGGCACGGGAGTTGGAGTTTCTATTTCAGGACTGATGAACTCGATCAGCAGCATTGAGAACAATCTGTATAGGCCTAGAGGTAGCAAACCTCTTATAAATGAGCTATTAAGGGAAATAGGAAAAACTGAAGTAAAAATTTCCGAACTTGAAGGATCCCAGAAGAAATACGATTCGCTTCATATTGAAATGGAACAGATAACTCTGGAAATTAACCGATTAAGACAAAAGTCTCAGAATATAAGGGAAAAATTAAACCACATTCAAAACTTGATTTCCGTCTGGGAAGACTGGAAAGTCCTCAATGAGTCAAAAACAACTCTTGAAAGCTTACCTGAGCTTGAAAGTTTCCCTGAAAAAGGGGAAGAAAAGCTTACAAGGCTCCAGGAGCGAATTGGAGAAATAAGGGAGACTATCTCGAAGCTGCAGCAGGAACTGGATAAAAATGCTGTTAAAGAAATAAGTCTTTCCCCTGATGAAAACCTTCTGCAGCAAAAAGATGCGGTGCTGGAACTGAGAAGCGGAATTGAAAAGTACAGGTCTGAAGAAAAAACGTTTCCTTCTCTGAAAATAAATCTCAGGCAGGAAAAAGCCGGGCTTACTGAGCTTCTTCTGGAACTCGGTCCGGCCTGGAATGAAGATGCTCTGGATCGTTTTGACCGCTCTATCCCTGCAAAGGAATCAGTTATTCAGATGCGAAGGTCTGTAGAGGAAACTGAAGATAAAGTAAAAGAGACCAGAAACGAACTTCAGCAGGTTCTTAACAGCATCGAAAGGATACTCCAGGAAAATAATCTTTTTGAAGAAGGCCTTCTTGTACACAGAGACCGGGTTATCGAACTTGGAAACGGAATCGAAAAATACCAGGCTGATAAGGACTTTCTTCTTTCCGGAACTCAGGAACTTCAGGACAGAAAATCTGAACTCCGGAAAATTCTGTCAGGACTTGGGAAGGGATGGGACGAAACTGTCCTTGATCTTTTCGAGCGTTCCATTCTTTCAAAAGAAACTGTACTCAGAAAACGAAGGGAAATGGATGAGGTAGAAAAAACAATTGAGAGATACCGTGACAGGCTTGAATTTGCCCGTGAGGAAATTAAAGAAGTCTACGAGGAAATCGAGGCTCTGAAAGAGAGATTTGAGGTATACTTGACTCTTCCAAGACCTGAAGAGGTAAAGCAGGAGCTTGAAGCTGTAAGTTATCTTAGGGTTACTCAATCTCTACTGAAGGAAAAAGAAGGTGAACTCAAAAACCTGGAAAAAGAAGAGATGTTTTTTGCAGCTTTGGGGCACCGGGAAACCGAATATGAAGGCGGACTTCCCCTCTGGCCTGTAGGAATGATTCTGCTTGCAGGCTGCATTGGTCTGATTTACGAGAGCGTTAACGGCACTCTGCTTTCCGGAATTGTGATATTTTTACTCCTTTTTGCTACGGCGGCTGTATATTTCTTGAAAGCAACTAATAAGTCCTCGATCCCCCTCGCCGGGGAAGAACACCCGGAGAACACCGAATCCCAGAAACAGAAAGTACAGGACTCAAAGGAAAAGTTATACCAAGAGATTACTACATTGAAAGTATCCATGAAAACCCGTGCAAAAAAGTGTGGTTTTGAAGACATTCCTGATTCCTCAATACGAGAACAGAAAGCCAATGAGTTGCAGAAAGTCATGGTTGAGTTAAAGACTGCCTCGGAGCTATTCCAGAGGGAGGAAAAGCTCCAGAAGAAGCTGGATAAGTTAAACGCAAGTTACATCGGACTCAAGGAAACTCTCAGGGCCGAAGAGGCAAAGCAGGAAGAAGTTCTCCAGGAATGGAAAGTGTGGCTTGTTTCTTCAGGGCTTAGCCAGGATCTCTCTCCCGAGTATGTGCTTGAACTCTTTTCTGCGATCAGTTCCTGCCTGGAAAAACAAAAGAATATAATAGAACTGGAAAAACAGGTAAAGCTCAAAGAAGCTGCTGTTAAAAAATACGAAGAAAAAGCCTTTAGTATTCTGGAGGCTTGTGGAAGGTTCTCTTCAGGAGTTACACTAGAGAGTGAAATCGCAAAGCTGCAGGAGGATATAAGTTTTGCGTTTAACCAGGCTGAAAGAGTGAGAAAACTTGAGGTCGAGTCTGAAGACCTTAACCGTAAAAAACAAGAGCTAGAAGCCCGGCTCCACGAGGAAAAAAGAGTACGTGAAACCATATCCGAAAAGTGGAATAACTGGCTTGAGACTTACGGGCTTGACCCCTCGCTTTCAGTAGAAAGTGTGCTTGAAATATTTTCGGTAATTCGGACATGCTTTGATAGACAGCGAGCTATCCGAAAACTTGAAGAACAGATAGATTCCAGCAAAAACTCGATAGAAGCCTATGAAGCAAAGGTAGCTGGAGTCCTGCAAGAGTGTGGACTTCCTCTTTCCGGACTCTCTTTTGACTCCCAGGTTGAAAAACTCCGTTTAGACCTTGAAAAGGCATCCGATGAGGCAAGAAACCTGCAGCAGCTGAAAACAAAATCCGCAGAACTCAAAATTGAACTTGATGCATCTCGGAATAAGTACAAAGAAGCTGCAGAAGAACTTGCGTTTCTTCTCAATTCAGGTTATGCAGAAACGGAAGAAGCATTCTATGAAAACAGCAGGCTATGGACTCAACGAACCGAACTGGAAACTAGGAAAAGAGAAGCTGAACAGCAAATCCGGCGGGTTTCCAGAGATGACGAAGAATATATACTTTTTGTTGATGAACTGCAAGCCTCTGATCTCTCATGCCTGGAAGAAGAGAGTCGAAGGCTTGAGGAGTGCCTGAAAACCCTGGAACAAGAAATCTCGAATACTATAGACAGTCGTGGAGCGATACGAAACAAGATTGAACAGCTTGAACATGGAAGTGAAGGTTCCCTGGCAAGGGTAATGCAGGAAAGCCTGTTAGAAGAACTCCACGAAAAGTCAAGGGAATGGGCCTCTCTGGTTTTAGCCCGTGAGATCCTTGCTAAAACAGTCAAAGTCTATGAAAAGGAAAGACAGCCTGCAGTTCTCGTGGAAGCACAGGCTTTTTTCTCAAAAATTACCGGAGGCAGGTACACAAGGATTTATTCTCCACTCAACTCTACCGAAATATATGTTGAAGACCGGAATGGGCGTCAGAAGAGCATTCAGGAACTCAGTCGGGGAACGACCGAACAGCTTTATCTCTCCCTACGTTTCGGTTTCATCAGAGAATTCGGCAGACATTCGGAATCTCTTCCGATTATTTTTGATGACGTTCTGGTGAACTTTGATCCTGTACGTTGCAAAAGTACCTGTGAAGCCATAAAGGGTCTTGCGTCGGACAACCAGATCTTTTACTTCACTTGTCATCCCGAAACCGTACGGATGCTCGTAGAAAGTTTTCCTGAAGCCAGAGCTGTAGACCTTAATGCAGTATAAACGAAAAGAGCCTAATAGAGAGTTAAAGCGTAAAAGAACTGGTGAATCATATAAGGAGCTGCTAGTCCAAAAGTTTAAATTACTTCTCTTAGTCAAATTACAAATGAACATCGGTTATTTAACAACAAAAGTGACTCCATGACTTTAATTGAAATCTCACTTATTTTTGAATCTATCAAATTCTCTCAGAATTCGACATCGGCGGCTAAGTAAATCTTGATTTTTTTCATCAAACATTTTTAACCAGGGAGCTCTACTTCTTCCAATATCTTTTTTCAAAAAGTATATTTTAATATTACATTGCAAATATATATCCGTGGGAAATATATCTTCTTGGGAAATATTTCGGGTTAATGAGAATCAGTGCAGGTTTAAGGTCAGCGAGCTTAGTAAAGCCAACAAATCTCGTTTGATAAACGACTAAGTAAAATTCTGATAATGAGTTCTGATAATGAATTCTGATGATGAGTTCTGATAATGAGTTCTG
>DUGT01000163.1:2963-4756 GCA_013331275.1 Methanosarcina sp. | reverse complement strand
AGTTCTGATAATGAGTTCTGATAGTGAATTCTAATAATGGTTCTGATAGTTCTGATAACGGTTCTGATAACGGTTGTTCTGATAATGGTTCTGATAATGGTTCTGATAATGAGTTCTGGCAATGAATTCTGATAATGAGTTCTGGCAATGAATTCTGACAAACATATTTTCGGGTTCTGATAATATGAGTGCAACGGATAAAGGTCGTGAGTTTCATCACTCTAAGAGAGACTCATTTTATGAAGAGGAATTTATCGGATTAGAAACGTATGAAGAAAGAAAAAAAGATATTGAAGTCATTGACATTATCGGGTCTTTAATGCAGGATGAAGACTTTTCATTAGAAGATGAGAGCAGCTTTACTATTAAGAAAATACTGGCCTTTCTTGAGAAAGAAATAACTGAAGATCAATATTTTACTGAAGCGTGGCTGATTAAAGGCACAGTACTCTATAAAACCGGCAAGTACAGAGGTTCAATAGAGGCTTTTGACAGTGCCCTGGAAACTATACCAGAGGTAATTTCTAAAGAAAATCTGTACCTATGGAAAAAGAGTGACAATATAAACTATAAATATGCATTAAAGTTCAAGGCTCTTGCCTTATTCAAGCTTGGAGGATATAAAGAGGCACTGGATGCACTTAACGAGATCCTTTCACTCTATCCAGAGGACGTTGAAATCCAGAAATATAGAAACATGTTGTCTACACTCCAAGACGAAAGTCTGATTAAAGAGTTGAATACTCTCCCATATAACTCTCCTGAAGCATCCGGTAAGGGGTACAGAGACAGCGGTAAGGGGTACAGAGACAGGCAGGTTTACGAACCGGATAAGTATGTGAAAGTTCTGGAAGAATTTAATAAATGTCTTGAAATCAACCCGGATGATGCAGATATCTGGAGCTATAAAGGCTCTGCTCTTTACACTCTTGGTAGATATGAAGAGGCTTTAGAAGCATTTGATAAGTCTCTTGAGATTAACCCTAAAAATGAAAACGTTTGGAGTTTCAAAGGTTCTACTCTTTATATGCTTGATAGGCCTGAAAAAGCATTAAAGGCATTTGATAAAGCGCTGCAGGGCAATCCAAACAGACCTGAAGCCTGGTTCAACAAAGGGTCTATTCTCTTTGAACTCGGAAGATATAAGCAGTCACTGTCTGCAGTAGAGAATACTTTAAGAATTAATGCGGAAGACACAAATGCTTTGAATCTCAAAAACTCTATTCTTCATAAACTTGGGAAGGATAAAGAACCAATTATCTGAAAATCTGATAATGAGCCTATCCCAAAACCAATATAATGCTAGAATAGGAGTTATAATATTGGCGGTAATAGTATATTAGATAGTGTTTTGGGATAGGTTGAATATCTATATTCTAAAATCTGGAGAGCTCAGTTCTTTTCCGAATATTGGCTGTTTAGAAAGAAATATTTTGTTTCAGCATATGACGCCTGTTTGAATTGACTGCCCGAAAATTGAAAATAAGGACTATATTAGCCTATATTCAAAAAAAAGACTAGATTATCCTATATTTGTTCTCTAACTTTTGTTTATTTCTCTAATATATTTCCTTCCAGACTCATATCCTGATGGATAAGTATTATCTTTTGAGAGAAAATCTAAGGGGCTATTTTCCCCTCCTAAAAATTCAAAACCAAAGGCGGTCTGAACCGAAGTTATAGTTTTCCCATAAACAAAAATTCATGTTTTTGGTCTTCTGCTTAATTTTCGGCTTTAGTTTTCTACTTTAACTTTCTACTTTAGTTTTCTGCTTTAACCTTCTGTTTTAATT
>DUGT01000163.1:1229-2807 GCA_013331275.1 Methanosarcina sp. | reverse complement strand
TCTGCTTTAATCTTCTGTTTTATTCTCTGCTTTAATCTTTTGCTTTTGGCGGCTAACCTGTTCTAAAACCGAATTATCTGCTCTGGATTTTGGCTCTGCATTCTTTGATAACATCATCAGGGCTGGAGTATTCCTTATCCGGGCAGGCTTCAAGAGCTCTTATTATTACATCGCGGACATGAAGATTTCTAGCTTCATTGACTAGTTCCTGTTTTGTTGCAGGATATTTCCTTTTATGGAAAGCTTCTACAGCCTTTTGAAAACCTTCAAATTCATTCACTACGTCATCAGCGCTGTTGTATTCCCTGTCTGGAATGTTCTCAAGAGTTTGCATTGTGTCGCCACTAATATTCTGTTTTCGGGCTTCGTCGATGACCTGGTTCTTAGTTGCAGGATATTTTACATTTCCTAAAATGCTCTGAACTTCAGTAGTGCTTGCTTGCATTACTTTTTCTCCCCCATATTATGATTTTTCCCATATTGTGACTTTATTTTCTCAGAGTTTCTTTCGATCTCAGGCTGTCTTACTCCTTGCTTGATAAGTTCATTTTCTAAATTTAGGTTTTCAAAGCCTTTCCCAATTTAATTTCTCATCCTCTTTTATTCCCTCTTTACTACTACTCTAGTTTAATATAAAAAGAATTCAAATCAAATGTTTGTTAAAAGAGAGTTACTCAGGTCAGTAAGGTGATAGTTTGTAAAAGCTTAGGCTTTATCTTAAAAGCTTAAAGGCTTATCTTAAAAAGCTTGACCTTTACCTTTGCCAGTGAGTTTCTTCCATATCAATAGCTGCAAAAATCTGTACAAGAGGGTGTCTTTTTATAGCTCTCAACAACTCTTCTGGAGTATACTCCATACCATATTCATAGCATGAAAAAAGTCCCATATGATAAAGGATTATATCCCTTTCATTGCGTGTAAGTTTTATATGTTTTTTAATTCTTTCAATAGAAAGAATTGAATGCTTATTATTTGCAGGATGATCTGGCAACGTCCGATAATTTCCATAATATCCCATATATAATCCTTCTTTACAAACGTCGTGGCACAAAGCAATAATAATTAAAGAATCCTCGGGAAGTTGCTCTTTTTCCTTAAGGCGGGAGTTCGATAATTTCAGCGGTTCTAATAAATTGAGGCAATGTTCCGCAAGTCCGCCAGGATAATCTCTATGATATTTTGTACTTGCTGGTGCAGAAAAGAAATCAGAGCTTTCAATGTACCGGATGTAATCTTTAATTCCTTCTCTCTCAATTTCGTTTAAGAGATCCAGAATATAAGTTTCGTTGGCAAAGATTTCATCCTCGGTCAACATTTCAGTTCCTTCAAATATTATAAATTAGTGAGATTCTCACATAGTTTGACTTCAACAAATGTTATTTTTCTGATAAAAAGTAAATTTTGCTCCTGCCTATCTCTATATTAGATAGCTGGAATCTAAATAAATACAATAGAATAAATTTTCCTTAAGTTTAATAATTGTAGAAAAATAAGGTAAACATAAATCTGAACAAAAGAGGTATCTTAAGCAACTTTCAATGGATTTCAATCTTTATTCATTGTTTATTATCCGTTCTT
>DUGT01000163.1:0-1069 GCA_013331275.1 Methanosarcina sp. | reverse complement strand
TATTATCCGTTCTTGTTTGTTATTTTTTTATTGTTTGTTATTTTTTATTGTTTGATATTTTTTATTGTTTGTTATCCGCTTATTGCTTGTTATTTTTTATTGTTTGTTATCCGCTTATTGTTTGTTACCTTTTGATTATTTTGCCATCAATTCGTTATTTTAACTTCTCCTTTTCATGGGTTGCCTGATAATAGTTTTAAGTTTTTCCGGCTTTGTTCTGAGCATGTTGCTTATGTATATCTCATGGTGTTTCTCACCAGGCAGGCTTCCATTAAACTCATATCCTTTTTCTTCAATAAAATTATGTAGTTTCTCTACAGTCGGGCCTTCCTGAGAGTATGGGCCAATGTGCATTATCTGGGCTGATAAACCTTCATGCAGGCTTTGGAATTTTATTCTGGAAAGTGCAGGTAGTTTTTTCTTTTTTTCGACTTCTTGTACGGCCTTTTTTATCACGTCTTTTGTTATGAAGTCTGGTTGTCTTATCATTGCGGTCCATTTCCAGCCACTTTTATCTTGAATGGTGAATTCTTTCATATTTTCAACCCACCAGAGTCCTTCAAGAGGCATTACCACATAATCTTGCGAGTTCTCTTTTTTAGAGATAAATTTAACCTTATAAGATATTGAAAACAATGCTTCTATAGAGTCCTGGTATTCCTGTGATATATTGGGGTCGCCTTCACCATCTATCATTAGAAAATTCATTTCAGGAACATCTACAATTGACACTTCTTTTGCAGATGGATTATATAGCTCTTTATTCTCTTTTTTTAAATCTATTCCAGGCATTTAAATCACTCCGTATTTTTAACCGCGTTAGAATCAAGTCAATAAAAAGATATGATTATTATTGGTCTTTTTTAGTAATCAGTTGATATGTCCAGGAGTTTGTAAAGACTTAAGATTTAATATTTCCCTATATTAACACCAGGCAAGTGAGAGAATCATCCAGGTTAGATATTCAGGCATTCTGGATAATCAATCAGATAGAGGATAATGAGAAATTTATATTAGGAAGAGTATTAATATTTACTTTTAAGCTTATTTTATAAACACAATAGTAGAA
>DUGT01000037.1:1962-8216 GCA_013331275.1 Methanosarcina sp. | reverse complement strand
AAATGTCTGCTCAAAATGGAAAAGTTGTGGGTCTTGAAACAATTAGGAAACAGGGCTGTTTTTCCGAAAATCCGGAAGATCACATCAAGTTTATAAAAAAATATATTGAAGCAGGTTTCACCCATATATATGTCCATTCAAAAGCCTCGGACCAGATAGCTTTCATCAAAGCTTACGGAAAAGATGTTTTGCCGGCATTAAAAGAGACATAACTGGCTTTCTGAAAAGTATTAACATTACGTAAAATATCGGATAAATGAAAGCGGAAAGCCGCTTTCACTTCTTCACTCTCTCTGAACAGCACTTGAAAGTTTTCCTCATACGGCTGAGTATTTTTTACATTACATCTAAAGTGTCTTTTATGCTATATCTGAATGTTTTCTTACACTATGACTGAGTGTCTTTTACGCTATGGTTGAATGTTTTCTTACACTCTTGATTCTAAAGATCTTACTTTTGAGGTTTGATTATCACCTTTGTATAGCCATTCACACGTTGATCAAACTCCCTGTAGGCATCAGGAACTTCATCAAAGGAGATGCTATGGCTTACTATAAAGCTGGGCTTTGCTTGTCCTCCAATTATCATATCTCTGAGCATTTCATGGATTGCTTTTACTGGCGTCTGGCCAGTTCCAACGCTCATACCTTTTTCCCAGAGCTGTCCGAAGGGAAGCATATATTCTCCTTTCTTGGCATGTTCATCGGTGGCTCCAGGATCGTTTGCCATATAAACACCGATAACTCCAAGGTGCCCGGTTGGGTTGATTAACCTTATCAGGTCGTCTAATACCTGTGTAGGTTTTTCTTTTGAGGGATCATTTCTGTCTCTGGCCTGATAGCCAACCGCATCAATGCCGCACATTACTCCTTTCATTTTCTCCTCCCCTGGCAGCCATGACCCAATAATTGCCGGGTTTCCGGCCCTCATTATCTCAATTTCGGTCACAGGATCGTTACCTGAGGGATCCATGCTACCCAGGACTGTTGCCATTTTTTGCTCTTCTGGTGGCATTGGCTCTGAAGTTCCCTCTTTCTCACTTAGTATCGCCTTAATCTGGGCTACAGGGTCGCTTTTGGTAAAATCAATAGGTATAGCGCCTATATTCTTGACAAGGTCCAGTCTCTCAGGGATGTAATCAACTACAAATACCTGAGCTGCTCCTTGCAGCAGTGCTGAATAAGCTGTAAGCAAACCAACAGGTCCGGCACCGAAAACTGCGACTGAAGCTCCGGGCTGTACCATAGACAGCTTGGTGGCATAGTAGCCAGTTGGAAAGATATCAGCCAGCAGGACAAAATCATCTTCCCATTTATCTCCTGCTGTTCCAGGTAATTTGGTACAGTTAAGATCTGCGAACGGTACTCTCAACATCTCAGCCTGTGCCCCTTTATATGGGCCCATTTTAGCATATCCGAATGCTCCACCTGCAATTTCTGGATTAACAGTCAGGCAAGCACTCGTAAAGCCTTTAACGCAATTAAAGCAGTGTCCACAGGCAATGTTAAAGGTGACAACAACGCGGTCTCCTTTCTTAAAAGATGTAACAGCATCTCCAACTTCCTCTACAACTCCAAGAGGCTCGTGCCCAAGCACAGTACCGGGTTTTGCAACTGTCCTTCCATCATACATATGGAGATCGCTTCCGCAGATTGCAGTCGAAGTGAGCTTAATAATAGCATCTCTGGGATTCTCTATCTTTGGATCATCTACCTCTTCTACGGCGACGTCTTTTGGTCCTTTATATACAACAGCTCTCATAACTTCCCCCCACATTCCATAAAGGTTCTCTATTGGTTTTTTATATTTGTTTTAAGAAAATAGTGTGACCTTTATAAGGTAACCTTTATTGCAATAACTACTCCTTATTGCAATGGCTACTTCGTAATCCAATTATTTATTTTCCGTTTTTTATAATTAGTGTTTTTATATTATCTTTCAGATTTATAGGTTTGTTATAGAACTTAATATCAGAATCTGAAATGATAATAAAAGCGTGTTCTGTACACTAAAAATATATTTAAGAAATTCAAACAACTAAAAAAGTAGCGACTTCATACAACGCTTATTCTTCGAATGCGTGGCTATAGTCACGATTATGAGATCTAATATATAGTCGCGATTACGGGATCTAATTATTGACTCCTTCTAGCAGCCAAGCTATATTTTAGCCAAGCCATGTTTTAGCCAAGAACTTACATTTTTCATACCTTCCTCATCAAGTTCAATATCGTCAGGCTCCAAACCATAGAATATTATTATAATCACTCCTTCTCATTACCAAAGAAAGCTGTAACTGCTTATATCAAGAATGCAACCAAAGAGTAGAAATCAGTCCTTTTTCCTCAATGTTTTAAAGTATTCCATCCCTACATAGTACTTTAGAAGTTTACAACAATATCTTTCTCTAAACCTTACAGTAAATATTAGTTCAAAGCAGATATCTTCTTGAGCTTAAAACAGTCCTGAGAATTTCTTCACCGCTTGCTTTTTCGACCCTGATGTCAGATGGCTTTTCAATTATCTCAAGATTGAAAGGAAGGCGCTTCCGGATTTCCCCAATTAGCTGAAAATCCCCGCTCAGAATAACGCAGTCAATTAGCTTGTTCTCTTCAAGAATTCTATAAAGGGCTTCGAGGACTTTGTCCATGTGGTGTGCAATATCTTCTTCCCGGAGGCGTTCGAAGCGGCGCTGGCTAAAGCCTCCTTTGCTATGCTTCTCTTTTACACTGCTGCGGATGAGTTCCTCAGTATCGAAAACCTGCGCATCGGGAGCAAAACCTATGAAGGATTCCCCTGCATGCAGGACAAGAACGAGCATACGGTAGTCCTTACTTAAGATCTCTTCAAGCAAAGATACATCAAAACTGTGCCCAAGCTGCCAGGCTGGGGAAGTAATCGGAAAAGGAGGAACTATAGCTTCGCAGACCATGCGGTGAATATCATAAAAAAATGCAAGACCAGTATCGGGCTCAAGCCTGTCAAGAAGGGTACGGGTTTCTTCTTCCACACGCTCAAAAACCTTTTCACTTATCACTCCTGAAAGTCGAGTACCCTGAGGCAGGTAAGCGGTCAGCAGGCCGCCTGCAGGGTCATGGAAGGACTTAAGTTTGGATAAGTAAGTCTGAATAGCTTGCAGACTCAAGGTATCAGTTCCGCGAAATTTCAGTTTACCTTGGGACTCGGCCCGAATTGTTTCGAGCTCGTGGGAAAGAGTTCGGGTTCGAATACGTTCCTGGTTTAAAAGAATTTCAGCTTCCTGCCTGTCAGAAACTGCCTGCTTTGCAAGAACTTCTTTTTTTTCAAGCTGGTTTCTTGAACTTTGTAAATCGAGTTCCAGTGTAATTACATGCGAGTTAAGCCTGTCGATTTCAAGTTCGAGTTGCTCTTTTCCTGAAATTTTCCCTAGAAATATGCTTAATCCTTTTTTCGTAACTTCAGTGGCTTCTTTTTTTGTTTTTTTGTCGCTGATTTGTCTTCCTCCCACTCTGTTACTTTTGACTTAGATACCGAATTAATAAAATAAAACTTTCGATAAAGTTTCCTTATCAATTTTATCCTTATTATTTCGAAAGTTTTAATAATATCGTATTGAATGTCACTTTGCTTTCAGGAACATTTTCTGAAAAGCAAGCTGATTTAAGAGATTATTGTCCAGCTTATACCTTAGATCACTCCGCTGCCTGAATGAGAATCCCATTGAGAACCCAATTGAAAGATTTTTAAACCCAGACAGGCAGAAGGATCCTAATCAGGAAAGCCTCGGTCAAAGGGACCGGATTGAGTAGATGAAATGGATAACGAAGAAAAGCAAAAGTTCACCAGGTCCAGAGCCGAAAAGTTCCATCCCACACTCTGGATCCAGGGGCAAAAGAGCTATTCCCTTGCAGGAAAAACCATAGTTCTTGGCGTTACGGGAAGTATTGGCGCAGTCAGGGTAGTTGAGCTTGCCAGAGAGCTGATAAGAAACGGGGCTGAAGTCCATGCTGTTATGACAGAGGCTGCTACACATATCCTGCACCCTGATGCCCTGCACTATGCTACGGGAAATCCAACAATTACCGAACTTGGAGGCAGGGTTGAGCATGTGGAGTTCTGCGGGCTTAAGGGTAGAGCCGACCTTCTCCTTATAGCTCCTGCAACCGCAAACACCATAGGAAAAATCGCATACGGAATAGATGACACTCCTGTTACCTCGTTTACAACAACTGCCCTTGGCTCTGGTGTACCTGTGATGATTGTTCCTGCAATGCATGAATCAATGTTCAGGCACCCTGCTGTATCTGAAAATCTGGTAAAATTGAAAAGCTGGGGAATCTCTATTGTGGGCCCCAGGCTTGAAGAAGGCGTCGCAAAAATTGCGGCAAATGAAGAAATAGTGCTTGAGGTAGAAAGAGCTCTTGGAAGCAAAAACCTTGAAAACCGAAAGATAATTATTACGAGCGGCTCTACTGCCGAAAGCCTGGATCCCATCAGAATTCTCACGAACCGAGCCTCAGGTAAAACCGGTAGGGAACTTGCCCTTGAAGCTTACCGCGATGGAGCTAATGTAACCCTGGTTCATAGGGACCGACTTGGGTTTGCAGGGATCAGGGAGATCTTTGCAGAGAGCGCCGCCGAAATGACCGATGCCGTGCTCTCGGAACTTGAGAAAGGGTACGATGTCCTTATCAGTTCGGCAGCAATTGCAGACTATACAGCCGAACCTTCTCCCGAAAAAATAAAATCGGGAGGAGAACTCACCTTGAGACTGAAACCCACCCGCAAATTGATTAAAGAATGCCGTCAAAGGTATCCTGACCTCGTGATTATAGGTTTCAAGGCTGAAACCGGAATTGAAAAAGACGAACTCCTCAGAAGGGCAGTTTCAACCCTTAAAACGTCAAAACTGGACCTGATTGCAGCAAATGACGTTGCCAGAGGCGGAATGGGCACTGAGGAGAATGAAATATATCTGCTTAAACGGGAAAAAAGTGAACCAAGGCACGTAAGCGGGAACAAACGCAAACTTGCAGCCTGTATCCTTGAAGAGGTAGTCAGTCTGTTAAAGTAAAAATCTGCCGCAAAGTATCCCAGAGTATTTTACAAAAATCCTTTACAAAAATCCGGAAGCATTTTGCAAAGTATCCTGCAAAACATGAACGAACTTTGAAAAAATGATTGAAGTAGCAAAAAGGCGTTTTCTATGTATACATATGAGAGTGAAGGAGCAGACATTCAGGCAAAGGCCTATGCTCCGGGACACATAACAGGTTTTTTCCATATCCATGAGCATGAAAACCCTCATCGTAAGGGTTCCACAGGCTGCGGAATCGTCCTGAACGGAGGCGTGACCACCGAAATAAAGATCGGTAAATCTGTAGAAAAGACCGAAATTTTTCTTAATGGAAAAAGAGTTGAAGGCAGAACTACTCGAACGGTCGCAGAGATGATGACCAAAGTGCCTGTGAGAATAAAAAGTTGGGCAGAAATCCCGATTGGATGCGGGTTTGGAGCTTCAGGTGCAGGAGCTCTCGGGACCGCTTATGCCCTGAACAATGCGCTTTCCCTGGACCAGACCGTAAAAAGCCTGACTGAATATGCCCACGTGGCTGAAGTTGTCAATTGCAGCGGACTTGGAGATATTGCTGCTCAGTCCAGCGGTGGAGTAGTGATTAGGCTGCAGCCCGGCGGGCCCGAGTACGGGCTTGTGGATAGAATTCCGGCTCCCGAAGCTAGGGTTTTTTGTATCGTGCTTGGCGAAATTTCTACCGGTTCAGTCCTGAGGGATGAAGCTGCAGCCTTAAAAATTAATAGCGCAGGAAAAGAAGCCATGTCCGAGCTTCTTAAAAAACCTACTCTTGAGAACTTCATGTGTCAGGCAAAAACTTTCGCCAGTAAAACCGGTCTTATGAGCAGTAAGGCAAAAGATGTGATCGAAGCTGCAAACGCAAATGGTGGACTTGCTTCTCAGGCCATGCTCGGGGATACCGTTTTTGCAATTGCCCCTTACTCCCAGCAGTTCCGTCTCTACGAAGCCCTCCAGGAATTCGGAGAGGTATTGGAATACGGCATAAGCACCTGTGTGCCGAGGCTGATGAATGAGTGAACGAATGAATGAATTCAGGAACTAAAATTTTTTGAATGGATCAATGAAAGAAAAAAGTACTTGTAGAAAATTGTTACGTAGCTAATCTCCCTATAGCTTAAAAAGGTAAGTAAATTAAAAAAGGTAAGTATATTAAAAAAGGAAAGTAAATTCAAAAAGGTAAGTA